>CAZMEA010000049.1:0-14547 GCA_964565135.1 uncultured Woeseiaceae bacterium
TTTGTTCGGCCGCCGCCGGGAGAGGCGGCAGTGCCGCAATGGACTGCACGATGTAAGCGGCGGTGTCGTTCATTTCGGTCTCTGCATACATCGGGCTCTACCCTGCCTGGGCCTGCGGCTCCGCCGCGTCATGATCGTTAGCGTTCTTCCCGGGAAATCCGGGGGCGAGTTCAAAAGGCCGTTCAATTGCGAATCCCTGGGCGTAATCGGCACCGAGATCCCGGACCACTTCCAACATACTTTCGTCCTCGATGAACTCGCACACAGTCTTTATGTCCAGCGTGCGTGCGATGTCGATGATCGACTTGACGAATATGCGATCGGTCTCGTCATGCAGGATATTGCGCACGAACATCCCGTCGATCTTGAGGCAACTGACGGGTAGTCGCCGCAGGTAGCCGAACGAGGACAGACCGCTACCGAAATCATCGAGCGCGAACTCGCAGCCCATCTCTCCCAGCTCGCTGATCAGCTGGCCGGCTTCGGCGACATTGCGAATGACCGCTGTTTCGGTGATCTCGAAGTTCAGGGTTCCCGGCGGCAGCGGCGATTGCTCGATTGCCGTGCGCAGGAAGCTGGCGAATCGCTTCTCACCGACGCTGAGTCCCGAGAGGTTGATCCAGTAGCGGCGGTATTCGGCGTCGAAGGACTGATAGACGTACAACGCGTTGATCAGGTTGCGCACAACCCACTCGTCCAGCTCGAGACTGAGCCCATACCGCTCGGTGGCCGGTAAGAAAGCGCCCGGCGGTACGAGCTTGCGCGTTTGTGGATCGCGCAGCCGCAGCAACACCTCGTAACGTGGTGCTTCGTCGTGACCTTCCGTAAGCGGTGCGATTCGCTGTGCGTAGATCGCAAACAGGTTCTTGTCCATCGCCTCGCGAATGCGCTGAACCCAGCGAATCTGACGGCGATGCGCCCGTGCCGAATCTTTCTCATCAGAAAGGATATGCACCCGATTCCGACCTTCCTCCTTGGCCGCAAAGCATGCCGAATCGGCCAGCTGCAGGATTTCGTCGATGTCGCCCAGGCGGCTGTCGAGCGGCACGCAGCCGATGCTGATGCCGACCTTGTAGTTCTCGTTATCCCACTGGAACCGGAACCCCTCGATGGCGCTTCGAATCGCCTCGGCAATGCGAGCCGCAACGGACTCGGGGCACTTCCACAGAATGATGGCGAACTCGTCACCACCCATGCGTCCGACCGTGTCGTTTGTGCGCACCTGCGACAGGAGAATCTCACTAATGCTCTGCAGCAGCTTGTCACCCGCGGCATGGCCCGACGTATCGTTCACTACCTTGAACTGATCGAGGTCCATGTACAGCAGGAAACTGTGTTCTTTCTTGTCTTCGCTGAACGCCCAGGCCCTGTCGAGTTCGGACTCGAACTCCCGTCGATTGAACAGCCCGGTCAACTCGTCGTACTTGGCCTGCTGCTGAAGTTTGGACGTCAGCCGCATGGACTCGGTGATGTCCTGAACCTGGATGACGGCGTACAGGAACTCGCCGTTCTCGCGATGCACCGCCGAGACGTTCATTTCGGTCTGCAGGAGGTTCCCGGAGAGGCTCTGACACTCGTAGCGATCGTCGAGCTGCTTGCGCCGGCCTTCAATCAGCTCAGCGTAGCGGGTCTGGAAGCGCTCCCGGTCGGCCTCGACGATGACATCAACGAACCGGCACGGCTGAGACGCATTGGAGGACCCCCAGAGCATCTGCATCAGCGACGGGTTAGCATCGAACAGCCGACTATCGGCATCCATCAGACCCATACCGATAGGCGCATTTTCGAACGCCTGCCGAAATCGCTCTTCGACTTCGACGCGAGCTCTGTCCGCCTTGCGCCGCTCCCGCATCTCTCTTGATAGCCGCTCATTACTCAGCTGCAGATTCAGCCTCGCCTCTTCGATGGAGCGGGTTCTCTCTGAAACCTGTTCCATCAATGTCCGGTTCACGTGCTCAATCTGTCGGGTCCGATACACCATGGCGCCCCGAATCATGACCAGTGCGAATGCGATCGCGGCGATGATGAACGAAGATCGCTGCCACAGCTTCGGTGGCACGGTGAATGTCGCTGCTGAAACGACCTCGCCCCACTCGCCGCCAGGCACCCGCGCCCTGAGCTCGAAAGCGTGACTACCCGGTGGCAAACGTGTGTACTGAACGCGACGATCGGTCGTTGGCTCGCTCCAGCTCGTGTCGATCCCCTTAAGGCGGTAACTGACCTCGACACCGTGCGGGTGCAGCAGCGAGACCGCCGCGAAATTAATTGCGATTCCCGATTCGCCGAGCGGCAGTTCGTTGCCGTCGTCCAGCGCGGCGTTGCTGCCAAGCACGCTAACGCGATCGATTCGTGGGATCGGCGTTGATCCCATAGACAGGGGAATCGATGTGTCCATTCGTGAGACGCCATCGACCGTGCCGATCCACAGCCCACCTTCGTCATCGAGGTACGTAGCGTGCGCGTTACTCTCCAGGCCGAGAAAACCGGAGTTTTCGTTATAGAACACGGAGCCGGGCACGCCGGGCAGCAGGTGGTTCAGGCCTTTCTCGCCACCGACCACGAGACTGCCATCGGGCAACGGCTCGACAATGTAGGCTGTCCTGTTGAATTCGGCGGCCACCCCCTCGATTCGATTGAAGCGTTCGCCGTCAAAGGAATATGCGCCACCGTCCTCGGAGGCAACCCATGCACGGTCAACATCCGACACCCTGACCTGCGCGAAGAGCACAGGTCCGTCGCCGGGCGCTGCCTCCGTTGATACGAGGTGGTACTCGCCGCTCTGGTCCGGAACGAGCCGGCCGAGTCCGACATTGTCGATGCCGATCCAGACGCTGCCGTCGGGCGCAGCGGACATCGTGTAAACCGGTTGACCGTCCGGCGCCGGATAGAGCTGTAGCCCACCGGTCGGGATATCGTATCGACCGATACCGCTTTCCGCGGTTGCGATCCAGACTGCATTTGACCCGGTTACCTCGACATCCAGAATGTCCATGTCGGCCGTACCCAGCACTCGAGATACCGCCATCGTCGCCGTATCGATCCGGAACAGCCCGTGTCCGGTGACCGCGGCCCAGATCGTTCGACCGGCATCTGATCGGACAATGTCGCGTACTGCCGCTTCGGGCAAACCGTAGTCGCTGCCAATCACGATCAGCGATTCGTCAGACTCACGCAGTAACAGGTTTTTCTGGGTGGCAAACCAGAATCGTCCGTCCGCATCCTCTGTAATGCCCCAGACGGTCTGTGGCTCGGCACCCATCTGCAGCTTGAAGTGCTGAAACCGCTCGCTCAGGAAACGGCCGAGAACCGTACCGCTGGACAGCCACAGCGTGCCCTCGCGATCCGCATGAATCGTTGTCAGCTCTTCAAAAGACCCATAACGACGAACCGAAGTGCTGCCGGCTTCCCTGTCGGAGGCCGAGACGTCCAGGCTGAGCAGATCGTTCTTGGTTGCCAGCCAGACTCGGCCGTCGACCTGGCTGGCGAGCGATACCACCGGCTCATCAACCGGCACGGTCGCGGTCGGCACAAAACCGTCCTGCGTGATCCGACCGAGTCGGTGCTGATTATCAACAGCCCAGACGCCGCCGAGACCGGCGTGCACAATTTGAATATCGGGAGCGACCAAGCGCACGGCGATCTGAGGCTGTATCTCGATCGAGTGCAAGCCACCGCCCGCCAGGAACCACAGCCGGCCGTCGGCCTCAACGACGTTTGTCGCGCTCGACCAGTCACCCGGCACCAGGTCACCACTCTTGATGCCATCGGCCTCCTGTATATGCAGCAATCCGACACCCTCGATGACGGCGAGGGCCTGATCGGCGAATGTTTCGACGTCGATGATCGTAGCCGGCTTTTCCAGGCGCGACTGTATGCGGGACTGGATTTGCCCGTTTCGAAGCGTGACGATTTCGCCGCTCGAACTACCGACCCAGACAGTGTCGTCAGCCGCGACTTCCAGCGCGGTGACCCGCGTTGCAGCCATACCGCTGGCCACAGACACGTTTGTGAAACGTTCGCCATCGAATCGATAGAGGCCGCGACCGGATGTCAGCCACAGATAGCCGGCGCCGTCCTGCTCAATGTCGAAAATTTCCGACTGGGCCAGACCGTCGGCCACCGAGTAAAAACGGAAGCGTGGCTCGGGCGAGCCGTCAGCCGCCCACGCGAGCGCGCTTGCGGAAAACGCAAGCAGCATCAGCGTGATCTTTATTGTCGTTAGTTGCGACGCCACGGTCAGAGGTATGCTCAAATTCAGAGTTGCACACCTTGTGGTCGGCCGGTCGGCGCGATTCTTTACGCCGGATTGCGCCAGATTGCTGCAATCAGGGGATCACAGGTTATCCGAACGATTATGTCTAATTGCGGTCGATTCAGGCCGCTTCGGACCGATTTTTGCGGCGCCAGACGTCGGCAATGGCGATTGCGCTCATGTTGAATATCGACTTCGCCGACGTCGACGGAGTGACGATATGCGCCGACCGCGCGGTTCCCGACAGAATCGGCCCGACCATCATGACGTCGGCGATTGCGCGGATCAGGTCGACCGCGATGTTGGCAGCATCCAGATTCGGCAGCACGAGCAGGTTGGCGGCACCCTCCAGGTCGGAGTGCCGGTTCAGCGCATGACGGATCGACTCGCTGAGCGCCGCGTCTGCGTGCATCTCACCATCAACGTCGAGATCCGGCGCGGCTTCGCGCAGCATGCGCGTAGCGTCGCGCATCTTCACCGCCGACTTCGCTTTCGAGGAGCCGAAGTTGGAGTGCGAAAGTAGCGCTACTTTGGGCCTGATGCCGAAATCGAGCACACGCCGGGCGCTGGCAAGCGCGGTGTCCACGATCTGCTGAGCTGTCGGGTCGACCTCGATGAACGCGTCCGAGATAAAAAGCGGACCCTGCTGCAATAGCAGAACAGCGAGCGACGAAATCTTCGTATTCGGTGACGACGTGCCGATAACTTCAATGATGTGCTGCAGGTGGCGGTCGAAACGTCCCTCCGCGCCGCAGATCATGGCCTCCACTTCGCCCTTCGCGACCATGCACGCTGCGATTGCCGTGGCGTTCGTTCGCATGACGGTTTGTGCCGCCGCAACGGAAACGCCACGACGACTCATCAGCGAGTGGTAGAACTCCCAGTAGTCGCGGTATCGCGCGTCGTTCTCCGGGTCCGTCAGCTCGAAATCGCGTCCGACCTGGAGATCGAGGCCGAGCTGTCGCAATCGCGATTCCACAACCTTCTGTCGACCGACGAGCACCGGTTTGCCGATTCCCTCACGGACAACAGCAGACACGGCCCTGAGCACGGTTCTGTTCTCGCCTTCGGCATAGACGATACGTTCGATGTCCCGAGTGGCTACGTCGACCACCGGCCCCATGAACAACAGGGAGCGGTTGCTGAAGGCAAGCAACTTCTCGCGGTACGCATCGAGGTCTTCGATCGGACGCAATGCGACGCCCGAGTCCATGGCAGCCTTGGCTACCGCGAACGACACTTCGGCGTAGAGCCGGGCATCGAACGGCTTGGGTATCAGATAGTCGGGACCGAACTGCAGCTTTTCGTTCTCATAGACACTTTCGATCTCGTCGGTCGACGCCCGACGGGCAATCTCGGCGATCGCGTCGACGCATGCCATCTGCATGGCCGCGTTTACGGTAGTGGCACCAACGTCGAGGGCGCCCCTGAAAATGAACGGAAAACACAGGACATTGTTGACCTGGTTCGGGAAATCGGACCGCCCGGTAGCGATCATCGCATCGGGGCGTGCGCGACGTGCAGCGTCCGGCATGATCTCGGGCGTCGGGTTGGCCAGCGCCATGATCAACGGCGTCGAACCCATCTTGGCCACCATGTCTTCGGTCAGCACACCGGGTGCCGACAGCCCGAGAAACACGTCAGCGTCAACGATCGCATCGTCGAGAGTCCGCGCTGTAGTGTTTACCGCGTAGCGCCCTTTAAACTCGTTCATCTCCTCGGTTCGGCCTTCGTAAACGACACCGATGTGGTCTACGAGGATGACGTTTTCTTTCTTGAGACCAAGCTCCAGCAGCAGGTCAAGACAGGCAATCCCAGCCGCGCCGCCGCCGGTGGACACGAGCTTGATGTCACCGAGATCCTTCTTTGCCAGATACAGGCCGTTGCGAATCGCGGCCGCCACCGTGATCGCGGTCCCGTGCTGATCGTCGTGGAAGACGGGAATATCGAGGCGCTCATCCAGAGTCTTTTCGATATAGAAGCAGTCCGGTGCCCGGATGTCTTCGAGGTTAATGGCGCCGAACGTGGGTTCCAGCGCCGCAACCGCTTCAACGAAACGCTCCGGGTCGAACTCGTTTACCTCGATATCGAACGCGTTGATATCGGCAAACTTCTTGAACAGGACCGCCTTGCCTTCCATCACCGGCTTCGCGGCCAGCGGTCCGATAGCGCCCAACCCCAGCACGGCTGACCCGTTCGTCACCACGCCCACCAGATTACTGCGCGTCGTATACCGTGCCGCCTCGATCGGGTTGTCGCTGATGCGCTCACAGGGCAACGCAACACCGGGCGAATACGCCTGCGCGAGATCGATCTGGTTTGCCAATGGCTTGGTCGGTGTAACCGAAAGCTTTCCGGCCGGTTCGGCGCTGTGGTAGAGAAGCGCCCCGGTTTCCGTCGAGTCGGACATGCTCGCTCCGAGTGGTTGTTGTCGTTCGTCTACGCGGTCGAGCCGCGCGAAGGGATGTTACATGGCGTCATCGCGCGCCGCCCGCAAACGCCGGAGTTCTGCCTCTGCCGGCCAGTATCCCAGCGCATTGCGATCGACGACATCCTGCAGCAGCTTCTGACCCCGCTCCTCCGCGCCTGCGAGGACGGCATCCATACCTGCTGCAAACCGGGCCAGGCTGTCGGCCGACTCGGGCAAATCAGCGTCGGCCTCGAAGACCTGCACGGCAGCGAAGTACGTGTCGTTCTCGATCAGCCTGGGCTCAGAAGGTAGCGCCCGGAGCAAACTGCTCGCCTCGTCATCCCGATCGAGCTTTCTGAGCGCCAGATACTTCCAGAAAGCGACCGCAATTCGGTGGTCGTCGATATCGAGTGCGATCGGCGAGCGGAGTGACTCGTCGAGATGCTCGAGCATTGCCGCGTAGTCGCCCGTCGCGAAAGACGTCTGGCCCAGGTAGTAATGCAGATTGCTTCGATACGTCGAGATAGTGAGTCGACGCGCATTGGGAATACCATCGGGCTCGAAGGAGTCCGCTATGCCCTGCATTTTTTCCAGGCCGGTTCGATAGTCGGCTATGGCCCCCACGAAGTCTCGATTGCGCGCCCGGTGACGCCCGCGAAATCGATGCAGCTTGTAGCTGTCGGGAAATCGTTCCAGGGCGATCGTGAAAACCGCGATCGCGTCGTCGAACTGGCCGAGGTAGCCGTACCGTCGACCCAGCCAGATCCAGCTGTCTTCGCGCTCCGGTGCAACGGCGTACACCGCTTTGGCGATGTCCAGATCCTTTTCGAGCCTCGCCCGTGTGACGGGCTGCCAGCCCGGTTCACGAAGGGGACGACCCGCCAGCGTCTGGCCACCGACACCGACTTCGGGCTGACCGGTTGCAGGATTGTCAGCGGCAAAGGCCTCCGCGCAGGGCAGCAGGGTCAGCAACGTCAGCAGAAGCGAGCAATAGCGATGCATCGCCGTGATTATAGAGACACTCGGACACCGACGATATCCGGCCTTGCGCGGCGCGCATCGGAGCTCGCACAGAGCCGCAGGAGTTCGGCACCTCGCCGCAAGCGTGATCGCGGGGGGATGGCTGCACCAGGTCCGTGGAGTCGGGCTTCAGGATCGCGAAGGCAGATTGCCCACCGACTGAGGCGATTTAACAGAAAACAGGCGGCAAATCCGGGCGGCCCGGTTCTCCGTAACCGGCTTGAACCAGCGCCCATGACTGGCCGGCAGCGCTTCACAGAATTGCGATTGGCCACGCGAGCTCAGGCAAACAGTGACGAAATCCCTTTACTGACCGCGGCGATCAAGTAAAAACAGGCACTTGCAAACGATTGGGGTTTGACGGGCCTGCCAGTACGGCGCGGAGAGAGAACATGGAAGGAATCGTCATTCAGCTGGCGGCTGCGGCCGTCGGCGGTATAGCTATCGGCGCGATTGGCGCCTGGGCACTGCGTGGTCAGAAAGCAGACAGAGAACTGGAGACCGCGGAAGAAAACTGGCAGCGCAAGATCGACCAGATCAAGACGCAGGCTCGCGTACTGACCGACCAGACGACATCGCTCAAGGTCAACCTGGAAGCGACGCAGCAGCTTGCGCTTAAAAATCAGCACGCGGCGGTCAGTTCGAGTACCGAGCTCGAATCGGTTCGGGAGAAGCTTCGTTCGATCGCGCAAGACCTGTCCGAGGCGCGCGCGGAGCGGGACGAGTTCCGCAGTCGAATGTCACGCAACCAGGAAGTTGCAGTCGCCTCGCAGAAGCGCGTACAGGAAATCGCCACAGAGTTCGCGAAGTCACGAAACTTCTATAAATCGCAGCTCGGCAACGTCATCGAGCAGCGGCAGGGCCTCGAACGCAAGATTACCGATCTCAGATCGGAACAAAGCTCTTTGACGACGTTGCTGGCGTCCGCCAAAGCGGAGCACGACTCCGTAAACCGGATGCTGGGCTCCGCGAGATCCAGGCTCGATGGGCTGGATGAGCTGGAGCAGAAGGCAATCTCGCTCGAGGCCGACAATGCGGAGCTTCGCCACACCGTCGAGAACGCACAACGCGAAGCCGAAGCGCTGCGTCGAGACATTCGCGAATTGGAAGACCTTAAATCGCAGAATCGCGAGCTGGCGCACTGCCTCGAATCCATGGAGAACAGTCGCAAGCAGTACGAAAGCGATGCCGTGCGCTATCGCGAGCAGTACGAGGAATCCGAGAAGGAATCGGAAACGCTGCGTATGAAACTCGGCGACATTCAGCAGACCTTCACCGAGATGCAGCGTGAGCACGAAGAGGCTCAGGAAATCATCCCGATTCCGAAGGCCTCGGTGAAAGCGCCGGCCGACGGCGAGGGCGACGACCTGACGGAGATCGTCGGCATCGGCAAGGTCTTCGAGGCCATGCTGCACCGACTCGGCATCTATTACTTCCGTCAGATTGCGACCTTTGGCCCTGCAGAACTTGCGAAGGTAAACTCGGAACTCAAGGAGTTCAAAGGGCGCATCGAGCATGACGACTGGATAGGCCAGGCCCGCGAGCTGTATCACCGGAAATACGGCTCGGGCGACAAGCTTGCCGACGTAGGCTGATATCGACCGACCTCACGGTTCGACCCGCAGGGGGTAACGCGGGATAATTTGGCGGTCGTCGCCAATCGGATCCAACTATGCGTCCGCCTGCCCGGTTACTGGCCCCCGTTTTTGTGTTGCTGGCAACTCCGCCGCATTACGCCAATGCGCAAACATCCTCGCCCGACTCTATCGTTCCCGACAGCGCCCGTGTCGAACTGCGCACTGACCCGTCCGAACGAGAACTCAGTGAGCCAACCCGGGTAGTCGTGCTCGGCACGGGCAACCCGATTCCCGACGCGCGACGCTTCGGTCCCGGTATCGCCGTCATTCACAAAGGTGAGTCGTATTTGTTCGACGTCGGCTCCGGTGTCATTCAGAACGCGACGAGAGCGAGGTATCGATACGATATCCCGTCACTCTATCCCACCCAGATCTGCTGCGTCTTTCTGACACATCTGCACAGTGACCACACGCTCGACTACGTCGAGCTTTCATTCACGATGTGGTGGCGACGATTTAATCGGGTCCTCGCCTTCGGCCCGACCGGTCTCAAAAGCATGACCGAGGGTATGCTGGCCATGATGCAGCCCGACATCCGGGTGCGAGAATCCGGAAGTCAGCCCGTCAACGCGCCGGTCGCAAGCATCTACGAACCGCTGGTCACCGAAATCTCCGAGGGCGTTGTGTTTGAGAAGGACGATCTTGTCGTCGAGGCGTTCAAGGTCAACCATGGCGACATCCGGCCGGCCTTCGGCTATCGGATAACAACGGACGACAAGAGTATTGTGATTTCCGGGGATACGGCGTTCAGCGAGACGCTGATCGAAAAAGCGCGTGGCGTCGACCTCCTGTTTCACGAGGCCATCAGCGACGCGGGCTTGCTCCGGACCAGCGAAGCGTTTCAGGCCTACCACAAGCGATCGCACACGACCGCGACGGAGCTGGCACGACTCGCCCGCGCTGCGCGACCCGGCAAACTGGTGGTCTATCACGTGCTGTACTACGGATTGCCGGAACAAACGGTACTGGACGAGATCCGCCGCGTTTACGACGGCGAGGTGGTACTGGCGAACGATCTCGACCTGTTCTGACGATCTGGTTCAGCGCGGACAGCCGACTGTGAGGCTCGCGAAGTCCTGAATGTACGCCGGTGCGGCGGACGCCTGTCTGCCCTTCAGTCCTTTGTATTTGTCGACGGCCGGTACCGCTGTCGAGGTCGCTGTCGACTTTTTCTTCTTTTTCTTCTTTGCTTTCGGATCCGCGTCCGGATCATAGGCAAAACGCATCCATTCACCGAACCGGGTCTGGCCGTTCACGACGTATACGGGTCGAACCGACCAACGATACGTCTGACAGGGCTCGAGCTCGTAGGACAAGCGATAGCTGGAGCCGGGAATTCCCTGCGCGTCATAAACCAGCTGCCGAGCGTCGAAGACTTCAAGATCGTACGTGATCTGGAAGGTGTCCACCGCCTCCGCGAATCCGCCATACGCACCGCCGCCATCCTGGAGAGTCAGCTGCCAGGCGAGTGTTGGTGCGAGCGCGTCGCTCTCGAGCACCGTTTTGCTTTTCCGCGCGAAGTCGGTGTCCGCCGATTCGACAGGCACGAGCTCGTGTTTGAGGTCGACCCTGCCAAACAGGTCCGCTGCGAGCGTACGGCCAAGATAGTGGCGAGCAAAATTTGTGTAGCTTCGCCATACGGCGTTGTCGTTTGCGGTCCAGTTCACGAGTTTGTCGCGATCCTGGTAGTGAATCTCGGTTCGGTACACGTCACGCTGATCGTTCTGGCTGAAGACGCTCGCGACGGCCGTCGTTGTGATGACGGCATCGCCGCCGTCAACTTCGATACTCAGATCGGCGAAGTCCGTGTAAACGATGGCATCTGTGTCTTCCGGAACCTCCAGGCTGGACGAGAACAGGTGCGAGTCAACCTGCGGCAATCGGCGTATGCCCCAAAATGTATCGATCGCGAGCCCATCGCTGCGCAGCGGCGGACTGTCCGAATTGACGATCTCCTCGGTCAGCGCGTCGCGGAACTCCTGTATCTGCTTCATGGTCACGCCGGCAATGCCGCCGAGGATCGACGCGGGCAGCTGCAGTCCGGGTATCGGCAGGTTGATCGGCACACCGCCAATCTCTTTCGAGATCGTCGCCATGTCAGAGCCACGCGCCATACCACCCGCCAGACCGGGCGCCGATTTCTCGTAGGTACCGTCAACACTCTGATTCGCGGTGCGGTCACCGGAAATGACGATGACCTTGCGTATGTCGGCGCGCAGGGCCTCGGACATATGCGCATCCGGAGGAGCTTCATTGAGTTTGTTGTCGAGGTAGCCGGGGTCCGCTGGATCCTGGGCGAAGACCGACTGCGAGAACAAGAAACCAACGAGAATGACGCTACTCGTTGACGCGTTCTTGAGATTAGGGAACAGGCCTGTCACCGATCAGCCCTCCTGCAGCGGTATACCTCTATATAGATCGGCGTCCGTACGCCGAGTTCACACGCGTATAGATTCCTAACGCTACTCCCCCGCAACCGTTGACCAGACGCGAAAGAAATTTCCGCCCATGACCTTGCCAACTTCGTCATCGCTGTAACCACGGGACAAGAGTTCCGCGGCCACGGCGCGAAAGTTGGCATTGCCACCGAAGCCTGTCGAATAACGACTGACACCACGCAGGTCAGAACCGATACCGACATGATCGATTCCGCCGATACGAATCACGTGTTCAATGTAGTCCACCATCAATTCGAGGGTTTCGACCCTGCTGCCATTCGGCCAGATACCGACCACGCCTCCGTTCTCGGCAATCAACCTGATCTCTTCATCCGTGACCACGCGGTCGTCATCGGTCAGCGCGCGAACGCCGCCGTGGCTGAACAGGACAGGGTCCTCTGACAGCGCGAGGATGTCGCGCATTGTCTCGCTGTTGGCGTGCGCCATGTCGATGATGACACCAAGGCGGTTGGATTCGCGCACCACGGCCTTGCCGAACTCGGTAAGACCGCCCGGAGAGTACGGCCACGTCTGCATGTGTCCAAGCTCATTGTTGCGGAAGTGGATCGGCTGAATGAGCCGCAGTCCGCGACGATGCAGCTCGTAAAAATTCTCCATGCTGCCCTCGAGGGCATCTGCTCCCTCCAGGGCAGGCAGAAGCGCTACGTCGCCATTCGCGCGTGCGTCGAGCGCGTCCTGTGGCACATCGGCGCGAACCGCGTAGCCCGCTTCAATGGTGTCGTCGAGGCGCTGCATTCGATCCACCGTCAGCGACATTACTCCGCCGGGTGCGGGTTTGTATCGGCCGCGCTCTACCTCTGTACCGTCGCGATTGGTGTAGCGACCGCTGAATGCCATGTCCGTGCTGATATTCGCGACGACGACGGCCATGTGACTGCGCCGGTAATTCTCGATCTCTTCCGGCAGAACGGTCTCAACGCCCGCTCGGTGAAACCGGCTCGGATGCGCGTGCATATCCGCAAACACGTGCGACTGGCTTATGCGCTCTATACGCGCCGCCATTTCGGCAGGAATCTCCCTACCGCCGTCTTGATCTGCCGTTGGTGCAGATGCGCACGCGGCCAGGCCAAGACTGGCAAGAAACAGTGGCAATGCTGTTCGATTCATAACGTCCCCGATGCCGGACGCTGGTCCGGCCGTACGGTCGCCGCTTTATTGAAGCAACTGCGGCGCAACAAATAAGGCAATCAGACTTACGATCACGATGCCCATGATGTTCAGCAGGAAGCCGGCCCGAATCATTTGCGGGATGCTGATCAGACCGGTCGAGAAGACGATGGCATTCGGCGGTGTCGCGACCGGCAGCATGAAGGCACAGCTGGCGGCAATGGTGATCGGCACCGTGAGAAACAGCGGCGAGATACCCAGCTGCAAAGCGATTGCACCCATTACCGGCAGCAGCGTCGCGGTGGTTGCGAGGTTGCTGGTCAGTTCGGTGAGAAAAATCACCAGAGTCACGGACGCGAACACCAGCACCGCAATGCCAAACGTATTGAGTGGCGCGAGACTCTCGCCGAGCCAGAGCGCGAGACCTGAATTGGACACCACGGCGGCGAGGCTCAAGCCTCCGCCAAACAGAATCAGTACGCCCCACGGGATCCGCACCATGTCTTCCCAGACAAGCATTGGTCGTGACGCACCGCTTGGAAGGAGAAACAGAACGACAGCGGCCGCCATGACGATTCCCGCATCGCTGATGCCCGGAAGGCCGACAAGCTCCGACAACGGACGCCGCAGCATCCAGGAAAAGATGACTGCACCGAACACCATGGCAATCCGCTTCTCGGCCACTGTCATGGCACCCAGTTCGTCACGCAGCTCGTGCAGATGGGCGTCCACCGCCTTGCTGGCCGGTATGTGCACCGGGTAGAGAAAACGCGTCAACGCAAACCAGGCGATCGGCAGCATGATGACCGTGACGGGTATACCAACCGCCATCCAGCGGGCAAAGCTGATGTCGAGCTGATAATTCTCGGCAAGATAGCCAATCAGCAGTGCGTTCGGCGGTGTGCCGACCAACGTTGCGAGACCACCGATGCTGGCGGAATACGCAAGACCGAGAAGCATCGCCACCTGAAAGTTCGCGAGGCGCTCGGGCGAGACATCAGGCACGTTGTCGCGTATCGCACCTACGACGGAAACCGCGATGGGCAACAGCATGATCGTCGTCGACGTATTCGTCATCCACATGCTGAGCAGACCGCACACCAGCATGAAACCGCCGATCAGCCGTCGACCGTCGGTGCCGGTTTTGTCGAGAATGGCGAGGGCAATACGGCGATGCAGGTTCCAGCGCTCCAGCGCGAGCGCAAGAATGAACCCGCCCATAAAGAGGAAGATTGTCGGGTTCGCATACGGCGCGGCGGCATCTCGAATGCTGGCGAGATCCAGCGGGCCGAACAGCACCAGTGGCAGCAGCGCGGTTGCGGGAACCGGAATGGCTTCCGTGGCCCACCAGACGGCCATCCACAAACCCGCGGCCGCCGCCCGCCATGCCGTGTCAGGCATGACCGTCTGCGCCTCACCAGCAAGCAACATAAGCACAAAGATCGCCGGCCCCAAAATGCGGCCGACGATCTGGTGCTTCTCGATCGGATGAGGCGTTGCCTCATCCGATGTGGCTAGCTCCGCCACGGGATGTGTATAGCCGCTTCGATCAACCTCCGAAGCGCAGCATCAGGTCTGCGTAGTAGTACACGCCCCAGTCGGTGTGCGAGTCGTCATCGAAGCCAAACGAGCGGTCGTAGATCGGCGCCCGCTCATCGGTGA
>CAZMEA010000050.1:0-14543 GCA_964565135.1 uncultured Woeseiaceae bacterium
ACCTCTCTCCGAAAGCATTCGCATCCAGTATGTCGCGACGCTCGCATGTGCCGGTCGTTACGGGGAATCGATAAGCGAGATTCAGACCTTCCTCGACGGATTGCCTGAAGACGTTCGGCGCGAGCACTGGTTGGTGCCCGACCTGGCTTACGCGCATGCAAAGCAGGGTCGGATCGACACCGCCGTGGAGCTGGCAGACGCATGGTCTGAAGGTCTCGACTACCCAATCCTCATGACACCGGTGTACGCGCTTGCGGGTGACGGCGACAAAGTCGATGGAATCCTGGATTTCTACGATTCCGTCGACCGGTATCCGGTACCGCCGTACCTGGCGGGTGCCGTGATCACAGGCCAGCGGGAGAGGGCGCTGGCAAAGTTGGAGGCATACGCCGAGAAAGACCCAAAGGCGCTTGAACACTTTCGCTGCTACGAAGATGTTCGTTCCCTCGCCGGCGACGCGCGCTATGAAGCGGCCCTCGAACGAATGGGGATCCCCGAGGCGTACCGCTAGCACCGGCGGAACTGTCTTACAACGCGTAGTCGACGCCTACGAAGAAGTACCGCCCCCGTGCACTGGCCGGGTAGGCAAGATCGGTGATAAAGGGCATTTCATCGTTTACGTTCTTGATGCCGCCGAATACCTGCAACGTATCCGACACGTGCCATCGTGCGCTCAGGTCGTGAACCCATACGGCATCCATCAATACTGAGGGACCGAACCGGGTTCGGTAGTTTTCAATTTGGGGAAACGGCAGTAACTGCTCGCCGATATAGCGTGCCTGCCATTGGGCTGTGAAGTCACCGCGAGCCCAGTCGACAAAGACGTTGCCCGCCCATTCGGGACGCTGGAATTCACCTTTGCGATCGTCTCGATCAGACGGGTCGACCGGGTTGCTCAGGAAATCGACCTTATCGAGCCAGCTGCCGGCCACTGTCAGACCGAGTTCATGATCACCGAGCGAGAACTGATAACGCAGGTCGAAGTCGACGCCGGCGGATTCGATGGCGACGAAATTGATATTCGTGCTGCGAATGAAGTTAATGCCGCCAAAGTTCAATGCGGTCGGGTTGTCTTCGCGACCGGTAAGGTCACAGAACGTCCCGTCCAATCCATCACCGACGTAGCAGCCAGCAACGATGTCGTCGCCGAACGCTGCGTCGATCGCATCCTGAATCTCGATATCCCAATAGTCGATCGTAACGCTCAGTCCATTCAGCCATTCGGGCTGAAACGCGACTCCGATCGTGGTCGTATCCGCTTCTTCCTCACGTAAATTACGGTTGCCGCCGTCGATGCCGATGATTGCGGCCTGGTTAGGGTCAATGAATGCGTACTCGCCCGTTTGCGCGTCGAACGGGTCAAGGCCAATGCTCTCGAATACATCGCTACAGTTCGCCTGTGTCTGAACAGCCAGTCCAGGGTCCTCTTCGGCCAGCGCCGCGATTTCGCGCGTGTCGCACGGGTCAATCGCCAGGAATGAGGTAGTCGACTCCGGGGAAAACAGTTCAGTGATGTTCGGTGCGCGTACCGCTCTCGACTGGCTCGCGCGAAACGCAACCGAGTTTGTCGGCGCATACAGGACGCTGGCTTTCCACGTTGTCGTTCCGCCAATAGTCGAGTATTCGGACTGTCGTACTGCAGCTTCTACAGAGAGCTCACGGGCCCCCGGTCGATCGGTGACGATTGGCGCTGCGACCTCAAAGAAGGCGTCGAAAGCGTCGTAACTCCCTTCTTCGTTTCGACGAAGAAACGGTGCAGGGAACACTGGAGAGTTGTTCTCTGACACATCAAAGATGTTCGTGCCCTGAGGAAAGGGCGATTCGGGCGGCAAAACACCAAGTTCGAGAGGAGACGATCGGGTTGAAGATGACTCGTATCGGAACTCAGCGCCTGCGACAAAGGTCAGCGGACCGCCGGGCAATTCAAAACGATCTTCCGTGTTGCCGCGAAGGAAACCGGTGACGACGAACTGCTCCAGTTCATTTTTCGTCGGTAGAGCGGTCGTAACCCAGTCGATCGCTTCGGCCGAAACGCCGGGGCGTCCAGCCCAGATGTTCAGCGGAACGCAACTGCCGGATCCGGGCGTGAACGTGAAATATCCGGGGTCAAATTCGGGAAAATTGAACGCAGTTGCGGTCAGAGGTGCGTTCGGATCGACTTCACTGCGACAGGCGGGCTCTCCAGTTGCCGGGTCGGTGACGGCATCGATCGCGGCAAACCAGCGGTCGAGGATGACGCGATTCGAATTTACGACATCCTGCTCGTAGCGCCCGTAGTTGGCACTTGTCTCCCAACTCCAGCCGTTGTCGAGTTCTCCCTCCAGGCCTATCACCGCGCGAGTCGTTGTATACGTCGCTGTTGTATCCGGATCGTTGTAGACCGGGTCGACGGTAATGGCGACGCCCCCGAGGGACTGAGCCAGCGGTTGAATGAATGTCGGCAGGAAAGGGTTGTCCGCGGCACCCAGTGCATTATCGATGAAGAAGCTGTTCTCCTGCCGGTCGCGTACGTCCTGGCGGGCAAACTTCAACTCTGCAAACGTCCGAAGCCTGTCCGTTAACTCGAGGTGGCCCATAAGATTGACCGTAACGCGTTCGTTACCCAGCAGGATCTCATCCGGCTCAGTCTGGAAATCATCGAAACCCTGACCGCCATACCCACTCGCAAAATCGCTGATCAGGCCGTCACTCGCGGGTGAATACGTGCCATCAGGGGATATATTCCAGCAACCGCCAAGTGCGCCGAACGCTGCGGGCGCGAAACTGGCGTTGTAGCCGGTAAAGGAATCAAGACAGTCAGGCGTGCCGTTGTTGTCGAGATCAATGGGTGTGAGCGGGTCGAATCCAGCAAAGGTAAACGGGTTACCTGCGTTGATTCGACCGTAGGCCGACGTCACGAAGAAGTTGCCCTCCGGCAGGATTGCCTGAGGAGGCGCGTTGGCTGCTCGTTCGAACAACTCACGTTCGGCGTCGGTCAGGTCTGGTTGACTGCCGAAGCGACCGGTGAAGAACGCAACAAAGTCGTCCTGGCTTGGAATCTCCAGTCCATACGGATAGAGACCGGTGTTGGCAAAATCGAGGAACGCCGCGATATTCGGAGTCGTGGACGGATTGACCTCACCATTCTGAAATCGCAGATCCGGATTCGGCCCGGGTATTGCCGATGCGAAGGATCGACCGGACCTCTCGCTTTCAAGCAGACCCTTGTCGAGCTGATAATCGACAGTGATAGCAATGTTTCCACGATTTGCAGCGAAATTTCTGCCGAATGCCGCTGCTATCGACAGCTGTTCGCCGTCACCCCGATCAGAAAGACCTGTTTGCGCGCTGATCGAAAAGCCCTCGTAATCGTCGCGCGTAATGAAGTTAACAACGCCGGTTACCGCATCAGCGCCGTATACGGCCGATGCACCGCCGGTAAGCACCTCGACACGTTCTATGAGACTCGCCGGGATTGACCCCACATCCACCGCGCCGGTCCCACCCAGTCCCGCGACATGCCGTCGGCCGTTGACCAGGACCAGAGTCCGCTCGTTTCCGAGCCCGCGCAGGCTGAGAATGTTGGTTCCAATGCCCGTGAAGCCTTCAACGCCAAAGGACTGCTCAGACGTAGACGACGTAGCCAGCGCAGGCAGGTCGTTGATCACGTCGGATACTTCAAACTCACCTGACAGCCGAATGGTGTCCGCATTGACCGTTTGAACGGGCAACGGTCCGGCCAGGTTCGGGTCGCGCGCCAGGCGGCTGCCGGTGACGACAATCTCCTCAATAGCTTCATCACTTTGAGCGTGAGCGAACGAGGAGCACAGCAGAACGCCGAGCATCACGTACCATGGCTCGGACGGGCGGATACCGGTGCGTCTGGCAAGGTGGATCTGGTTCGCCAACGAGTGTGCCTTGTTGTTAGTCCCGTTGCAGCCAGGGAAGTGTAGCGATTCGTATCGTCGACCAACAGCGCCTACCTGTAATGCACCAAGTTGGTGAGCATGGTTCGGGTGCCGCGACGCCGACCTGCATTGTCCTGGCACGCTCGAGAAATCTTTCAGGACCAATCTTTACCGACATTACGAGACCCATATCGGCTTGCCATCTGGCGGCGGCCGCGCAAACCGGTGAATACCCGGATAATGCGGCCTCCGGGGCGGTGCTTAGCCTGACGCGTTTCAGGGCTCGTTTGTATCTGCGCAGGCGGGAGTTGTAAGCGTTTGTAACAACCCAAGTTGGTGTTATTGCGCCACTTTTGGCCCATTCCTATAGTCGTTTCAGACGTCGCGGCATGCCGCCCGGCGCGAAGGAGATCAGCGAATGGGTGCAGCCACACAAACAGCGATCAAATGGACCGAGTCTGGCCTTGTTCCGGACTCAGTGATTCGACGTGGCATACGGTCGCTCTTGCAGAAGCGACTCGAGGACATTCGCGCGGACGATAACGAGTTCGCCGACTCGACGCAGTGCGCATTCGTCAAGATGATGCGCTCCTCACCGATCGCGCTGGTTCCCGAACTGGCGAATGAACAGCACTACGAGGTGCCTGCCGCTTTCTTCGACCTGGCGCTCGGCCGTCATCGCAAGTACAGCAGCTGCTACTGGCCGGATGGCGTCACCAACCTCGACGACGCCGAAGAAGCCGCTCTGGTCGAAACCGTTCGACGTGCGCGCATTGCCGATGGGCACCGGGTGCTAGACCTCGGCTGTGGCTGGGGATCTGCCAGCCTGTTCATTGCCGAGCGCTTCCCGAACTGCCAGGTAACGTCCGTTTCGAATTCGCACTCGCAGCGAGATCACATTACCGGACTGGCGAAGTCCCGCGGTCTCTCCAATATCGAAGTCATCGTTGCCGACATGAACGACTTCGAAACGGACAAACGCTTTGACCGCGTCATATCCATCGAGATGTTCGAGCACATGCGCAACTACGCCGTGTTGTACGAGAAGATCTCCCGCTGGCTGGATCGTGGTGGTCTGTTCTTCATGCACATCTTCGTGCATCGCTCGACGCCCTATGAGTTCGTCGACAACGGACCCGGTGACTGGATGAGCCGGCACTTTTTCTCTGGCGGCATCATGCCGAGCGACGACCTGCCGCTGTTTTTCCAGGATCACCTCCAGATTGCACACCGTTGGCGATGGAACGGACACCACTACGGCAAGACGGCCAACGCCTGGCTCGAAAACATGGACAGCCGTCGCGACCAGGTCGTGCCGGTCCTCCGCGAAACCTACGGCGACGATTCTGCGAAATGGTGGATGCGCTGGCGCGTGTTCTTCATGGCCTGTGCGGAACTCTTTGATTATCGGGACGGCCAGGAATGGTACGTCGGTCACTATCTGTTTGAACGCGGACAGGACGTTCGCGGTAACGATGGAAGCTCAATCTGATGTTGATGTTGCTGAATTTCGTCGCCTTCCAGGTCGGCTGGTTTGCTGCCGTGCTGGGTGCGGCCAATAATTTGCCATGGGCTGGCCCCCTGGTCATTGCAGCCGTGATTGCTCTGCATTTGCGCGTCGTCAAGCGACCGCGCCAAGAGCTCACGCTCATCCTGATCTGCGGATTGATTGGTGCTGTCATGGACAGCGTTTTGGTCGCAGCGGGCTGGGTCTCGTACCCGACAGGCTCGATCGTAGAAAACGCTGCGCCCTACTGGATTGTCGCCATGTGGATGCTGTTTGCGACGACCCTGAACGTGTCGCTCGGCTGGCTCAAGTCGCGCAAGCTTCTCGGCGTGGCCTTCGGTCTCATTGGTGGGCCGCTGGCGTACTACACCGGCTTCAAGCTCGGCGGTATTGAGTTCGTCGATTTCAACGCAGCAATCATCGCGCTCGGCGTCGCCTGGGGGTTGGCCGTACCGGTCCTGCTTTGGCTGGCCGAGCGCTACAACGGCGTCGATGGTCTCGCACCGGCGGCGCAGGCGACAGCCGCCGATTAATCGACTCGATGATCAGCCGCCTCACAGCAATCGTCTCTTTAGCCGCGATGGGCGGCACCGCTTTGGCGGCGCCCACGGTGGACCGCTGGCAGTTTCGCGTCCTCCTTGATGACAAGGAAATCGGGTTCCATCGCTACGAGCTGGTTGAGGACGGTGACATTCGGCGTATGAGTTCGCGCGCCGAGTTCGATATCAAATTTCTGTTCTTCACCGCCTTCCGGTATCGGCATTCGTTGTCTTCCGAATGGCGCGGAGACTGTCT
Organism: uncultured Woeseiaceae bacterium; assembly: GCA_964565135.1. Classification (GTDB taxonomy): domain Bacteria; phylum Pseudomonadota; class Gammaproteobacteria; order Steroidobacterales; family Woeseiaceae; genus JBFGFX01. The sequence goes on from CAZMEA010000050.1 coordinate 6,190, forward strand.
CAGCACGCTTCAAACCGAAACGCTTTCCAACGGCAAAGAGGAAAAACTCGAAGGTCGGCTCGAGCAGGACAGCTTCGTCGTCGAGGCAAATGGCGAGCCTGCAACGCTGCCTTCGTGCGTTATGAACTTTGCGTACTGGGACACAAAAATTCTCGATCAGGATCGCCTGCTCAACCCGCAGACGGGCGAATACCTGGAAGTGAACGTCGAAACACTGGACGCGACCACTGTAGAGCTCGGTGGCGTCGAGATTTCGGCAAACGCATACCGGATTACCGCAAAGGACATGCGGATTGACCTCTGGTACGCGGATGACGACAAGGAATGGCTGGCTCTCGAATCACTCCTCGATAGCGGCCGGATCATACGCTACGAACGGATACGAACATGAACCTGCAACGACTACTCACAGGGATGGTGATACTCATGGTGGCAACCGTCAGCGGCTGCAGCACGCAGCCTGAGCTCAAGACCGTCGACTACGTCGACCTCGATCGATTCATGGGCAAGTGGTATGTCATCGCGAATATTCCGACGTTTCTCGAGAAGGGCGCCCACAACGCCGTTGAAACCTATGAACGGAATGACGACGGCACCATCAACACCACGTTCTCTTTCCGGGCGGACAGCTTCGACGGCAAGTTGAAGGAATTTAATCCGAAGGGCTTCGTGCGTGAGGCCGAGAGCAATGCCGAGTGGGGTATGCGCTTCATCTGGCCGATCAAGGCCGATTACCGCGTTGTGTATCTCGACGAGGCGTACTCGCAGACGGTCATCGGCCGCAACAAACGAGACTTCGTCTGGATCATGGCGCGCACGCCGACGATCCCGGATTCGGACTACGCCGCCATCGTGGCGAAAGTCGAAAGCATGGGTTACGACATCAGCAAGCTGGAGAAGGTGCCGCAGCGCTGGTGACCGACTCTCGAGCGCAGGCAGTCTTAGGTAGAGCACGATGAAGATCGCAGTAATTGGCACTGGCATTGCGGGCAACGTGGCTGCCTACCACCTTCGCCGGAATCACGACATCACGGTGTTTGAAGCCAACGATTACGTGGGCGGACACACAAACACGGTGGACGTCGACGAAAACGGAAAAACGCTGTCGATTGATACTGGGTTCATCGTCTTCAATGATCGAACCTATCCCAACTTCATCAGCCTGATGGATGAACTTGGCCAGCGTTCCAGGCAGACGGTCATGAGCTTCAGCGTTCGCAGCGATGACGGTCGTCTGGAGTACAATGGTTCGAATCTGAATGGACTGTTCGCGCAGCGGCGAAACCTCGCCAAACCGTCGTTCCTGCGCATGGTTCGCGACATTCTCCGCTTCAATCGCGAAGCCGTGCTCGATATCCAGGACAGCGCAACGGGCGCGCTGACCGTGGGTGAGTATCTGTCCGAAAAAGGCTATTCACGCGGCTTTGCGGACGACTACCTGATTCCGATGACGGCAGCGATCTGGTCTGCAGAGCCGGTGCAGGTCGAAGATATGCCGCTCATGTTCCTCGTCCGCTTTTTCAAGAATCATGGGCTTCTGCAGCTCAAGGATCGCCCGATATGGCACGTCATTGAAGGCGGGTCCAAACAGTACGTCGAGAAGCTGGTCGCCGGGCACCGCGACCGTATTCGACTGTCGACGCCGGTCCAGTCGGTAAGCCGCCTGGGCGACCATGTGCAGATCAAAATCGCCGGCGAAGAGCCGGAACAGTTCGATCACGTCTTCTTTGCATGCCATTCAGACCAGGCGCTGAAGCTGTTATCGGACGCGACGGACGCGGAGCGAGACGTGCTCGGCGCCATTCGCTATCAGCCCAACGAGGCGGTGCTGCATACCGACGTCTCGTTGCTGCCACAGCGTCGGCGAGCCTGGGCCGCCTGGAACTATCACATTCCGTCGAACCCGCGCGATCACGTGTCGGTGACCTACAGCATGAACATGTTGCAGCGACTCGAAGCGCAGCAGGAGTATTGCGTTACGCTGAACAACACGGCGGCGATCGACCCTGCGAAGATCATTTATTCTACCGAGTACGATCACCCCATATTCGATATCGGGACCATCGACGCGCAGGCGCGTCACCGCGAAGTGTGCACAGGGAATCGCACGTCTTACTGCGGGGCCTATTGGCGAAATGGCTTTCATGAGGACGGAGTGCACAGCGCGTTGAGCGCGCTGCGATACTTCGAAGAGGACCGGCAGAGTGCAGAGCTGCATATACGAAGGGCGGGTTAGGCACAGCCGCAAGAAGCCGGTCGCGCACAGCTTTGCGTACCGGATCTTCTACATGTACCTCGATCTTGCTGAGCTTGATTCAGTGTTTCGCGGCCGCTGGTTCTGGTCCACCCGACGTCGTGCACTGGCTCGCTTCCGTCGCGAGGATCACGTCGGTCCGGTCGACGAACCTCTCGAACAGACCGTTCGCCGCCTTGTGAAGGATGAGACCGGTGTGGAACCGGCCGGACCGATTCGTCTGCTCACCCATCTCAGCTATTTCGGCTACTGCTTCAACCCCGTGAGCTTCTACTACTGCTTCGACAGAACCGGTAATGAAGTCGAGACCGTGGTTGCCGAAGTCAGCAACACGCCCTGGGGCGAACGCTGCTGCTACGTGCTGCCGAGAGACCGCGGTGCTGGCAAGAATGCCGAGCTGCGTTTCACCCCGGACAAGGTGATGCACGTATCGCCCTTTATGGATATGGCAATCGACTACGACTGGTCCTTCACAGAACCGGGCGAGCGTCTTAACGTGTTCATGGCGAACGCGAAAGACGGCGTGCGCCTGTTCGATGCATCCATTGCGCTCAAGCGAAGCGAGATCTCGGGCACTGCCCTCGCGCGTGTGCTCGTGAAATACCCGTGGATGACGGGGCGCGTTGTCCTCGGCATCTACTGGCAGGCACTGCGGCTCTGGCTGAAACGCGTGCCGTTCTATCCCCATCCAGCCAAACGACAGACACTGACGACTGAATAATAACGACATGAAAAACGTATCAATCGCATCTGACGAATTTCTCACGGGCACCCCGAAGCCCTCACACCTCGATACGCTGGCGCGACGGGCAGTACTGCAGCGCCTGCGCGTCTTGCAGGACGGCAGCCTGACGCTCATCGATGGTCGCGATGAGTATCACTTTGGCGATCACGACTCGGACCTGATCGCGACCATCACCGTGACGGATCAGCAGTTCTACTCCGAAGTGGCCTTTGGTGGGCCGATCGGCGGGGGCGAAGCCTATTTTCGTTCCTATTGGCACGCTGATTCACTGACAAACGTGGTGCGGATTCTTGCGCGCAATCGCCACGTGCTCGAAGCAATGGAGTCCGGTACGGCACGGCTGACTCGACCGCTGCAGCGGGTGTTTCACTGGCTCAACAAAAATACCCAACGCGGCAGCCGACGGAACATCTCGGCGCACTATGATCTCGGCAACGAGTTCTTCGAGCTTTGGCTCGACCAGCGGATGCAGTACTCCTCAGCGATCTTCGAGCGTCCGGACATGAGCCTCGACGAGGCCCAGGAAGCCAAGCTGGACCGCCTGTGCCGGAAGCTGCAGTTGACGAGCAGCGACCGGTTGCTGGAGATCGGCACCGGCTGGGGCGGGCTTGCCATCTACGCAGCAAAGACCTACGGGTGTCATGTCACGACCACGACCATTTCGGATGAGCAGTACCAGTATGCGGTCGACCGTGTTCGCCGCGAGGGCCTCGAAGACCGGGTCACGTTGCTCAAGAAGGACTATCGTGAGCTGGAGGGCGAGTACGACAAGCTGGTCTCTGTCGAGATGTTCGAGGCGGTCGGACACCGCTTCCACGCGGCCTTCTTTCAGAAGTGCGCGGAGCTGCTTAAACCCGACGGCCTGATGGTGCTGCAGACCATCACGATTGCCGACCAGCGCTACGAGGGTGCCAAGAATTCGGTCGACTTCATTCAGCGCTACATCTTCCCGGGCGGCTGCCTGCCGTCATTGACGTCGATGACGCAGAGCATGACCGCCAATACGGATCTGCGCCTGACACACAGCGAGGATATTGGTCCGCACTACGCCACAACCCTGCGTCGGTGGCACGATCGCATGTTCGATCGCATCGACGAGGTGGTTCGCCAGGGCTACAGCAAGGAGTTCATTCGTATGTGGCAGTACTACCTGTGCTACTGCGAGGGTGGCTTCATCGAGCGGGCCATCGGCAATGTGCAGATCATCGCGACGCGACCGTTGAACCGCGCAGCCTCATTCATTACCTGATATTCCTTAGAAAAACGCATATTTTCCGGAGACTTACCATCTCTGTTTAATGTCGACTGGTTCATAGTCGACCCCGGCCGCTGTCAGTAGGCTCACCGACTGTTCTGTTGGTTCGGTCGGGCTGTATGCGGTCGACGCGTTACATAATCCAGCTGGGTGTGTTTGCCCTCTCTCTGACGGCGACGATGGCACACGCCGATTTCTCCGAGGGGATCGCGGCCTACGAGGCAGGCGATTACGCCGCCGCCTACAAGCACTGGCAGGGCCCGGCAGAGCAGGGCGATATTGCCGCCATGTACAACCTGGGGCTTTTGCTCGATAACGGCCTTGGCGTTGAGACCGACAAAGCAGAAGCCCTGCGCTGGTATCTCGAGCCTGCTGAAGAAGGCAACGTATTTGCCCAGTTCAGCATCGCTACCATCTATGACTACGGCGACGGCGTACCTGAAGACGATGCCCGCGCCGTGTACTGGTACACGCAGGCTGCCCGCCAGGCCGATGAGCAGGCGCAATTCAATCTTGGCGTCATGTACAGCGCAGGCGAAGGCGTGCCGGTTGACTACGAGCAATCGATCTATTGGTACCGAAAGAGCGCCGATCTCGGCTACAGCGACGCGCAGTACAACCTCGGCTACCTTTACGATCTGGGCGTTGGCGTTGCTGAGGACAACGAGGCCGCATTGCAGTGGTACCGCCGCGCGGCCGCCGCGAACGATCCCGACGCTATCTATGCCATTGCGCTCATGTACGACGAAGGTGACGGCATGCCCGAAGACGATGCCGAAGCCGTGAGTTGGTACGAACGGGCTGCCGCGATGGGGCACGCGAAGGCACAGTTCAACCTCGCCATCATGCACGATCGCGGCGAAAGCATGCCCGAGGACAACGAGCGTGCATTGCACTGGTATGCCCTGGCAGCCGAGCAGGGGCACCCGGGCGCGCAGGTCAATCTTGGCGTCATGTACGAATACGGCGAGGGCACGGACGTAGACCTGGCCGCGGCCCGGCACTGGTATCTCCGTGCAGCGGAAGAGGGATCGCCCTCGGCGCAGTACGCGCTGGCGCTCCTGTACGACGCCGGCAAAGGGGTGACCGAAGACAACGCCATCGCGGCTGCTTGGTATCTGCGTGCGGCGCGCCAGGGTGACGCCGACGCACAGAACAATCTGGGCGCGATGTTCGACGCCGGCGAGGGCGTCCTCGAAGACGATCTCGAAGCCATGCACTGGTATCGGCTTGCCGCGAACCAGGGCAACTCGGTTGCCCAGAACAACCTCGGCGCCCTGTACTTTGCCGGAACCACGGCCGAGCCCGATCTGGTGGAGGCGCTCAAATGGTTCCTGATTGCGGAAGCCCTTGGCAGCAGTGTTGGCGGGCAGAACAAGCAGACGACCGCGCTCGAGATGTCGGAGAACCAGATCGCCACGGCCGAGCGCCAGGCGGATGAGTGGTTGCAAGGCTTCCGGGCGGGGATCGACGGCGATCTCAGCAGCGGATTCGCATTAGCCGCAAGCCCCTGAAACCGTCAGGCTTTACGAACGACGCCGTATTCCGGATAGTAGCTATGTCCCCGGCGACGGACGGCTGCAAATCCCATGAGCATTCAGGTTCAAGAACTCGAGTACGGCGATGGCGAGCACGTGTTCACCGCCCATGTTGCCTGGGACGAAGCTGTTTCCGGTCCACGACCGGGTGTACTGGTCTCGCATGCCTGGGGCGGCCGCTCGCAGTTCGAGGACCGCAAGGCAGAGCGGCTGGCCGAGCTCGGCTACGTAGGCTTTGCCCTCGACGTTTACGGCAAAGGTATTCGCGGCAGTTCCCCTGAGGAAAACAGCGCGTTGATGACGCCGCTGATCGAGGACCGGGCGACCCTGCAGGCTCGAATGAAGCTGGCGCTGGCAGAACTCAGAGGCGTGAGCCACGTCGATCCTGGCAAAACGGCGGCCATCGGATTTTGCTTCGGCGGCTTGTGCGTTCTCGATCTTGCCCGCACCGGAGCGGACGTCCGCGGCGTTGTCAGCTTCCATGGGCTGCTCGGTCTGCCGGATAATCTCGACGGTGTTTCCGTATCGGCGAAAGCCCTCGTGCTGCACGGGTGGCAGGATCCGCTGGCGCCATCGGAGCATGTTCTGGCGTTTGCACAGGACATGGACGCGAGGGGTGCCGACTGGCAGCTGCACGCCTACGGCACATCCATGCACGCGTTCACGAACCCTGCCGCAAACGATCCGGATAACGGGCTCTTGTTCGATGCGACGGCGGAGCACCGGTCCTGGGACTCCATGCAGCTTTTCCTGAACGAAGTGTTTGCCTGACACTCAAACCCATCCATGCGCTGGGGCATAGTGCCCTTCGCCGCCGGTATTCAAGCATTCCCCTGAGGTAGATCCATGACGTATCGAATTCTTCCAGCACTTCTCGCGCTGCTCCTGATTGCGGCCTGCAGTCAGTCCGAAGAGCCGGCCGAGGCTGTCGCCGAAGCGCCGGTTGCCGACACCCCGTCGGACGCCGAGCAGGCGCTGCAGTACATCACGGCCGACCTGATGCGTGAGTACGTCATCGAGATCTCCGACGACAAGTACGAGGGACGCGGGCCGGGCAGTCGCGGGGACGCGGCGGCGCGGAAATACCTCGCGGACAGAATGGCAGACATGGGGCTGCAACCAGGTGCTGCAGACGGTAGCTGGGAACAGCCGTTTGACCTTGTCGGTGTGACTGCGGATCAACCGCCGAGCTGGACGTTCAACAACGACGCTGGTGACCTGACCCTCAAACAGTGGGATGACTTCATCCTGGCGAGCGGCGTACAAGGCGAACGTGCTGAGGTGAACGACGCGGAGCTGGTGTTCGTGGGTTACGGCATTCAGGCGCCGGAGTACGACTGGGATGACTTCAAGGATGCGGACCTCGAGGGCAAGGTCCTCGTCATCATGAACAACGACCCCGATTGGGATCCGGACCTGTTCGGCGGCGAAACGCGCCTTTGGTATGGCCGCTGGGATTACAAATACCTGAGTGCGGCCCGACAGGGCGCTGCGGGTGCCATCATCATCCACACGTCGCCGTCGGCCGGCTATCCATTCCAGGTAGTGCAGACGTCTTGGACCGGAGAGCAGTTCGAACTTCCGGCTGGCGATGAACCCCGGAATCAGGTTAACGCCTGGGTGACCGAGGATTCCGCACGACGGCTGGTGGAAATGGCCGGCCTGGATCTCGACGAATTGCGCACGGCCGCTGACAACCGCGACTTCACGCCGGTGCCCCTGGGCATCACAACATCGATTGCGTTCGACGTCAGCGTCAACCGCGTGTCGACGGCCAATGTCCTGGGTCTGCTTCCTGGCAGCGATCCGGAGCTCAGTGACGAGGTGGTGATTTACACGGCGCACCACGATCACCTGGGTATCGGCACGCCCAACGAGGAAGGCGACACGATTTACAACGGCGCCATGGACAATGCATCGGGAGTGTCCCAGCTCATGGCTATGGCGAAAGCGTTGGTGAGCATGGACAAAGCGCCGCGTCGCTCGATACTGTTTGCGCTTGTAGGTGCGGAAGAGCAGGGCCTGCTCGGTTCAAAGTTCTACGCAGCGTATCCGACCTTCCCGCCGGGCAAGATCGCCGCGAACATCAACTACGACGGCGGCAATATCTGGGGCAACACGCACGACGTCACGTTCGTCGGTCTCGGTAAGTCGTCGATTGACGGCATCGTCGAACGTATCGCCGACGAGCAGGGGCGAGTCGTCAAACCCGACCAGTTCCCGGATCGCGGATACTTCTACCGCTCCGACCAGTTCAGCTTCGCCCAGATCGGCGTGCCTGCACTTTATCTCGATACCGGCACAGACTTCGTTGATCGGTCACCAGACTGGGGCCGCGAGCAGGTGAATCACTACACCGACGTCAACTATCACCAACCGAGTGACGAATACGACGACAGCTGGAACTTCGACGGCATGATCGAAGATGCGACGCTCGGTTTCTGGACCGGCCTCGCGATCGCCAATGCCGACGAGATGCCTACCTGGAATCCGGGCGACGAGTTTGAAGCCGCGAGACTGCGTGCACTCGAGGACGCTGCGTCGGACTAAATCATGAAAGGA
>CAZMEA010000051.1:0-14531 GCA_964565135.1 uncultured Woeseiaceae bacterium
GCTGCGCGAGTTTTGGATAGTCAGGCACATTCGTACCCGTTGGCGTCCACAGTGTACGTGCGGGGCTCCGGTAGAACTCGACCAGGCCGCCAAGGCGTTGCGCCATCTCCGTCATGGCGGCCGAGTTCAGGTCGGAATTCCGGATCGGCGTCAGTCCAACCATTGTCTTCTTCAACGACACCGTCTTTGAAGTAACGAACTGGGCGTACAGCCACGCCGCCTTGCGGCGCTCGAGGGGCGTGCTCTTCATCAGCGTCCACGAACCGGCATCCTGGTAGCCGAGCTTCATTCCGTCTTCCCAGTAAGGTCCGTGAGGTGAAGGTGCCATTCGCCACTTCGGTGTGCCGTCTTCATTCACGACGTCGAGTCCGGGGCGAATCATGTCGGCCGTGAACGTCGTGTACCAGAAGATCTGCTGGGCGACGTTGCCCTGCGCGGGGACCGGGCCGGCTTCGGAGAACGTCATGCCGCCGGCTTCCGGCGGTGCGAATCGCTTCAGCCAGTCCATGTATTTCTGCAACGCGTACACCGCAGCCGGCCCGTTCGCAGCGCCGCCTCGTGTGACGGACGAACCAACCGGCCTGCAGTTTTCGACGCGAATGCCCCACTCGTCGACGGGCAAGCCGTTCGGTATGCCTTTGTCGCCCGCGCCGGCCATGGACAGCCAGGCATCGGTGAAGCGCCACCCCAGCGACGGATCCTTCTTGCCGTAGTCCATATGGCCGTAAACTCGCTCGCCGTCGATTTCTCCGACGTGTTCGCTGAAGAACTCTGCAATGTCCTCGTAGGCCGACCAGTTGACCGGTACGCCCAGGGGATAGCCATAGATCGATTCGAATTGCGCCTGGAAGTCCGGGTTCGAGAACCAGTCGTAGCGGAACCAGTACAGGTTGGCGAACTGCTGGTCCGGCAGCTGGTAAATCTTGCCGTCCGGACCGGTCGTGAAGCTGATGCCGATGAAGTCGTCGAGATCGAGGGTTGGAGATGTTACGTCCGCGCCTTCACCCGCCATGAAGTCGCTTAACGGAACGACATAGCCGTACCGTGCGTGCGTGCCGATCAGATCGGAATCGTTGACGTAGGCGTCGTAAACGTTCTCGCCGGACTGCATCTGTGTCTGCAGCTTTTCAATGACATCGCCTTCCTGGATCAGGTCGTGCGTTACCTGAATGCCGGTGATGTCATAAAACGCCCGGGTGAGCGTTTCACTTTCGTATTCGTGCGTCGTCAGCGTTTCTGAAACGACGTTAATGGACATGCCCCGCAGGTCTGCCGAGGCTTGCGTGAACCAGGCGAGCTCGGCCAGCTGTTCTGTTTCAGACAAGGTGGAGGGCTGGAATTCGTCGCTGATCCAGCGCGCGGCGTTGGCCGCGAAATCGATATCGGCCATGTCAGCCGATCTCGCGGCCTGTTCATCGGCCTGGTCGGAACAAGCGCCCAGCAGGACCGCCAACACCATCAATCGCCATGTCTTCACATCCACCCCCGGAATCTGGTTTCCGGCGATTATAGAGACACTAGCCGCGGCGCATAAGCAGGATAGCCCACAGGGCGGACAGCCCTGAGGCGATAACGAGTTTGTCGGCAAAGAAGGCGAGCCACAGAAGGTGAATGAACGCGGCACTCAACAGACTGATGAAAAAGCGATCGCCACGCGTGGTCGGCATTGGCAGAAAGCCTTGTTCGGTGCGGGTCGGAAAGCGCAGCTCCCACACGGTGAGGACGACCAGCGAGACGAAAATGCTCGCGAAAAACACGGCGGTCTGCGGCGTCCAGGCCATCCAGTTCACAGGGTCGTCCTCATGAAACCCGCCCCAGCGCGAAGCCTCGCGCCAGGTCCTTGCGCACGAACCAGACGACAAGTATCCCAGGCAGCACCGTCAGGACGCCCGCTGCCGCAAGCACGCCCCAGTCGAGACCCGATGCGCTGACGGTCCGTGTCATCACGACGACGATGGGTTTTGCGTTCGCGCCGGACAGCGTCCGTGCGAGCAGCAACTCGACCCAGCTGAACATGAAGCAGAAGAACAGCGTCACGCCAATCGCACCTCGATTGATCGGCAGGAAGATGCGCACAAAGAAGTGGCCAAACGAGTGTCCGTCGATCCGTGCCATCTCGTCCAGCTCGGTCGGGATGCCGGAGAAGAATCCTTCGAGTATCCAGACGGCCAGGGGCACGGTGAACAGGCAATGCGCCAGCGCAATGGCGAACGGGGTATCGAACAGACCAATGGACGAGTACAGCTGGAAGAACGGCAGCAGGAACACGGCCGGTGGTGCCATCCGATTCGTGAGCAACCAGAAGAAGAGCTGCTTGTCGCCAAGAAACCGGTAGCGCGAAAACGTATAGGCGGCAGGGATCGCAACCGCCAGCGAAATCGCCGAGTTGATTGCGACGTAGGCGAGTGAGTTGGCGAAGGCCTCGTACCAGACCGGGTTCGAGAATATCTCCGCAAAGTTTGCGAAGGTCGGCGAGGTCGGGAATAGCGAGAACTCGCCGACAATCTGGTCATTGGTGCGCACCGCCATCGACAGCAGCCAATAGAGCGGCAGCAGCAGGTAGATGCCGAAGCCGATAAGCACCCAGCGGCTGAAGCTAGTCTTCATCTCGTCCGATCACGCTGGTGTAGAAGAGCCAGCAAAACAACAGGATGAACAGGAAGTAGATGACCGAGAACGCCGCTGCGGGACCCAGATCGAACTGACCCACTGCCATTGTCGCGAGGTGCTGACTCAGGAACGTCGTCGCATTGCCCGGACCGCCGCCGGTCAGCACGAAGGGTTCGGTGTAAATCATGAAGCTGTCCATCAGGCGTAGCAGCACGGCGATGATCAGTACGCCGCGCAGGCGCGGCAGCTCAACGAGTTGGAACGTCTGCCATTTGCTGGCACCGTCAAGCTCGGCGGCCTGGTAGTAGGCCGGCGGGATTGCGGACAGCCCGGCGAACGTGAGCAGTGCGACCAGCGAGGTCCAGTGCCAGACGTCCATCGCAATCAGGGTAAGCCAGGCATGCAGCGGTTCTGCTGTGTAGTTGTAGTCGACGCCGAGCGCGTTAATCGTGGCGCCGAGGAGGCCGATATCCGGTCGCGCATAGATTTGCCAGATCGTGCCCACGACATTCCACGGGATAAGGAGCGGCAGCGCCAGCAGGATCAACACGAGAGGCGCCCATCGACGATTGCGAGGAATTCCCTTGGCTACGGCGATCCCGAGGGGGATCTCGATCAGCAGTATCGTCACACTGAACGCGACCTGGCGAAGAAACGCCTCGCGAAAACGGCTGTCGGCCAGAGTTTCTCTGTACCACTCGAAGCCGACAAAAAAGCGCGAGTTGAAGTCGAGAATGTCCTGGACCGAGTAGTTCACGACGGTCATCAACGGGACGACGGCACTGAACGCGACGATCAGCAGCACCGGCAGCACGCCGAGCCAGGCACGGTTCGTCTTCGCTTTATACAGACTCACTGCTGCCCACTCGCTGCTGATCGGCAAACACGACGTACCGGTCGACGCGCAGTGCGGTACGGTCGCCGGGCCCGGCACTGATCGCGCCTCTGGTTGCAAGCCGGCCGAACTCGGTTGCGACAAAGGTGATGCCGTAGGGTTGGCCGTCGCGCGTGCCCTGTGTTCTGACGCTCTCGACGACGCCGGTGACGCTGCCCTGGTTGTCGACCGACGTCCATTCGGGTCGAAAGCCCACGCGGTCACCATGGGTGATGCCAAGTACTGACGACGGCACGAAATTCATGCCCGGGCTGCCGACGAAGTGGCCGACGAATTCATGCTCCGGTGATAGATAGACGTCTTCCGGCGTGCCGGTCTGCACAATGCGGCCTTCGGCCATGACCGAAACCCGATCGGCGAAGGTGAGTGCCTCGGTCTGATCGTGCGTGACGTAGATCATCGTCACAGCGAGGTCTGCCTGAACCTTGCGCAGAGTCTGGCGCAGCCGCCATTTCACACGGGGCTCCACGGCGGTGAGGGGCTCGTCCAGCAAAACCATCGAGACGTCCGGTCGGACCAGTGCCTTGCCGACAGCAACCAGCTGCTTTTCGAACAGCGAAAGGCCTTTCGGTTTGCGCTTGCGCAGCTGTGTAATGTCCAACTCAGCGCAGATGTAGTCGACGCGTTCTGCGATTTCCTTGCGATGCGTGCCGCGAACCTGGAGCGGGAACGCCAGGTTTTCCGACACGCTCAGGCCGTCGTAGAGCACCGGGAACTGAAACACCTGGGCGACGTTGCGCTCGCGTCCGTTCATGAAGGAAACATCGTCGCCATTGAACTCCAGGCGGCCGCGAGTGGGTGACAGTAGTCCGGACAGCAGATTCAGCAAGGTCGTCTTGCCGGCGCCGCTCGCACCGAGGAGCGCGTGCGCTTCACCTTGCGCAATGTCGAGATCGAGGTCGCGCAGCGTGTCCTCCGTGGCACCGGGGTAGCGAAAACCGAGACCGGCCAGCGTGATGCGGGCCATCTCAGAAGCTCCGCACGTCGTCGGCGCGCGCGGTCAGGGCCAGCGTTTCGCCGGGCGCGACAGCGTGCATGCCGTGCGAACGGACAACCCAGTCCTGGTCGATGACCCGTCCGTGAATGAACGACTCGTCGCCACTGGTTTCGAACGCGGTCACGGTCATTGTGAAGTCGAGTTCGTCCGTGGTCTCGGAGCTATCGCGGAGACGCACATGCTCGGGTCGCAACGCACTGTCGAGCCCATTGTGTGAGAAACGGTTGATACGGGGTTCTGCCATCAGTTCCATCGCCGCGAAGCTCGCGGGACGCTCGTAGACGCTGAGCGGTGTGCCGGCTTGCAGCAACGCCCCGCGTGACAGAAGCAGGACCTGGTCGCCCAGCGCAAAGACGTCACGCGGGTCGCTCGTCGTCCAGATAACGATCGTTCCGATTTCTTTCAGAAGCCCGCGGAGTTCGACGTCGAGTGCCTCACGCAGCTTGAAGTCCAGGTTGACCAGCGGTTCGTCCAGCAGAAGCACGTCGGCTTCCTTCGCCAACGCACGCGCAATGGCAAGACGCTGTTGCTGGCCGCCCGACAGTTCGTGCGGGTATCGCCCGAGCAGTTCCTCTATTCGTAGCAGCCGGGCAAGCTCGTTCACTCTTTCCCGTTGGATCGCGGCTGGCAGTCTGGCCGCGACCAGTGGGGACGCGATGTTCTCTGCAACCGTCAGGTTCGGGTAATTGATGAACGCCTGGTAGACCAGCGCGACCGGTCTCTGCCTCGGGTCCAGCGACGTCAGGTCGTCGCCATTCAGCCTGACGTGGCCGGTGGCGTCGCTGTTCAGCCCCGCAATCAGCCGGCACAGGTTGGTTTTTCCGGACTGGTTGGCGCCTAGCACGACAGCAATTTCGCCCGCGGCGAAGGTGTGATCGAAAGGATCTTCGGTGTCGGGTGACAGGCGGGTGTCGATGAGTTGCAGCATGCAAGGTTCGAGATTCGAGCACACGCGGCTCGCGATGATGGAGATGCTACAGGGTGCATCACGAGATTTCCCGTCTCACAGAAAAGCGTACCCGCCCGACTGCCTCATGCCACGAGCGAATAACGGCGCTGCTTCTGTCCGGAAGCGGACCGGATATGTGCTACGGTCGAGGCACACGGTTGGTTCTGTCAGGGGATTTCATGAAACCGGAAGTATTGTCGCGCCGAGTCTTTCTCGAACGTGGAGCGGGCGCGGCCGGCGCCGCATGGGCACGGGTTGCACTGCCGAGTCTCGCTGCGATTTCGCAGGCTGCCGCCGCCGCGAAAGAAGACGCCACGCCGTATACCGTTCTCGGAGCCGATGAAGCTCAAGAATTTGCCGCGATTGCTGACCGAATCATCCCTACGACCGATACCCCGGGTGCCACTGAGGCCGGCGTGATCTACTTTATGGATCAGTCCTTTGGCACCTTCAACGCGCCGCTCTTGCCCATGCTGCGCGGCGGGCTTAAGCAATTGCAGTCCGGCATCAGCGATGGCAAGCGATTTTCGGCGTTGTCTGCGGGCGAACAGGACGCACTTCTCGAAGCCAACGAGGCGACGCCGTTTTTCGGTCTGATACGCATGATTACGTTCGCGGGCTTCTTTGGCCTCAGCGAATACGGCGGCAACAAGGACGGCGTTGGCTGGAAGCTTCTGGGTATGGATCCGCACGCTCACGCTTATGTCCCTCCGTTCGGCCACTACGATGCCGAATACGGAAAGGAGGCGACTGATGACGACGTTTAACACACGCGAAGAGGTCGACTTCGTCATTATCGGTTCCGGTGCCGCCGGTGGAATCCTCGCCAAAGAGCTGTCGACGGCGGGGTTCAGCACTGTTGTGCTGGAGCAGGGCAAGCACAGGAAGGCGCCCGAGTTTACCCACGATGAGATCAAGTATTTCCTGAACGGGGAGATGATCGGCGGCGGGCCTCGCGAGTCCGGCATGTCGTTTCGCAAGACCGCGGCGGATGAAGCCCAGGGCGGGCAGGTCGACCCGGCGATGTACGCGAAGACAGTCGGTGGCTCCAGCGTTATTTGGTCGGGTCACGTGTGGCGCATGCGGCCGATCGATTTCAACGAGCGCAGTGTGCTGGGTTCGATCGAAGGCACGAACTTCGCCGACTGGCCGATCGCTTACGAGGAGCTGGAGCCCTATTACGCAAAAGTGGAATGGGACATGGGCGTCTCGGGCGCGCCGGGTTTTTCCGATCCGCCACGCTCGAAACCGTTCCCGCTGCCGCCGCTGCCTGTCAATTCGTCGGGCGTGCTGATGGAGAAGGCCGCGGCAGAGCTCGGACTCAATTGCGACGTTCAGCCGCACGCGATTCTGAGTGGCGTGCACAATAACCGCGCTCCCTGCATCAACTGCGGCTTCTGTGCGTTCTTTGGCTGTGAGGTAAACGCCAAGTCATCGTCCCTGTCCGCCATGATTCCGTTGGCACAAGCCAGCGGTAACTGCGAAATCCGCTCCGAGAGCACCGTGTTTCGTATCGTCAAGGGCGAGGACGGAAAAGTGAACGAGGTGTTGTACTTCGACAAGGACGGCAACGAGCAGGGACAGAAGGCGAGAGCGGTCATCTTGTCCGCCAACGGCGCCGAGTCGCCGAGATTGCTGTTGGAATCCGACAACCTCGCGAATTCCAGCGGCTACGTTGGTCGCAACCTGATGTTCAACCAGCATGCCGGTGTCAGCGGTATCTTCGAGCACCCGCTGAACGAATACAAAGGTGTGCAGGCAACGCGGGTCATCATGGATTTCTATGAGAGCGACGAGTCGCGAGGCTTCTATGGCGGCGGCGGCATCGATGCGCGCGGTGGCCTTGCTTCCACGCCGCTCATGTACACGGTGTTCGGCGGACCGCCCGCAGAGAAAAACTGGGGTGCCGAATACAAAGACATGATCGCGCATACCTATACGCGACAGATGGGTATGTTCGTCAGCGCGACATCGCTGCCGATGGACCGCAACAACATTACGCTGAGTCCCGACAAGACCGACAAATGGGGGCGACCGTCGATCGTCGTCACCTACAAGGACCATCCTGACGACGTCTCGAACGCCGCATTCCTGCAAGGCAAGGCGCAGGAGCTGATGGATGCGGCAGGCGCTGAACGAACCTGGAGTGAGCCAGCCGGTGAAACCACGGGCGGCGTGCACCTGCTCGGGACCTGTCGCATGGGTAACGACGCGGCATCGTCCGTTGTCGATGCGGATCATCGCGCACACGACGTGCCCAACCTGTTTATCTGCGATGGCAGCAGCCTGGTGTCGTCGACCCGCGGTCAGCCAACGATGACCATCATGGCGCTCGCGTTTCGTGCGGCGGACAGGATCAAGGCTGCGGCGAAAGCCGGGGACGTGTGAGTTAACTGTCCAAAAAGGTGTCTGACACCCTTTTAGGGGTGCGCCGGCTCCGCCTTGATCACGTTGGACAGTGTCCCGATGCCCGAGATGGTGGTGTCCATCTTTATCGTCGATTTGCATGATGCGTTCCGGCTTCAGGCAGCCATCGGTCGGTGTGCTCATGACGACGACATCACCCGGCAACATGGTCACGGCTAACGAGATGTAGGCAATGACTTCTTTTATGCGATGCCGCATGTTGGCGAGCGACGGCTATCGCTCCAGTTTACTGTCTATGCGCGTCTCGATCGTCTGCTCGTACGGGTCGCCCAACTCGTCTTCGGTGACGACGACGGGACCGAACACGGCGGACAGGTCGAACATCTTGCTGATGCCGAACTGGGACGAGTGACTCCCGTGCCCCTTTACGAAGTTGTGGTTGTAGATCGAAAAACCGAAGATGTGCTTCAGCGCATGTTCGACGGTGATGTATCCGCCGCCCTTGCCAATAACAACGACCAGCTTGCCCTCGCATTCGAGTGACTTATCGCGTAACGGAATGTCGACGAGGCGTACATCTGCGCATCGCAGGAGTCCTGTCTCGCCTGACCGGTCTCCAACCGGTCAGAAACGCCGGAATTCAGCCCGGGAGATTGCTCGCAGCCGCGACCGCGGCACCGATGATGCCCGCGTTGTTGCGGAACATGGCAACGTGAATCGGTCTGTGGATCGTGACCTGGTCGCGGAACAGGTCGAACTTCTTGCTGGACCCGCCGCCGATGATGAAATGATCCGGCGAGCAGACCCGGTCGACGCGTTTGAGGAATTCATTGAAGCGGCCGCCCCACTCGGACCAGGACAGGTCTTCATCGATGCGCGCTCGTTTGCTCGCGTAGCGCTCGAACGGCTCGCCATCCTTGCCCGCCATGTGGCCGAACTCGATGTTCGGTATCAGCTGGCCGTCGTAGAACATCCCGCTGCCGAGGCCCGTGCCTATGGTGATCATGACGACCAGGCCGTCGAGCCCTTTGCCTGCGCCGAGCTGCATCTCGGCAATGGCTGCCGCGTCGGCATCGTTGATGACCAGGAAAGAATGCCCCGTCGCCCGTGCGAACGTCTCGTCAATCTGCACATTGCGCCATG
Source organism: uncultured Woeseiaceae bacterium (assembly GCA_964565135.1). Taxonomy (GTDB): domain Bacteria; phylum Pseudomonadota; class Gammaproteobacteria; order Steroidobacterales; family Woeseiaceae; genus JBFGFX01. Next base: position 8,962 of record CAZMEA010000051.1, read on the forward strand.
ACTCGTCGAGGTTACTGACTGACCGGGCGTGGCCGTCGACGACAATGGTTGGGAAGCAACAGCCGATAGGCCCGGCATAGTCGAACTCGCTGACTACCTGTTCGATCGCGGCGGCCATGGACTCCGGTGTTGCCGGTCGTGGCGTGTCGACCCGGTGCCTGTCGCTCAACAGTTCGCCGGACTCGACATCCACCAGCGCCGCCTTGATGCCGGTGCCGCCGACATCGATCCCCAGGACCACGTTCATCGCCGCACGGTATCACACCGGTTGATCATGCCCGCGCGGCGTTTCAGACCATGCAACGAAGTCGGTGTGCGGTGCCTCGAGATGTCCCTGTCGGGTACTCGCGTCGCTACAGTCTGTGCTGAGCCGCCTCGTCACGATGTTTCTTCAGGTACTTCATGAAGGGTGTCCCGCCTGTACCCACGGCAGTGTCGTTGCCCTTGCCGCCGTGCGACTGCTTCTGGATGTAATGCGCGGCGTACTCCAGGTGCCGCGTGCGGAAGCGGGTCAGCCTGTCCAGGCAATCGTTGTATGCGTTTGTCAGTCGCGGGTCGTCGATCGTTTTCACCGCATCGCGCACACCGCTTTCTTTGCGCACGTCTTCGATGAATCGGCGGTGGCCGGGCGGTCGATATTCGTGCAGTTCATCCAGGTATCGGCGGAGCGGATCCTGGTGGTGGCCAACCGAGAGCAGGGCATCCATGACCGGCACGATCGACGATTGCGAGCCGGTCTGCCCACGGAAACGTTGTGGCTTTCCGCCCGTCGCTTCGACGCCTTCATAGACAATCCCGTCCGGCAACGCCGGGTTGTCGGTGAAGCCGTGGATCCAGGGGCGTACCCGATGGAAGTAGACGTACGGATCGCAGTAGTCCGGCATGCGATCGAACACAGCGATCATCCTGTCCCAGGTGGCGACCATGGCGCCCAGCCGATCGGTCAGTTCAGAACTGTCCATCGCGCGGGCTGCATCGACCGTTGACGGAATGCTGGCAAGCATTGGTGCAGCCGCCGCTTCGATCGCAACATGAATCAGTACGAACCACGCTTCGTCAGCGCCGCCGAGGAAGCGCTGCACCATGCGCGCATTGCCGAGGCTGACCTCACCCTTCGGGTCGATCTTCGACCAGTTATCCAGCACGTACTGGGAGTAGGTCAGGATCGGTGGCTGGCCGACACGCTCGGCCAGTGACCAGAGCGGCTGTGCGATCGAGCGAGGCAGTGATTCCGGGGGTACTTTTTCGCCCCAGACATACGCCTGCTCGAGGAACGTGTAATGCACGAGGCTGACCCGCAGGGCGCGGCAGTCATCGACGTCGGCCAGCGCATCGGGATCCACGGGCTCCAGGGCTTCGATAGCCCGTCTCGCCGAGGACGTCACGAGCAGGTCAGGCAATTCGGCACCGAGCTTCGCCGCCGGCGTGAGGCAATCGGGGACTTCGACACTCAAAGGATCGAAGCCGGACAGGAAACCGTAGTTTGCTGAAACGTCGTAGGCGTCGAGGGAAGCGAGTGGCATGGGCAATTCTCCGCACAGAATGGATGATCCGCACAGAATAGTTGTGTAGATGAGCAATGATTCGGCATAGTGAGCTTACCAGGACATCTATTAGGGTCATTAATTGCGTGTTTGATCGAATTGATCAACGAATATTGCAAGCCCTGGAGCAGGACGGGCGACTCAGCAATACCCGCCTCGCCGATCAGGTCGGGCTCTCGCCGTCAGCCTGTCTGCGGCGCGTACAGGCGCTCGAGTCAGCCGGCGTCATCGTCGGCTATCGGGCGAAGCTCGACCGACGGAAGCTGGGTTCCGGTATGACGGTGTTTGTGGCGGTCGGTCTGTCCGATCACAGCCGCGATTCATCGGCCCGGTTCGAGAGTGGCATCGCGGCCGCACCTGAAGTACGCGAGTGTCACAACGTTGCAGGCGCTTTCGAATACCTGCTACGGGTGGAGGTGAAGGACCTCGACGCCTACAAGCGCTTTCACGCTGACGTGCTCGGGACGCTGCCCGGCGTCAACAGCATCACCTCGCACGTCTGCCTGGCATCCCCGAAGGATGAGCGCGCCTAGGTCGTTGCGATTCTGCCGCTGACTATTCGGTCGGCAGAGTTTGCTATGCGGAGATCGCGTGTACGGCTGTCGTCTCGCTTACGGGTGGGTCAAGGCATTAGACGATTGCGTGATTGGGGCCCTGCGCTATTGATTCATTCAGCGCGTCGTCGGCCGCACCTGACAGGAGCAACGGGCTCCGTACACGACGATGACTATGCGGTCGGCTGGTCCGGGCAGCGCGGCAGCGGTGCGCTGATCCGCGGCGACTTCAAGATCATTAATGCGCCAGCGCCGGGTCAGCGCGAGACGACTGACGGGCGTTTGTAAAACCTCGTTGACGACACTGGTGAGCACGACGATATTGCGGCGGTATACCCGGAGATCGTGGCGGAGATGGTCGAGATCCGGGAATCGGACTGGCGGCCGTAGCTGCCGCCCGTTCACGCGTTCGGACTGTGCCTCGTCGGATCGTCCGCCGGCCCGGGTCTCGTCCGCTTCACCTGCAGACCGGGTAACGCTGCTTGAATGAGTTCGCCGGGTCTTCCTCAGGTAATACTGTCCATCAGCCGTAGAAATTTCCGAGTAGTCCTTCGATCGCTGGGTATACATAATTGGGACGTTCTGGCCCAATAGTAAAGGACTACACGGCATGAATCTGAAAGCTGTTAGCACAAGGATGGGAGTGCTCTTCGTACTTTCCAGCGTCATTTCACTATCCGGCTGCGCCACGCTCGACAGGGCCGACCAGGGTGAAATCATCGGCGGCGTTCTGGGTGGCGTCATTGGATCCCAGGTTGGCGAGGGTCGCGGCCAGACGATCGCGATCATCGTTGGCTCCATCGCCGGGTCGATGATCGGCCGGCAGATCGGCGAAAACATGGACGAGGCAGACCGACGGAACACAGCCCTTGCCTTGCGTGACAACCGAACCGGTGAAGGGGCGACCTGGATAAATCCGGACAACGGTAGGCGTTACACCGTAACGCCGACTCGCACGTACGAGGCCAGCAATACACCGTGCCGCGAGTTTCGAGTGAATGCAGACGTCGGCGGCCAGCCTGACCAGCAGGTCAACGGTACGGCCTGCCTGCAGGCAGACGGCTCGTGGATGATTGTGAGCTGAAGCGCCTCCGCGACCGATAGCCCTGTTATTGCCGCTGCCGGATTCCCATGGCCTCGAGCACAAGCTCGGCGAGTTCGTCCTCGAGCGCCTGGGCAATAGTGCGCATCTCCGGGTCGTCGATAAGATTGCGTAGCTCGTACGGATCTTCCTGAAGATCGTAGAGTTCACGTTCGTCGGGATGCTGCATCCAGTGGATCAGTTTGTAGCGATCGGTTCGTACCGCCCGGTAGTCCATGTCCATGAGCCAGGGGCGTGGATTCTCATGCGTATAGAACTCGATCAGAACTGAATCTCGCCATCCGGCGTCGTCGCCCTGCATCAGTGGCACGAGCGATCGCCCCTGTACGTGACTACCGATCGTTGCGTTTCCGACATCGAGCACCGTCGGCGCGATGTCGATCGACATCGCCAGGCCACCGAGTTTCTCACCCGCTGTCGCGAGTGGTGGATAGCGCACAAGCAGCGGTTGCCGTACGGATTCCTCGTAGGGCAGTCGACGCTCCTGGCTTAGCCAATGTTCGCCAAAGAAGAATCCGTTGTCGCTGGTAAACAAGACGAAGGTGTCGTCGAGGATGCCCTTTTTCTCGAGCGACGCGAGGATACGACCAAGGCCGTCGTCGACCGACAGAATCATCTCTGCGCGACGACGAATAGTTTCTTCCGAGGTGCCCGGATCGAGGAAGAAGGAGAACTCCGCTACGCTCTCGGGTGAATCGCGAAAACGCAGCGAGCGCTGCAGTGCCGGTTTGCCCACCAGATCGTCCGGCGACGTCACAACGTTGGGTCGGCGTGTAAACACCTCATCTTCGTACAGGCCTTTGTGCCTTTCGGCGGGTGTGTATTTGCGATCGATTGTCGGATCGGACGAGCCGTCGTCGCGCTGCGCGGCTTCCGGATGCACGGCTTTATGGGAGATATGAAGCATGAACGGTCGATCGCGGTCGCGTTCAATAAATTCGACGGCGCGGTCGGTCAGGAGATCGGTCACGTAGCCGTCGACACGATGCAGCCGACCGTCTTCAAAGATGTCGGGGTCTATCGTCTTGCCCTGGCCGGGTAAAGCAGCCCAGTAGTCGAAACCCGGCCTCGGGGTCGGATCGTTGCCCATATGCCATTTGCCGATGAAGCCGGTCTCGTAGCCGGCCGCCTGCATTGCTCGCGGATAGGTTTGCAGTCGGTGACTGGCGCGATTGCGCGCCACGTTGTCGATGATGCCGTGTCGCGACGGGTATTGACCTGTAAAGATGCTGGCGCGGTTCGGCGAGCACAGCGACACGGCATGAAAAGCATTGGTGAACATGACGCCCTCTGCCGCCAAGCGATCGATGTGCGGTGTTTCGAGGTACGGATGCCCGCCCGCGCCGAACTCGTCGAAGCGCAGGTCATCGACCAGGACAACAACGACGTTGGGACGATCGTCACCCGACGAGCTCGTCGTTTCCTGTGCAGGCGTCGCTTCGTTGGCACAGACGAGCCATATGCCAAGTACGGCAACGGCGAAAATGCGCGATACGAACATGGTCGTGCTCCGGGCGGTGTAGACAGAAGACTTCTACCACACTCTACAGGCTTCGGGCAGGCGGATTACAGCGTGGCGCAGGTGCTTGCGGGCTTCGGGTCGTTACAAACCGAAACGCATACCAGGAACGTTCTGCGCTACTCTCCAGCTCATAAGCGCCTGCGGTGTCTTGTTTACTCGAAAGCAACGTCGCTGCGCCAGTCTCGCCGCCACAGATTTCCGCGTGTTCCCGATGATTCTGAAACGATTAGCCGCTGCCACTGTCTTCCTGTTCGCTGTTATCAATACATCCGGTGCCGCCACCGTTCACTTGAAGGACGGCAGCGTCATCGTAGGGTCGGTTCTCGAACTGAACGATGGTGACGACCTTATCGTCGATACCGAGTATATGGACGAGGTGGTCATCGAATGGGACGCCATCGATCGGCTGTCGGACACCAGTGCACTTGACGTTGAGTTGTTCGACGGGCGTCGGTTCAGCGGACAGCTCGTTCGTGACGGAGCCGACGTCAGTCTAATCGGCAATGCCCGACAGCAATTCACGGCTGACGAGATTTACCAGATCCGCGAGTTCAGGGCGGACTTCTGGGACGGGCTGAGTGTCGATACGAATCTCGGCATGAACCTGGTGCGTGGCAACAACCGCGTTACGCAAGTGAGCTTCGGGGCCGGTCTCGGTTTTGAGAATCAGAGCTACGAGACGCTGCTTCGCGGCACCTCTATCCTGAACGAACAGGAGAACGCCGGTGACACCCGCCGCACAACGCTGTCCGGGTCGTACGCGCACAAGTTTGACGACGGCTGGCAGGCGTTCGGTCGTATGCAGTTTGAGTCCGACGAGCAGCAGGGCCTCGACGGGCGAACTCTGC
>CAZMEA010000052.1:0-13465 GCA_964565135.1 uncultured Woeseiaceae bacterium
TTGAAATCGCCGTGATATCCGAGCTTGCCGCGGTGATAGGTGTATTTTCCCAAGAATCGGAACGTGTTGAGTTCCTCAAATCAGAAGACACCACAATTCTCGACCATGATTGAGCGGAATTACGGACTTAGCGTCCGCTTCTAGCCGCAACCCGCCGCTCATTCGAATTGAGATAGACTGACGGCTACTGACCCATACCAGCCGCTTGGCTAGTCGTTTCGGAGGGCCCGAGAATCAAGAGAGTACTCGGAGCAATACTCGCCCTTTTCATCAGCTATGTTGGATGGCTTTATGTTTGGTCTATTCCCATTGACGGTTCAAATAGGGCCGATCCGATTCTCGGAGGCTGTAATGCAAGCCTCCCGGCAGCACGACGACATTGGTCAGTGTCTCAAAGATCTGTTCCTCCGTTTCTCAGATGCTTGATTCTTGAACTTAGGAAGGAGGAAATTCTCACGGCTCAGTTTGAGTACCTAGCTCCACGATATTCGCGCCGAGGTGCCGATCAGGGTTCCCAGGTGTGGACGACCGTTCAGTTTTATACTGATCAGGGAGATATCTGGATTTTCGGTAACGGGCACGTTGATCCGACGGTTAGGACAGCAAGGCAAGAGCTGATTCTAAACAGCCTTGATTGGCTATTGGAGAATGGTGCTCCGCCGAATCAATGTAGTGCTAGCGGACTCGTTCCTCTACACATCGCGGCCGGGATGGGACGCGTTGAAGATTTCGATCGCTGGGTTTCCCTTGGAGCGGATCCGGAGATGGATTGCGTTGCGGTTGACAATCCATCGGTCAACGGGACACCGGGCGAAATTTTAGGCCTACATGCACGCTGAGATCGAAGGGCGTTCTGCAACCGTCCGTCCGCTCTTGGCCGTAAGCAGAAATCCCGGCGATCTGAGGTAGACTGACGGCTACTGACCCAAGGCGGACACTGGACTAATCCGCGGATGACTGACGCTGAAACAGAAATCCCGCTTACCGGTGGTCGTATTACTCCGGGTGTGGTTCGCGTCGGAGACACGGTCAGAAAACCGGCTACAGAAAACTCGGCGTTCGTCCGCCAACTCCTCGAGCACCTTTCGAGCAAAGGGAGTGACTTTAGTCCGAAGTTTCTGGGAATCGATGAAAGTGAGCGTGATGTGCTCACTTTCATCGAAGGCCAAGTTCCGGAGGAGCTTGCCTTTTTCGACGAACCCGCACTCTGCAAAGCGGCGTCACTGATACGCACATTTCACGACCTGAGTTCCGGCCTGGTGATCTCCGCAACCGCAGCGAGTACGGGCATTGAGGTGGTCTGTCACAACGATCTTTCGCCATGCAACTTTGTCTTCCTCGGCGAGTACCCCGTAGCAATCATCGATTTTGACGCGTCCGCTCCGGGGTCACGCGCTCACGATCTAGGTTACGCGGCATGGCTTTGGCTGGATCTGGGCTCGTCCGAAATAAGCGTGCTCGATCAGCGACAACGGCTATCAATGTTCATCGAAGCGTATGGAGCGCTTCGTATTGATTCGGTTCTTGAAGCAATGCTGGAGCGCCAAGACATGTTGATCAGAGAAGGGGGACGGATCGGTGATGACTCAATGGCGGAGTGGGCTAAAGCCTGCAATGACTGGACACGCAAGAATTTTCAGGTCTTGCGTGGCGGCTAGCCCCAACCGACCGTCCGCTTCTGGCAGTAACTCGACGCGCAAGCGTTCTGAGGTAGACTGACGGCTACTGACCCGTTCCGGCCGGTCACAAAACCAATAATATGGACATCATCGAAGCCAAAAAGCGGTTGGTTCGCCGGGCAATTCAATACCAGATCGGTGGATTTCGCCCGGAAGAGAACTCGGACGCAAGTTGGTTCGGCCGGGTCAACCTCGCTGCACCTGGAGAAGAATGGCCACTGACCGAAGGCAAGCCGATGCATGCCTTGTGTCAGATCAACGTCGAGGAATTACCTTTTCGCCCACAAGGTCTCAATGACATTGGATTAATCGCTGTCTTTGTTGGGCCGGATGAACTTCCAGACAGTACGGCAAACGGCACGAACTGGTGTTTGCGTTCATACCCTCAATGCGAGTCTCTGGTTCCGCTCTCACAAGTCGATACCGCCAGTCAGATCAAGGCACTACCGATGCGACCGCTGATAGTCGAGGAAGACTATCCGATGTGGGAAGATGTAGACATCGAGTTACCCGAGGCAATCGAAGACAATTACTACGATCACTTCGAAAACGTCGGCGGCTTAAAGATCGGTGGATGGCCGACATTGATCCAATCAGAAATCTACTGGGCACCGTGGAACAAGCATCCCGCAGCGCCTCATTATGTGTTCCAAATTGACTCGACAGAAAAGGGAAATTGGATGTGGGGTGACGGCGGCGTTGGATACTTCGGACGCGGAACTGCTGAAGGTCATGAGAACGATTGGGCATGCGAGTGGCAATGCTACTGATCGACTAGATCGAACGACTGGTTCTGGCCGTAACTTGTCGGTCACACGTCATTCGACAGACTGCCAGCCACTGACCCAAAGCCGACCATCGCTTTCGGAGCAAAAGAATCTGACTTGGAGGTAGCTTTCGTATGTTTGGCATCGTTCTACCTGAAGAAGATGGGCCGACTGATCAGCCTGGACCAATCAAGACCTGGGTATTGGTGCTGTCAACAATTCTCGTCGTATGGTCTTTGGCCATATACGGCTATATTCTTGTTGCCGTTCCGTCCTTCCGCGAGCTATTCGCTGGTTTTGGTGCGTCGCTACCAGTGCTTACTTCAGTTGTGCTCAACTATTCCAAGTACACCGTTGTACTTGCTCTTATCGGCGTTGTTCCATTGGTTTCCATGTGGCGAAACAGGTCGTCGGGATCACGAAGCGAACGTCGGGATTTCAAGCGCGTAATCACCGGATTCGGAATCTCTATGATGGTCGGTAGCGTTACAATGGCTGGTCTGTATATCCCCATATTCAAGATGGGAGCGGTAGTATCTTGACCGGCTGCTTCTGGCCGATTGCTGACGGTCCTCACTTACCAATAGCAGTCATACAAACGTCTGCTTTGGATGGCAAGCAGACTCTTACCCGCTATGGCGTCTAACCCATCAGGCAACAGATGCCGGGACATCCCCGTCGCCGGGCTTGCCAGTAATGAATGCTTCGAATTCCGATGCCGGCACAGGGCGTGACCAGAAATAACCCTGGCCGTACATGCAGCCCATTGTTTGCAGGATGGCGATGTGGTCCGGTGTCTCGATGCCCTCACCGATTGTCCTCAACGACAGATGATCCGCCAAGGAAACGATCGAAGACGTAATGGCGATCAGGTCCGTGTTCGAATCCGCATTGCTGATGAACGATTGGTCAATCTTGAGTTCGTCGATCGGCAGCTTGTGCAGTCCGCTGAGTGATGAATGCCCGGTGCCAAAGTCGTCCATCATGACGACGATCGACTGACTCCGCAGACTGTCCAGAACGCTGCTTACATCGGAGCGGTTATCGACGATCGTTGTTTCCGTCACCTCGATTTTGATGGACGTTCGCGGCAGTCCATAAGAATCAATGCGGCTGATGAGCGCGGCCGGGAAGCCGGGCGTCATGAGTTCGATCTTCGAGACGTTGACGCTAAGCGCGAATTCGTCCGACACCGTGCCACGTTCCCGCCAGTCCGCAAGCTGCTTGCACGCCGTATCGATCACCCACTCGCCGATTGGCACGATGAGCTTCGATTCTTCCGCAATCGGGATGAACTTGTCCGGTGGCACCATGCCGCGTTTGGGGTGGTGCCAGCGGATAAGGGATTCCGCGTAAACAATGGCTCCATTGTCGAGATCGATGATTGGCTGATAGAAGAGTTCAAGCTCATTCCGCTCGATGGCGGTCTGCAGGTCCTCTTCGATCTCTGCCCGATCGATCTGCTCGGCAAACATTTCCCGGTCAAACTCGACGACACAGTCACGGCCGCGGCGTTTCGCCTCGTACATGGCTGCGTCTGCGTACTGCAGCAGCTCATTCGGCGACGCGTCGGACTGCTCGGTCGTGACCAGGCCAATACTGGCCGTGGAGACCAGATTATGACCGCGGATCGGATGTGCGTCTGCGCAGGCCTTCAAAAGCTTGTCGGCGACGACGCGCGCCGCCGCTGTGTCCGGTAGGTCTTCGAGCAGAATAACGAACTCATCTCCGCCAAAGCGGGCAGGGGTGTCCACTTCCCGTATATTGGCGCGGAGTCGATCGGCAATGCTGCAGAGCAGTTCGTCGCCGACGTCATGCCCGAGTGAATCGTTGACGACCTTGAAGCGGTCGAAATCAAAGAAGAGCACGCCGACCAACATGCCGGTTCGTTTGCATCGTGCAACTGCGTGTTCAAGCCGCTCGGTAAAGCGTGATCTGCTCGCAAGTCCAGTGAGGTGGTCCTGCTGAACGAGGCGCTCCATCTCTTCCTGCGCCGACTTCAGCGTCGTGATGTCTGCAACAGAGCCGGCCACACGAGTGGCGATGCCGTTCTCGTCGCGGAACGAGGCGGCGCGCATCAGCACCCAGATTTTCGATCCGTCGCCGGCTGTCATCTGCAGTTCCGACTCAAAGTTCGCACTGCCGCTCTGGATAAACTCGGAGAGCTCCTTCTCGAGGCGCTTGGCATCTTCGGGCTCGGCGTTGTCGAGCAGCGTCGCCAGTGTCGGTTCGAGTTCTTTCTCCGGTTGCTTCAGCAACTCGAGCCACCGCGACGAGTAGTAGATGTGGTTGTCGACCAGCTTCCAGTCGAAGATCGCGTCCTTCGAACCGGCAATAGCGAGTTCGAAACGTTCCTCTGTTTCCTTGAGCTGGTCTGTCGCGTTGACCATATCGGTGATATCGGTGGCAATTGCCACGAGACGGTCGAACTCGCCCGACGGTCCCCGCAACGGGATTTTGTCCGTGCGGATGTGCAGGCGACTGCTGCCGGCTGACTCGTAGTTCTCCATGATGCCAAGACGAGGCTCGCCGCTGGCAATAACGGCCTTGTCGTCCTCGAGATAGGCAGCGGCATCGTCTGGCGGGAAGAAGTCCTCGGTTTTTCGATTGCGAATGACCTCTCGCGGCAAGCCAATGGACTTGGCGGCGGCCTCGTTACAGTCGAGGATGGTGTTCTCGGCGTCCTTGTAGTAAACGAAGCCCGGTATGGCGTCGATGATCGCCTGCAGCTCGGAGCGCTGTGCGTCGAGCCGTTGCTCCGCTTTCTCCATGGCCGACTCGGCCAGTTTCTTATCGGTAATGTCGAAGCGCAGCGAGATGAAACGCTCGATCTCACCCTTCGGCCCGTATTGTGGAATGTTGGTCGAGTCGACCCAGTACAGGTTGCCGTCTTTTGTCTTGTTGCAGACTTCGCCGCGCCAGGCCTTGCCGCCCGTGACGGTTTGCCACATTTCTATCCAGAAACCCCGCGAGTGCATGCCGGAGTTGAGGATACGGTGGTTCTTGCCAATGAGTTCTTCGCGCGTGTAGCCGTTGATTCGGCAGAAGCCTTCGTTGGCGTCGACGATGATGCCCTTCGGATCAGTCGCAGAAAACAACAGATGGTTGTCGATGGCGCTTCTCAGGGACACGAGGTCCAGGGACTGGCGGCGTAGTCGCTTTAGCGCGGGTTCGTAGATAAAGAAGGCCTGGCCAAGAAGCACGATCAGCGTGATCGCGGCGGCCGTCATCTGGATATCCTGCAAACCGGTTGTGTGTTCCGCGAGGCTATCCTCGTAGAGGTTCACGATCCGGTCCATGACCGGCATGTAGGCTTCAGTTTGTTCGAGAATGGTGTCGACCCGCGCGGACGACACGACGGGATTGAATTCCATCATCGGGCGCCGGGTCTGCCGGACGATCGCTTCTGCCAGGGCAACCGCCTCGTCATGCGATGCCTGCAGCCTGCCGTAGCCGTTCTGGATCTCGCGGCTGTTCTGCCCACCAAGACCCAGGGATTCCGAGCGGGCGATCAGGCTGAGATGGCTGGTCTTCCAGACGCCAACTTCCTGGTTGAGGATATCGCCCTTCGCAAGGGCCTGCTGCGGCTCGTCGGCCACCATGTGACCGTGGATCTGCTGGCTCAGGCTGGCGATGCGCTGGCTGAGCATGCGTTGCTTGGCCGCCACGTTGATCACCGCTCCCTCGTTGGACAGGTTGTCGTCCATCGACGCCAGCAACCAGTGTTCGCCGACCGTGAGCAGCGCCACCATGCTGAGCGCAAAGATATAGAGATAACGCAGCTTGAGCGTGTATGGCGTCATTATTGTTGCTTAGCGAGCCGCGGCCGGAGCGATCAGGTCACTCAGCCGAATACCCTGCGAAAGCCTCCGTTACAGGTGCATAGGAGCTTATCGGCAGGTATTCCGGAAGTTTTAGGCCGTCGTGAGGCCGAGAGGCGGGGTTTTTTGTGCGGGGTTGCTCAGAACAGCAATTCGATGAGGTCTACGCCGACCGCAAGCTCGATCAGAACGATGCCGATGGCGACCGGTGCCACATACCGATTGATCAGGCGCCACCAGGCAAGCCATCGCGGAGACCCAGAGCCGAGCTCTGCGATCGCGGTCCTCCTGCTGATGCCCCAGCCACACAGCGCAGCGATGAGGAAGGCATTCAGCGGTATCAGGACATTGGCGACGGTGAAGTCCGACAAGCCGAAGATGTTGACGTCGATTCCGAGGAACGCCAGTGGATGGAAGTCGGCCCACACGCTGAACGACAGTACGGATCCGATGCCACAGACCCAGGAAACGACGCCGGTGATCCAGGTTACGGTTCTTCGCCGGCCCGGGAAGTGTTCTTCCAGCCAGGCCACTGTCGGCTCGAGCATGCCAAGCGCGGAGGAATAGGCGGCGAACAGCAGCAGGATGAAAAACACGGTCCCGAAAAGGTGCCCACCGGGCATGTTGCCGAAGGCCAGTGGCAGGGTAACGAAGATGAGACCCGGACCTCCGGCGGCGTCCAGGCCATTCGCGAAGACGACGGGGAAGATGGCGAAGCCGGCCAGAATGGCGACGAGTGTATCGCCAAGGCAGATGACGGTTGCCGATTCACGCAGGGAGAATTCCTGCGGCATGTAGGATGCGTAAGTGATCATCAGGCCGGCGCCGATGCCAATCGAAAACAGCGCCTGGCCCAGCGCAATCAGTACGGAACGACCGGTGATCGCACTGAAGTCCGGTGTAAACAGAAATTCGACCGCGCCGGCGAAGTCTCCGGCGACGACGCCGTAACCGACTAGCACCAGCAGCATCGCGAACAGCGCCGGCATCAGAATGCGTGACAGACGCTCGATGCCCCTGTTAATACCTTTGGCGATGACCCACGCGGTCGCAGCGACGAACGTGCCGTGCAGCAGCACCTGATAGACGGAACTGTTGATGCGCGTCTCGAAGGTCGTCTGCGAGGCATCCGCATCGAAGTCGCGAAACGTGTCGACGGCGGCGAGCGCAATGTAATCGATCGCCCAGGCTGCGACGACGGCGTAATACGTCAGCCCAATGAACGGGACCGCGATACATCCCCAGCCGAGCACTCGCCAGAGTGGGTGCGCGCCTTCCGACGTAACGATCTCGCGAACGGCGTTGATCGGGCTGCGGTGGCCGCGGCGCCCGATCAACATCTCCCCGGCCAGCACCGGCAAGCCCAGCAGCAAGACGAACGCGAGATAGATCAGCACAAAGCCGCCACCGCCGTTTTCGCCGGTGATGAACGGGAAGCGCCACAGGTTGCCGAGGCCGACAGCGCCTCCGATCGTGGCGAGAAGGAACGCGGGACGGCTGGACCACGTTGCGCGTTTTGCACCGGCCGTTGTCATTCGTCAGCACCCTCGAGCCATTCGAAGAACTCGACGGTGTAGCCGCCCGGATCCTCGAGCAGGAAGCTGCGTATGCCGCCGCTATCGCCGATGTCTTTCAGAATGACGACGCCTTCCTTGTTATGGACGCGCGCGTACCAGGCATCGACATCGGACGTGACCAGGCTGAGCATAACGGCATTTTTAGTCTGCGCTTCGTGCCATGCGCCGTCACCTTCGCGAACAATGCCGACCGAGCTCGCCGGGCCGGTTCGATAGAAGCGTATCCATTCCCAGTCGAAGGTTTTCTCGAGGCCAAGCGTCTCACCGTAGAAACGGGTGGCTGCATCGAGGTCCGCGTAATAGAGCATGGTGATCTGCTCATCGAGCGGCGGTCTTGAATCCGCCGACGATGCGCCGCAGCCGCCAATTACACTGCCTGCGGTCGTCAGCCCGAGCCGCGTCGTGACTGCGCGGGTCGTAAACGCAGGCACGTTATCGAACGTGGTCGTATCGTCCAGCAGCGCATGCTCAACGCTCAGCGTGTAGCTTGCGCCGGGTTTGAGCACGGCACCGGGAATCAGAAAGTCATCGCTAGCGTAAGTGAGATAGGGCTTCCCCTCGAATGGACGGCCGCTGTGCGCGACACGTACCCCTTCGTCGTCGGTCAGGATCGCGAATACGAGGTCGTCAAGAATGCCGTTGGGGTCGGCGCGACCATCTGCGAACGCCGTCCAGCTGACCAGCGCGTCAACGCCGGGTTCCAGATGCTGGCAGGGCCGACCTCCCTGGCGCACCGTGATTGTCGGTGCGGCCGGAAGTGGCCGTTCCTGGAATGTCAGTGCTCCGTTGACAGAGCCGCTCGGCGTATCAAACGTCACGCCGTAATCCCCGTCCGGGTAACGCCCCTGCAGTCCTGCAAAACTGGTGAACCGGTCTTCCCCGGAGACGAGCAAGACATTGTCTTTTTCGCCACCCGTCGCAAGACGCATGTCTTCGTACGTTATTCGTTCGCCGGTTGGCAGCTTCAGGCTCGCGCCCGACGCGTCGCCTCCCTCTGCGAGGAAGACTTCGGCAAAGAATGAGTAGTCGACTTCAGAAAGCTCTCCGTCGGGCGCCTGATCGAAGTTTGCGTGCTTGCCGATGACGAAGAAGGTGACATCGTCCTGTTGGGCGCTGGATGTGGATCCGATCAGGATGCCAAGGACACCCGCCAGGACTGCTGTTTTTACGGACATATTGTTATCCCCCGGGCAAGAGGATATCAGTCACAACGAGGCCAGGCTGCAGATTCGTATTTGTCGGCGCGTTCGCTAGAATCCGATCGTCGGCCGGAGCCACCGTGTCGATCCCGTACAAAAGCATTCAGGGGAAGTGCAGATGAGACTACGTTCCGCGTTTTGGGTTTTTCTTGTAAGCGCCGGCCTGGCCGGTTGCGGTTCGCCGGACAGGGAGGCGCCGCAGGAACCGGCAGCCGCGGAACCGGTTGCCGAAGCGCCCGCCGCGGCGCCGGCTGTTGACCCGCTTTCGGCGTTCGGAACCACTGCAAGCAACGTCTTCTTCTACTACGCCGATGTCGAGGCGGCGACTACGTTCTATCGCGAGGTGCTCGGTTTGCGCGTCGTTGCCGACTACGGTTACGCAAAAATCATGCAGATTGCACCGAAGTCCTTCCTGACACTCGTGGACGCAACCGAGGGCATGCACAGCGCCGATGAGCCGAAGACGACAGCCATCGCCCTGATCACGGACCAGCTCGACGAGTGGTGGGAGTACCTGCAGACCCAGGACATCGACTGGCGCTCGACGTCGTACAACCCGGAGGAGGGTAGCGCCCACGATGGCTTTGTCGCGATTGATCCCGAGGGTTACTACCTCGAATTCGAGCGCTTCAATGAGCACCCCGAGAATGTGGATTTCATGCCCGTGCTCGATCAGGCCGAGACGATCTATCCCGAGCCGGGGACGTCCAACGTGCCGGAAGGACTCGGCTTCAAGTCGACCGTCATCTGGTTCTACTACAAGGATATGCAGGGCATCCAGGACTTCTATGAAGGGGTCATGGGCTTTGACCTGATCGCCGATCAGGGCTGGGCAAAGATTTACCAGACGGGGCCAACGGGCTATTTCGGTCTGGTCGACGAGACTCGCGGCATGCACAACTTCACGGAAGAGAAGGGAGTCACGCTGTCCTTGATTACCGCGGACATCGACGGCTGGTTCGAATACCTCAATGGCCGTGACGATGTAGAAATGCGTCACGACTCAGTGCAGGACGACGAACGCTACCGCGCCTTCGTTGCGTACGACCCCGAGGGTTACTACCTCGAGTGGGACGTGTTCACGGATGTGCCCGTGAACGAAGCGCTGTACAACGCCATCAGCGCGCCCTGAGTCGAGGTGCAGTGCGATGCAGCTCGCTGATCTCGAAACACCGGCACTGGTTGCAGACAAGCAGCGCATCGAGGGCAATGCACGACGGATGCGGGATCATTTGGGGCCGCACGGCGTGCGCCTCCGACCGCACCTGAAGACGACCAAGTCCAGCGCGATCGCGAAGATCGCGCACGGCGGCGACATCGGTCCCGGCACCGTGTCGACGCTGCGCGAGGCAGAGTATTTCCTCGAGCACGGCTTTACTGATCTGACCTATGCGGTCTGTATCACCCCCAACAAGTTTCGCCACGTGACTGAGCTTATGCGGCGCGGGCTCGACATCAAGGTGCTCGTCGCCAGCGCACGGATGGCCGGCGAACTCGTGGCCTTCGCCGCGGAGCGGTCTGAGCCGATCAAGGTCATGGTCGAGATCGATTCCGGTGACCACCGGACCGGGCTGGTGCCGGACGACGCTGAACTGATCGACGCGGCACTGATACTGCACACCGGTGACGGCGTGGAGTTCGCGGGGCTGCTGACGCATGGCGGTCACTCCTACGGTGCCGGGTCGGACGAAGAGATCAAACAAATTGCTGAAGAAGAACGTCAGTGCCTGCTTGATGCCAGGGAACGACTGACAGAGGCGGGCATCGATACGCCGTTGCTCAGCAGCGGGTCCACGCCGACCGCGATGCTCGGCGACAACTTCGAGGGTTTGTCCGAACTCCGCCCGGGCGTGTACCTCGCCGGCGACCTGTTCCAGATGCAGCTTGGCACCTGCAGCTTCGACGATATTGCTGTCTCCGTCCTTTCGTCGGTGATCGCGCACGATCGTGTGAGCGGCAAGGTCGTTCTGGACGCCGGCGGTCTGGCCTTGTCGAAGGATAGAAGTACCGAGCATGCGGCTGTCGATTACGGCTACGGCCTGCTCATTCGTGAGGACGGTTCGCGGTTCGAGCAGGAGCTGGTCGTGCGCGGTGTGTCGCAGGAGCACGGCGTGGTGATGTCGGCGCAGCCAATGCCGTTCGATCAGTTACCGATCGGTTCTCGCGTCCGCGTGCTGCCGAATCACGTCTGCATGACGGCTGCGTCATACGATCGCTACTACGTGACCGACGGAATCGGTACGGAGATCGCCGACGAGTGGCACAAGGCCAGCGGCTGGTAGCCACTTGCTGCCGGGGTTCGAAAGCAGCCGGGTGCGGCGTCTCTACGTACTCGACTACGGTCTGTTCCAGGTCCATGAGAACGGCCGGGTAATCGGCATTACCGGTTCCCTGCTCGAAACGGTGGACGGAAAACATATCCTCGTGGATACGGGATTCGCGCCGAAGTATCTCGACGATCGTGCGGCCGCTGCTAAAGAGGACGGCCTCGATGATTTCGGCGTCATCCTCGAGCACGGGCCCGAGAACATGCCAGCCGGGCAGCTCGCACGGATCGGGTTGTCACCCGAGGACATCGATCTGCAGGTGCTGACGCACACGCACATTGATCATGTCGGTGGCCTGGCAGACTTCACGCACGTACCCATGGTCGTGCACCGAGCGGAGCGGGCGCTCGACCGCCCCTTGTACTGGCACGACAGGCAGCCGTTCAACTGGCCGGAGAAGCAGGACTACATACTGGTCGACGGAGATACCGAAATCCTGCCAGGTCTCACGCTTCTGGAAACGCCGGGACATACGCCCGGGCAAATGTCACTACTCGTCGAGTTACCGGAAACCGGCGCCGTGATCCTGACAAGTGACACGATATCGCGACCGGACGAGCTAGAGGGTGACTTCGCGGGCTACTGGCGTCCGGAGCTCGCGGCGCATCACGCACATCGGCTGATGTCGATCGCCAGGGAACGAGACGCCTTCGTGATATTCGGGCACTGCCCGAAGCAGTGGCCGGGGCTGCGCAAGATGCCCGAGTTCTACGGCTAACTGCGCACGTCCCGCCCCTGGTTCAGGACGATGACGTTGCCGCTCGCGACATCTCCGGCGGGCGAAAACAGGAAGCCTACCCACGCAGCAATCTGTTCCGGCCGCATGGCTTCGCCGTGCGGCATTTTCGCGATCGCATTTGCCAGAGTATCGTCGTCAAGCACGCCGAACAGCGGCGTCTCGGTCATCGCCGGTGCAATCGAATTGATGACGATCTTCTGCGTCGCATAGCGTCTCGCGAGGTCGCGGGTCAGCGTATCCATGGCGGCCTTGCTGGCCCGGTAATGCGGAGGATCGAATACGTCGAAGTTGTAGGCGCCGTTCGATGAAATGTTCACAATTCGCTTGATGCCGTCGGATTTCAGCAGCCGGGGAATCGCGTGTTGGCAGCAATAAAACGCCGACGAAAAGTTTGCCGCCATTTGCTGATTGAGTTCATTGGCGGAGATCTCGGGAAACTCCCCCATCAGGCAGGTTCCGGCGTTATTGACGATGCCTGTCAGCGGTACGTCGAGTGAGTCGAGCTCCTGGAACAGTGCACCGACGGCGGATTCGTCCGCCAGATCTGCTTTAAAGGTGTGCAAGTGATGTGTGGCACGGTCCCGTGCCAGCTCGTCGAGGCCCGCTGCGTTTAGATCCACGGCGGCGACGTCGTAACCGTCTCGCAGGAGCTGAGTGGCGATTGCCTGCCCCATACCTCCGGCGGCTCCGGTCACGAGGACGAGATTGTTCACTGCGCCTTTCCCACTGCCACCCGGACGTCATCTTAGCGCATGGGGTGAGGATGTTCTGCTCGCGCACCAGCGCTTGCAGACAGGACTGATCAGGGCGTGAAGAGGGTCAGGCGTCGATCAAGCCAGCTAGGCGAAAACAGCGATGCCGAGGGACAGCAAGAACGCCCAGATCGCGATACCAAACGCCAGTCCGTATTTGAGTCCCGTTATCGGATCGTCCGGTATCGGCTCATGACGAGCGTGGGCGCTTGGGTGGGCGACCGAGCGGTCAGATATCGCATCAGCGGTGACCGCGCAGGGATTTTGCGGATCATCCCAATGGCCGGGCTTGTGCTTGTATTCCATGGGCCGTCCCTTCGTTCGACGGCCCTTCATAGTCCCGGAACAACGTTTGAAATGCGTTGCCTGAGGTCACAAATCCCGGAAACGGTGCTTATGTTACAAAGCACCGCTTGGGACGGATGAACTGGACGAGCGTTTTGGGCTCGTCAGTTTGCAGAGGCGCCCTTGTTTTCTAGACAGCTCTCAGGTGTGCCCGGCGATCTGCCTTGCCCTTGGACTGCTCGACCGGTACTTCCCAGTCCTTCGGCATGTACGAGAAATCGAAGAAGGGCTGCTCGTCGCCTTCGTCGATCGCATCCTG
>CAZMEA010000053.1:0-13196 GCA_964565135.1 uncultured Woeseiaceae bacterium
ACCGGGCGGCGCGAAGGCGCGATTCTAACAGTCGTTGCGGCACGCTTGATCAGGAATCGCTCGAGCCGCCGGGCGTGTAGACAGGCATCGGGAACTGCGCAACGTTACCGCCCTCGGCTTTCGATATCTTGCTGACGCCCTGCTTCTCGACCTCGTCGATCCGCAAGATCGAGTGCATCGGCAGATAGGTGCGCTTCACGCCATCGAACTCGGATTTGATCTTTTCCTCGGACGGATCAACAACCACCGAGCTGCGCTCGCCAAAAACGAGCTCTTCGACTTCGACGAAACCGAACAGCGAGCCGTGACCCACGCTCCGCGCATAGATCTCGTACACCTGGCCCTGGTTCATGAAGACGATTTTGAAAACGGTCTTGGCGGTCATGCATCTGTGGCCCTGACGGGCTGCCGGGTTACTCGGGAAGCGCGAAAGTGTACCCATCCGGGCCGGTCGAGCAAGCATCCGAACGACGGGCGGCATCGACGTGTCCGGTCGTGCCTAAGGGCCGGGGACGGTGCTCCTGAAATATGAGGGGTTTATGTGAACTGCTCCGCAGCGTAGATTTACGCCTAGCAGGCACTATGACACCTTCCGGACACCCTGCGCGGGCTGAGCCGGCCAAGAAGCGAGCGAGAGACGGAGGCGATCCCTCACTATGGGCCTTAGGCTGGAAATCATCAGCAAGCACAAGCGAATCCTCGGCGAGGATTTTGAGCGCTCGTTCGGCCCGGAGGGCGGGACCATTGGTCGCGCCCTCGACAACGACTGGGTTTTTCCGGACACCGAGAAGTATGTGTCCGGCAAGCACGCGACGATCGACTATCAGTCCGGCGCCTATTATCTGGCGGACGTGAGCAGCAACGGCACCTACGTGAACGGCGCTATCGAGCCGCTCGGACGCGGCAACCCGCGCCGATTGTTCGATGGTGACGAGTTGCGAATGGGCAACTTCGAGATGCGTGTCCACGTCGACGAAGGCCAGGATCTGGATTTGCCGCCAGAACCGAAGCCGACGGTCGTACCCGACCATATCGAACAACTCGTTCCGGTCGACAGCATGAATTCCAGCGTGATGCTGCTGGACGAGGAAGAGATTACCGGCGACAAGGCCTTCTCGGACGCCTTCGCCCTGCACCCATCGGTTGCACCACCGCCGCCGAAGGATCCGGTACCGCCGGTGCTCACACCTGAAAAACCGTCGGCGAAGGAGCCGGTCGTTCCGGCTGCTTCGGACTCGAATGATCTGCTTCAGGTGTTCCTGACGTCGGCAGGCATTGATCCGGAAGACCTGCATCCCTCCGTCGATCCGAACGAAGTCATGGCGAACGCCGGCGAGGTGCTAGCCGAGCTCGTTACTGGCATGACGGACCTGCTTGTCGCGCGGACCAACGCCAAGAGCATGTTCCGACTGGATCAGACAACCGTTCTGCCGCGCCATAACAATCCGCTCAAACTTTCGTCCAGCACAGCGGATTCACTAAAGCAGCTGCTGGTCGGTCGCGAGGGCGAGTATCTCGGCCCGCTCGACAGCGTGCGCGAGGCGACTCGTGACCTGCGCTTCCATCACGACGCACTTATCGCCGCCATGATCAAGGCGTTCAATGAGTTTATCGATCGATTCGACCCGACCGAACTCGAGGAGGCGTTCCAGGCCACCCAGGAACGTAAGTCCGTGTTCGATTCACTCACCAAGCGCAAGAACTGGGACCTGTATTGTGACCTCTACCCGATCATGACCCAGGCCGGCACGGCCGGACTGCCACAGCAGTACTCGGAAGACTTCGTCGCCAACTACGAAAAGCAGCTGTCCGACTTCAAGCGCATGGAGCGAACACTGGGCAAGACGCAGAGCTTCGACGCGACAGCAGCGCATCAGCCGGTGACGGATACGGTTGTACTGGAGAGCGTGCCGCCAGAACCGGAACCGACAGCCGAGTTCGACCTCGACGAGGACGCCCCGGCCGACGAAGCCCAGCTGGGCTAGCGATTCATCCGATTGTCGATGAGCTCATCGACCACCGACGGATCGGCGAGCGTCGACGTATCGCCCAATTCCCCGTAGTCGTTGGCAGCAACCTTGCGCAGTATGCGCCGCATGATCTTGCCGGAACGCGTTTTCGGCAAACCGGGCGCCCACTGGATCAGATCCGGGGTCGCAATCGGACCGATTTCCTTGCGCACCCATTGACGAAGCTCGGCTAGCAGCTCGTCGGTCGGCGTAACGCCAGCCATCAGCGTCACGTAGGCGTATATTCCCTGCCCCTTGATGTCGTGCGGGTAACCGACGACCGCGGCTTCGGCCACCTGGTCGTGCGCAACCAGGGCGCTTTCGACTTCCGCAGTGCCCATGCGATGTCCGGAAACGTTCAGCACGTCGTCCACACGACCAGTAATCCAGTAGTACCCGTCCTCGTCCCGACGGGCTCCGTCCCCGGTGGTGTAGCAGTTGTCGAAGGTCGAGAAGTAGGTATCGACCAGGCGCTGATGATCGCCGTAAACCGTGCGCATCTGACCCGGCCAGCTGCCCGTGATCACCAGGTTACCCTCGGCGGCGCCTTCCAGGATGTTGCCGTCATTGTCGACAATAGCCGGCTCGATGCCAAAGAACGGCACAGTCGCAGACCCGGGCTTCAGATCGGTGGCGCCGGGAAGCGGGCTGATGAGGATGCCGCCGGTCTCGGTCTGCCACCAGGTATCGACGATCGGACAGCGCTCTTCGCCGACGACCCGGTAATACCATTCCCACGCCTCGGGATTAATGGGCTCACCGACGGAGCCGAGCAGGCGCAGCGAGTCCCGCGACGTACTCTTGACCGGGTCGTCACCGGCCGACATCAGCGCACGAATCGCCGTCGGTGCCGTATAGCAAATATTGACGTTGTGCTTGTCGCACACTTCCCAGAAACGCGACGCGGTCGGGTAGTTCGGCACACCTTCGAACATCATTGTTATGGCGCCATTCGAAAGCGGCCCGTAAACGATGTAGGAATGTCCGGTTACCCAGCCGACATCCGCCGTACACCAGTACACGTCGCCCGGGTGGTAGTCGAAAATGTACTGGAACGTCATCGACGCGTAGACGAGATAACCGCCCGTTGTGTGCAACACACCTTTCGGTTTGCCCGTCGAACCCGAGGTGTACAGGATGAACAGCGGGTCTTCCGCGTCCATCTCCTCGCAGGGACAATCGGCGTCCACGGACTCGTCGAGTTCATGCAGCCACGCATCGCGACCGTCCACCCAATCGATGTTCCCGCCCGTGCGACGCACAACTAACACCTTTTCAAGCGTCTCGACCAGCGGATTGGCGGCCGCCTTGTCGACGTTGTCTTTGAGCGGTATGACTTTGCCGCCACGAATACCCTCGTCCGCCGTAATGACGATGGACGATTCACAGTCGTGAATGCGGCCCGCCAGCGCTTCCGGAGAAAAGCCGCCGAAAACGACGCTGTGGATGGCGCCGATGCGCACGCAGGCCAGCATCGCAATCGCAGCCTCGGGAATCATCGGCATGTACAGCGTTACTCGGTCGCCTTTGCTGGCGCCCAGCGCCTTAAGGCAGTTTGCGAAGCGGCTCACGCGCTCGTGCAGCTCACGATACGTCAGCGTGAGGTCATCGGCAGGGTCGTCTCCCTCCCAGATGATCGCGGTGTCGTCGCCCTTGTCCTCCAGGTGTCGGTCGACACAGTTGTAGCAAACATTGAGTGTCCCATCGTAGTACCAGCGAATGTGCAGATCGTCGCGCGCGTAGGAGACGTCCTTGACCTTCGTATACGGCTTGATCCAGTCGAGGCGTTTCCCCTGCTCGGCCCAGAAGCGCTCGTTGTCCTCAACGGACTGGCGGTACATCGACTCGTAGCCAGCCTTGTCGATCCAGGCTCGCTCCGACCAGTGCTTCTCAACTTTGTGAATTGAACTCATGCGTCACTCCGTAAACGTTCAATTGCAGACAATTCAGGGCGGCGCGCTCATACACGACCTGCCCGCTCGGCCATGCCGAGCAGGCGGCGCGCCTGCAGATAATGTGGCCGATCGATCATCCTGCCATCGACCTGTATGACGCCTGCATCCGGATCGGCGTCGAATCTGGAGACTATTTCATTTGCCGCTGCGATTTCCGCGTCCGTTGGCGTGAACGCCGCATTGATCGGCCCGATTTGCGCCGGATGAATGGCCAGCATGCCGCTAAAGCCATCCTGGCGGGCCTCCGCCGCGCATTGGCCGGCACCGTCAACGTCACGAATGTCGGTGAACACAGTCTCGACCGCTGGCAGGCCCGCGGCTGCGGCGCCAATGAGGCACAGCGAACGCGCCAGCTGATACGGGCCGAGCCATTGTCCGTCATCGCCGCGGTTGCGGCTGGCCCCGATCGCGGCGGCCAGGTCCTCGGCCCCCCAGGTAAGCGCCGCAAGCCGACCGGTTACGTGCGCATACTCCTCGATACGAAAGAGTGCGGTCGGCCGCTCCGTAACGAGGGGAAGAATGGCCGTTCCGCCGACGGCCACGCCGGCCGACACTTCCAGCTCGGTCAGGCTGGCGTCCAGTTCGCGGATATCATCAGCGCCGCCCGCCTTGGGCAGGACCACACCGGCCGGGAGGCGACTCATGGCAGCAAGGTCCGCCTCGCTATCGCCGCAATCGAGCGGATTGATTCGAACCCACAGTTCCTGCCGCGCATCTGCTGCGAGAAACCCGGCCAGATTGTCACGCGCTGCTGTCTTCTGCGCCGCCGATACAGAATCTTCCAGATCGATGATGAGCGCGTCAGCGTCGCTGGTGAGCGCCTTCGTGAATTTGCGCTCGCTATCGCCCGGCACGAAGAGATAGCTTCGATTCATGCAGGCTTCCGCAGCATCAGCGCGGAACGCTGACAGACGCCGACCAGGTCATCGTGCTGATTGAAGGCGCGGTGTTCAAAGATGACGATGCCGTTTTCAGGTCGAGACTTGCTCTCGCGCAGCTCCTTCACTTCCGTCTCGATGCGAATTGTGTCGCCGTGAAACAGAGGCTTTGGGAAACGCACGTTGTCCCAGCCGAGATTGGCGACCGTTGTCCCAATCGTTGTGTCGCCAACCGAAATACCGACCATGAATGCAAGCGTCAGACAACTGTTGACCAGCCGCTCGCCGAACTCTGTGCCCTTGCAGTACTCGGCATCGATGTGCAGCGGGGCCGGATTATGCGTGAGCGCACTGAACCAGACGTTGTCGGCCTCAGTGATCGTGCGTCGAATTGCATGATCGAAGGTTTGCCCGACCGAAAATTCCTCGAAGTACAAGCCCGACACGTGCCCCCCTTTGCGCCAGTCCGGATGCACCCTAATGATAAAGGGTGCGCCGCGGTATGCGAAGTTGTGCTTTTGTGCGCATATGTTGCCGCGAACGTTACGGGGCGCGAGCACGTTGACGCGGGGGCTGGTATTCTGCGCCCGCGAAGATCGAGAGCGAAACAGGGCAAATCCGGCGACAGTGAGTACCGAGGACTACAGAGACGAGCACATCGTCCGCATTCTGCACGACACAAAGACGATTGCCGTCGTCGGCGCGAGCCCCAAACCCAATCGGTACAGCCATCGTGTGATGGAATTCATGCAGCGCAGTGGCTTCAGGGTGATCCCGGTCAACCCGATCTGCGCCGGCGACGACATTCTTGGTGAACAGGTCTACGCCTCACTGGACGAAGTGCCGGCGCCGTTCGAGATGGTGGACGTGTTCCGCCGCATGGACGCGGTCCCCGCCGTGGTCGACGACGTCATTCGCCTGGCCGCCGACAAGGGCATTCACCACCTGTGGCTGCAGGTCGGACTGTACGATGCCGAACTGGCCGGCCGCGCGCGCGGAGCAGGGTTGAACGTCGTCATGGATCGCTGCGTGAAGATCGAATACGGCCGGCTGCTGGCACACGGCTGATCGCGGCAACCCGATCTCCGCCAGTCCTTCAGAAGCCTCCGGCCTCGGCATACACTGTCGGCATCACGTGGCTGGCACAGGCATTCCACCTTGATCAAGCTGTATACATGGAGCACCCCGAACGGGCGCAAGGCATCTATCGCACTCGAGGAACTCGAGCTTCCCTACGAAGTACATCCGATCGATATCGGCAAGGACGAGCAGTTCGACCCCGAATTTCTGAAGATCAGTCCCAACAACAAGATTCCCGCGATCGTCGATGGTGATCTGACGCTGTTTGAATCCGGCGCCATACTCCTCTACCTCGCGCGCAAGGCCGGTCGGCTGATCCCTGACGACGGTTCGCCTGAATTCTGGCGCATGATGGAGTGGCTGATGTGGCAGGTCGGCGGCTTCGGACCGATGCTCGGTCAGGCACACCATTTCCTGCGCTTCAATCCGGGCATCTCGGAATACGCGGAAAAACGCTATCACGACGAAGCACAGCGGCTGTACGGCGTGCTGGACCGACGACTCTCGGAGGCAGAGTTTGTTGCCGGGCCGATGACCGTCGCCGACATCGCGATCTGGACGTGGGCATCGCGCTTCGAGTACCAGCAGATTGACCTGAACGAATACGCCCACGTAAAACGCTGGTATCTGCAGTTGGCCGAGCGCCCCGCTTTCGACCGTGGCCATCGCCAACCCCAGGATGTGGGGCCGATCCCGCTCCCGTAGCCACCGGAATGGAATCGCCACTCGCAACCCGACGACGGTCCGGTCGTCAGATCCGCTACAGTTGAGGCTATCGACCTGCTCGCAGCGAGGGTGAGGCAGTGACCAACCCGCACGACATTTTCCTGTACAACTGCTGGTATGCCGCGGCGTGGGACCACGAAGTAGATCGGACCGGCCTGCTTGCGCGGACTCTTCTGGAGCTGCCCATCGTCCTGTATCGCGGCGATAGCGGTCGCTACGTTGCGCTCGACGATCGCTGCTGCCACCGTGCCGCACCCTTGTCGCTTGGACGTGTCGAGGGCGATTGCATTCGCTGCATGTACCACGGGATGAAGTACGACGCCGAGGGCATGTGTGTCGAGATCCCCGGCCAGGACCGCATCAGCTCTACGCACCGGGTACGCAACTATCCCCTGGTCGAGAAAGGTCATTTGTTGTGGATCTGGATGGGTGATCCGGACCTGGCCAACCCGGATGACATTCTCGACTACGCGCCGCTCTCTGATCCCGGCTGGACCGGTCTGCCGGAACAGGCCTACCTGCACTACGACGCAAACTGGCTGCTGATCGTCGACAACCTTGCCGACTTTTCTCACCTCGCGTTCGTGCACACGAACACGCTCGGCGGCTCCGAGGACTACGCGTTCACAACCGCGCAAGAGATCGAGCCCGACGACCGGGGTTTCGGCTTTACGCGGTGGCATAAGGACAGCGCAGCGCCCCCTTACCACGCGAAGGTCAGCCCGGAGGGCGATGCACGAGTCGATCGACGTAACGTCGTCAACATGCAGATACCCGGCATCTTCTTCATGGAAACGACGTTCGCGCCGGTCGGATGGGACCCGGAGGGCGCCGAAACGAGCAGCGTCCGACAGTACAGAAACTGCCAGTACATGACGCCGGAGACGCGCTCGACGACGCACTTCTTCTGGAACTACCTGCGCAACTTCCGTCACGACGAGGAAACCGTGTCGGTCTCGCTCAGGGACAGCCTCCTCGAGGGGTTCATGGAGGACAAGGTGCTGATCGAAGCCCAGCAGAAACGCCTGGATATCGACGAGCCGTTTCAGCCGCGCTTCCTGCAGGCCGACGCCGGGTTTGCCCATTTCCGGCAGCTCTGGCGGCGGCTGATAGCCGCGGAGCGGCAAACCTGGCCACCACCGCGCAAAGAGATCCAGAACCCGATACTCTAGTCGTGGTCACAGACCAGGCGGTCCGGTCCCGGATACGCGCAGAATCCGGAGAAATCGATTGGACAAGGTAGTCATCGTCGGCGGCGGCCAGGCCGCGTTCAGCACAGCGTCGTCGCTGCGACAGTGGGGCTACGACGGCCAGCTGGTAATCCTCGGCGATGAGGTGACGCCGCCCTATCAGAGACCGCCCTTGTCGAAGACCTATCTGCTGGGCGAGTTTCCGAGCGAACGTCTGTTGTTCAAACCCGACGCCTGGTACGAACAGAATCGCATCGATCTGATGCTGGACGCACGCGCCGAGCGGATCGACCTCGACGATCGCAGCGTGCTCACGACGCGTGGCAATCGCGTCAGTTTCGAGCGGCTCGTCCTGGCAACCGGCGCGAGTCCGTGCGAACTGCCGGATCTGCCGTCAGCCGAGTATTCGAACGTTCACCTGTTGCGTTCGCTGACGGACGTCGAAGCGATCCGCGAGACGCTGCCCGATACAGGACACGTACTCATCGTCGGCGGTGGCTACATAGGACTGGAAACGGCCGCGACGATGCGCAAGCTGGGGCATGAGGTCACGGTAATCGAGCGCGAGCATCGGCTTCTGGCGCGCGTGACCGTCGAGCCCGTCAGCGACTATTACGAAAACTTGCACCGCTCGCACGGCGTCGATATCAGAACCGGCGTAACCGTAGAGCACTGGCTGAGCGAGGACGCCAGCGTGTCCGCCGCGACATTAAGCGACGGAACAAGCGTGGAGGTATCGGCTGTACTGGTCGGCATTGGCGTCCGGCCCAACACCGAGCTCGCGGCCGCCGCCGGCATCGAGGTCGATAACGGCATACTGGTCGACGAAGACGCACGCAGCAGCGCGCCCACGGTGTTTGCCGCCGGAGACTGCGCCAATCGTCCCCTCGTGCACTACGGATGTCGCGGCCGACTGGAGAGCGTGCACAACGCGCTCGAGCAGGGAAAACTGGCCGCCGCAGCCATGCTCCGACGCCCGCGACCGACGGAAGACCTGCCGTGGTTCTGGTCAGACCAGTTCGATATCAAGCTGCAGATCGCCGGCTTGCCGATGCCTGAGGACGACGTCATCGTTCGCGGCGATCCGGACAGCAACAGCTTTTCGATTCTGACCACCAGGGACGGACGGCTGACGAGCGCGAACGCCATCGGCGCGCCGCGAGACTTCATCGCCGCAAAACAGCTCATCGCTGCCCGCGTGCCTGTCCGCCAGACAGACATTGCGGACCCGGCAATCCCGCTGAAAGACCTGCAGCCGGCGAAAACCTAGTCGAGCTTCACGTAGCCGACACCGCGCCGAACGTCGATCTCCGTTCCATACTGCTCCGAGCGTTCCTGCAGGTCCTCGAGAATCTTTTCGCCGAGCTGACTGTTGGCCAGGAGCGGTCGACCTCGCACGTGCACCGGGGCGCCGAACGCCAGGTCGATCGGATACAGGGCGATCTCGACGAGTGAACGATCCCGGAACTTCGGCACAGCGATTACCGCTTCCCAGACCTCAGGAACGACGGGAAATCCTTTCGTATCGTTCTCATAGCGCCGGTCGTTAAAGTCCGCGACGTGATGATGCTCGTCCAGATCGAGCGCTTCGTAGTTGTCCGCTGGTAAGCGATCGAGCGTTTCGTTCTGGAACATGAAGTCACCGAGGCTGTAAAAGATGGGCTGACCGTTGTAAATCTCGATGCCCCTAAGCGCATGCGGGCCGTGCCCGACAAAGACATCTGCACCGGCGTCAATCATCGCGCGGGCAAACGGCTGGAGGAAACCGGCAGGCTCACCGCGCGTCGGGCCCTCATGCGCATGGATCGTCACGATGACAAAGTCGGCCAGACGGCTCGCATTGTTGACCACTGCCGCGATGTCCTTGACGTCGTCTTCGTTCGGTTCGCTGCGGGTGCCGGTCTCGTCACCAACGACGAACTTGCGGCCGAA
This sequence comes from uncultured Woeseiaceae bacterium, assembly GCA_964565135.1. GTDB lineage: Bacteria > Pseudomonadota > Gammaproteobacteria > Steroidobacterales > Woeseiaceae > JBFGFX01. The sequence continues at coordinate 9,771 of CAZMEA010000053.1, forward strand.
CAGCTGAAACTCATCCGGCTTCTCTGCATTGATGCCACGCGGCTGACCGTCCTGGTTCGTGAACTGTCCCAGCCCGTCACCTATCCCCTTCAGCGTGTCGAACTGGTCTCGCGTCAGTACGTTTGTCGTCGTGTACTCGAGAGGATTCAGACCCGGGCGCGGCGGCACGTTGTCGCGCGAACGACCGGCGCTCATATGCCGAGCGAATGACGAGGACACCGAGATCAGCGCCACACGAGCCTTCGCGGTTTCCAGGAATTTCGCCTCACGCGCTTCGGCAAGACTGTGGCCAACGCCCGCGTGCACCAGACCAGCGTCCTCGACGTGTTTCGTGGTCAGTTCCATGCCCAGTACGCCGTAGTCGCCGGTGTGGTTGTTGGCGCGGGCAACCAGGTCAAAGCCGGCCCAGACGAGTTCTTTGGCCATGATCGGGTCGGCGCGCATCCATGTGCCGCCGCTGACCGCCATCGGATACGGCTCGTAGTCGTGAAAGAGAATCTCGAGGTTCGTGAAGGCGACGTCCGCCGAACGAATGAGCTCGATCATCTCGAGGAATTCAGGTTCGTCGTACACGGAGAGGCGACGCGTGATGATCGTGTCGCCCGTCAAGGCCATAGTGAACTCGTCGTTGCCGTCGCGATGCTGGGCGTTGACGGGTGCGGCGAGCGCCAGCGCGATCACCGCCATCAGCACCAACGGTGCCGTGACTGCTTTTCTCATTGTTGTCTCCCCGGGCTACAGCGTCAGCTTAGGTCATGCCCGGGTCGGCAACAAGGTGAGGCAAGTCCACAGTCGACACAGATCGTGCCGACTGTGGCTCACCGAAGGACTACCGCTCGAGTACGCGTAGTACGACTCGCCGGTTCTGCGCTTTGCCCGCCGCCGTGCCATTGTCGGCGATCGGCGCGGATTCGCCGTAGCCGAGTGCCGTGAGGCGATCTGCGGCAACGCCCTGAGAAATCAGGAAATCGCGCACCGTCTCAGCACGTCGCTGCGACAACGACTCGTTGTACTCAGCGGCGCCGTCGCTGTCCGTGTGACCGGCAACTTCCACGCGAATCGTGGGATTGCGCTGCAAGGTTGCAGCCGCGTCCCGAAGCACGCCTTCCGTGCCCGCGACCAGGCGATCCGAGTTTGTCTCGAAGTTCACGCCCGGCAGCTGGATCTCCTCGCGAATCTCGCAACCGTTGATGTCGACCTGCGCGCCAGCGCGCGAGTTCGGACACTGGTCCTGACTATCGACAACGCCATCGGAGTCGCCATCGGTTTCACAGCCGTTCGCATCCACAGAGGCACCGCGCGGTGTGTTGGGACACTCATCGCGATGATCCGGTACGCCGTCGCCGTCACCGTCAGGCGCGCAACCGCTGGAATTGACCTGCACGCCGGCGGGCGTGTCCGGGCAACGATCGCGGCTGTCAGGGACACCGTCACCATCTCCGTCCGGTTCCGGCTCCGGTTCCCGCGCGGGAACGGCCATGGGCGCAGAACGACCGCCGAACGGCACGTGCACACCCAGGCTCACCATCTGGTCCGACAAGGAGTCGCTGAAAACCTCGTCCTGACGATAGCGATATTCCAGGCGCATGGCGGCGTTGGATGAGCCGAAGATGTCGGCGAACAGGCCGACGCCTCCCGCGTACGTCGCACCCTGATCGGTGGCAGCAGCCTCCGGATTAACCGACATATAGCCGACGCCGGCAAACACGTACGGTGTAATCGTGTTCTCGCGTCCGATCAAGAGCTGCAAGTCCACGCCGCCGCTCAGCTGAGTCTGCCGATTCGGGCCGCTGGGAGCAGCGTGCGCGAAGTAGGCCTCGATGTTGAAATTGCTGATCGCCTTACCGATACCGATGTGTGTTCCGTACAAACCGTCGTCGACTAGACGATCCTCATCGTCATCGATGTAGGACATCATTGCGGACCAGTACCAGTCGCCGGGGTCTGCCTCGGCGTGAGCGCCGGTCCAGACGCTGAACAGAACCAGCGACAGAATGAATTTTGCGAAACAGTTTTTCACGATCGGGCTCTCCCTGATTAACGTGATGGATCTGGTCTTTCAATCATTCGGCCCGCACAAATCTGGCTACCGAATTGTTACGGGCACGGATGATAGTGAATTGACATGCATCGGCAAGCCGACGTTGACATGGACCGTCCGGCGCCTGTCAGCGTTGTCCGGTTGAAGGCCTCTCTGAAGGAGCACTTAGCGGCATCTCGCGGCTAATGTCGAGAATTATGCGGGATTCACCACTGATTGTCCGTGTTTCGGAAACTTTTCCACGCTGACAATATAACTCTGCTGCGTACGCACAAATGGACCGGCCGCCAGCCGCTGCGCGAGATTCGCGATGGTATCGCGCATCACATACTCCCGATCACCGCAGAATATCGACACATCCGCGACTACCCGTTTGTTCGCAAGACAACCAACGATGCGTAGAACACCATCGTGATGATGGCGTTTCGCGTGTACAAGGCCAGAAAGATGGCCAGCAACGGCGGAGCGCGCACGAGGTGTGGTCTAATCGATCGCGACTCGCACGGCGGGCAACGGCGGTATGTCCCGGAACGTACTCGACAACATCGAAATCAGCCCTTACTGGTGGGTCGAAGCACCACGACCAACCGAGGAAGCGGCAGAAATTCCCGGCGAAGTGGATGTGGTGATTGTCGGCGCGGGGTTCTCGGGCATCAACGCCGCACGGGTGCTGGCACGTGCCGGTCGGTCAGTGTTGGTCTGCGAAGCTAATGTCATCGGCTTCGGCGCCAGCACCCGCAACGGTGGCATGCTGGGACCGAGTTTTCACAAACTTGGCGTGCAGGGCCTCAAGGCACACTACGGAGAGTCCAGAACGCTTGCGCTGTTGAACGAGAGCCTCGGCTTCATCGACTTCGTGGAAAACCTCGTTGCCACTGAAGGCATCGACTGCGAGTTCCGCCGCACCGGCCGGTTCAAGGGCGCTTCACGCCCGAAGCACTACGATGAGATGGCGAGGGAAATCGACGCGCTGGTGCGAGCAACCGGCATCGAGGCCGACGTTATCTCGCGCTCGGAGCAGCGTAGCGAGATCGGCTCTGATCGCTTTCACGGCGGCGCTCGCTATCTGACCGACGGCGGGCTGCACCCGGGCAAGTATCACGATGGTCTCGTGCGCATTGCGCGGGAATTCGGCGCACAGGTTCTGGGCGGTACACCCGTGACCAACATCGACCGAAACGCGAACGGATTCAACGTCCAGACCAATCGGGGCTCCGTCCGGGCCTCGCAAGTTGCGGTTTGCACAAATGGCTACACAGGAAAACAGTTTCCCTGGTTTCGCAGGCGCCTGCTGCCGATTCGAAGCGCCATGATCGCTACGGAACCACTGGGCGCCGCACGGATGAACGAGCTGATGCCGACGGCGCGCATGTACGGCGACAGTC
>CAZMEA010000054.1:0-13138 GCA_964565135.1 uncultured Woeseiaceae bacterium
GGTCGATCGTATCGATGTGCGTGTGCGCGTCGATCATGCCGGGCATCAGGTAGTTGCCCTCCAGATCGATGACCTCGTAGCGACGCGGCACCCGAACATCGCCGGTCTCGATGCGTTCGATCTCTCCGTCGCTGACAAAGATCGTGACGTCCTCGGTGATACCGTCGCTGGTGCCGTCGAACAGATGGCCGTTTGTCAGTGCGTACTCACCATCGGCTGCGAACGTCGCCGGTGCTATAGAAAGGAGCGTCGATACGAGGACGGATGGCAGTAGGCGTGCGTTCATGGCTGGGGCCACCTGTAAACGAGGGTTGACGTCATAAAGTAGCACACAGAATTCGACCCGCAGGACCGCGAACGGAATCTGCGGCTGGACTCAGAGAGTTGCCGTCAGGTTCGCGCCGCCGCATCGCCAAAAACCCGGGGGAAAAGAGGCGAAATACACCGTTTTGCCCCGAAAACCTCGCTTTTATCTTGTTTTTGCAGATCTCGTGCGATAATCCTGCGGTATTCGCACCCTGGCGAATACCTGACTCCTCTGATTCAAGCCACCATTGGGATAACTCATCGTCCTGATGGTGCTCATGTCGCGGGCGTCCTGCCGGAACCGATGGCCAAACTGACCGTTCGAACCATGTACAGATTTCATACTCTCGCAATCGCTATCGCCTGCCTGAGCGCGTGTGTCACACCGCCCGAGCCCGACGTCGTGCCAGAGCCGGAGGCTGTGGCCCCGGTCATTGAGGTCGAAGAAACGGAAGAGATCTCGACGGCGGATGCCGTCGTCATCACCCAGCCGCCCGGCGCCTGCGAAGTCCTGTATGAGCAACTCGTCGCTGCGCAGTCCGCGTTCGAGCAGCTGGAAGGAAGGCTCGACGATCAAAACGCGCAGCTGGCAGACGCCTTCGCCAAACTGGATGATCTCGGCAGCGATGCGGCGCCGATGGAGTGTCCGACCGAGCCCGTCGCCTTGCCGGACGATAAAGCGCTCATTGGCGGTCTCGAATGGATCTACATGGACCCGCCCAAACAACACTTCAGGGCACGTGTCGACAGCGGTGCGGAGACGTCGTCGCTCAGCGCCAGAGATATCGTCGAATTCGAACGTGACGGCGAAGACTGGGTGCGATTCGTCTTCGAACACGACAACGCCAACGATCCGGTCGAGCTCGAGCTGCCGATCGTTCGCGAGGCTCTGATCCGCCAGGCATCATCGGACGGTCTCGATAGACGCGTGGTGGTGGAGATCGACCTGCGACTCGGTGAGCGTCTGCAGCGAACCGAATTCACGCTCACGGATCGTCGCCGTATGTCCTATCCTGTCCTCCTTGGGCGTGCATTTCTGATGGATTTATACGTCGTGGACGTTTCACAGTCATACACTCATCCGCGCTACCGGGGCCCCTGATTCCGTGAGCTACGATCCAGTCAGAAGCCGGCAGATTTCCCTGTACACAATCGTCGGGTTACTCCTGGCGATCGGTCTTGGCTGGTCCATACATCGGCACAACGCGTACGAAATTCCCTGGGTGCCGGACGCGAACCAGGTTATCTGGTCCATCGAGGCCCGCGTCGAATTCATCGGCACGGGTCTACCGGTGACGGTAAGTCTCCGGCGCCCCTCGGATCAGGACCGCTTTTCGATTCTGGATGAAAGCGCAGCCTCCGCGGGGTTCGGTCTGAATTTCATCGACGACGGCGCACTGCCCGTCGCGCAGTGGACGATACGCGAAGCGCGCGGACGTCAGTATCTGTACTACCGGGCGGCGGTGCTCGAGCGCAGCGGTGGGTCCATCGTGGATGGCCAAAGCCCGCCACCCCTGAACCCGCAGAATTGGGAAGAGCCGTTCGACACCGCCGTCGAGGCGATCCTCGATCGGGCGTACGGGCTGTCAGCGGATCCTTTCACCATGACCCGGCAGCTGATCAACCAGTTTAGCGATGACGGCCGCGAACAGAACGAGCAGCTTTTGATCGACGAAGTTGGCGAGGAGGGTTTGCCGGACCTGCTTGCAGACATGCTGCAAAGCCGGGGTATCGCCGCGACCACCGTCTACGGTCTTGTACTCAGCGATGGACGACGACGACAGCGCCTGAAGCCGTTGCTTAGGGTCTGGTCTGACGATCGCTCCGAGGTGTTTCCCCTATCGATTGACGAGGAGGAAGCGGATCTGCCGCTCATACTCTGGCAGTCGACGCGCGGCTTCGTTCTCGAAGTGACCGGCGGCGTCAGTTCCGATCTGACGTTCTCGATGATTCGCTCCGAAGCCAGCGACTACGGCGAGGTCGCCGATGCACTTGGCGATGACAGTGAGTGGCGAGGCTTCTCGATCTATGCGCTACCGATCGAGGACCAGGCGATGTTCAAGACGATCCTGCTGCTACCCATGGGTGCGCTCGTTGTCTGCCTGCTGCGTATCCTCGTCGGCCTGAAGACCTCGGGCACATTCATGCCGGTTCTCATTGCGCTCGCCTTTGTCGAAACGACGCTGCTGACCGGGCTTATCGGCTTCCTGCTCGTCGTCTCGGTGGGGCTGATGATCCGCAGCTATTTGTCGCACCTGCATCTGTTGCTGGTCGCGCGCATATCGGCCGTCATCATTACCGTCATTACGATCATCGCGTTCTTCAGCGTGTTCAGCTACCAGGTCGGACTGACGGAAGGACTAAAGATCACCTTCTTCCCGATGATCATCCTCGCCTGGACGATTGAGCGCATGTCCATACTTTGGGAGGAGGAAGGCTGGCGAGAAGTTGCCGTTCAGGGCGGCGGCAGTTTGCTCACGGCCGTCGCAGCATACCTCGCAATGTCGAACATCTGGGTTCGTCACCTGACGTTCAACTTCATTGGTCTGCAGTTCGTCGCGCTCGCGCTCATCATCCTGATTGGCAATTACAGCGGCTACCGACTACTCGAGCTGCGGCGATTCTCGGCCCTGAAAGACGAGGGTTCCTGACATGTTCGCCTCGATGCGACGCCTTCGCGAGGTTGGTGTGGTCGGCATGAACGATCGCAACATCAACCTCATCGCTCGCTGGAATCCGCGCACCCTGTTCCCGCTGGTCGACGACAAGCTCAAGACCAAGCTGCTTGCACAGAAACACGGCATACCAACGCCCGGCCTCATCGGCGCAATCCGCACGCAATATGATTTGCGTCGCTTCAGCGACGTTCTCGGCGATCATGCCGGCTTTGCGATGAAGCCCGCCAAGGGCAGCGGGGGCAAAGGCATTCTCGTGATTACAGCGCGTAATGAGGACCGGTTCGTCAAGAGCAGCGGCCTCGAAATCAGCGCCGACGAGCTTCGCCGGCACGCGTCGAACGTGCTGTCGGGGCTGTTCAGCCTGGGCGGCAGCCCGGACGTCGTCCTGATCGAGGACCTGATCAAGCCCGATCCGGTGTATCAGAATCTGTCGGTCGAAGGGGTGCCCGACGTTCGCATCATTGTTTATCGCGGCCATCCGATCATGGCGATGATGCGTCTCTCTACGCGTGAGTCAGACGGCAAGGCGAACCTGCATCAGGGCGCGGTGGGCGTTGGCTTGAATCTCGTCGACGGCACGTCGGCAAACGCCGTGCAGTTCAATCGACCGGTGTTCGAACACCCGGACTCCGGCGCGGACCTGACGAATATTCAAATCCCCGACTGGGCGGATGTCCTGACTCTGGCTGCCGGGTGCAGCGATGCGTCCGGCCTCGGCTACCTCGGGGTCGATGTCGTCATCGACGTCGCTCGTGGCCCGCTGCTGCTCGAGCTCAACGCCCGCCCGGGCCTGGCCATCCAGATCGCCAACAACGCGGGCATGGGGCCGCGGATCAAGGCCATCGATGCCTTGCCTGCCGCGAGTTTCCGCAAAGACGCCGTTGCGCGGGTTGCGGAGGCGATAGCGCTGTTCTCGCCGGATACGGGACAAGGGCAACTCGACCTGGCATAGCGTCGAAAAGCAGCCTGTATCGCTGCTAAGCTAATCGATATGGCCACGACAGCTGCGCATACGCCGTTCACCTGGAACCGTCCGTTGGGGGTCGCCAGACCTGTCCGTCGGCTACTGACGCTGCTCTGGCTTGTGAGTATCGGCAGTCTCTTTGGATCGTGGGCGTCCGCCGACGATACGGCGATCAAAACTCTGCGCCCGGGCGTACTGAAGGTCGCCGTAACAACCGATACGCCCGAAGGTCCGTACGACCCGCAGCTGTGGATTCGGCGTTACGTGGAACGATTTGCGGCCACGCATGCGCTGGCCATCGACTGGGTCGTCGTGCCGTTCAACGAGTCATGGCTGCTGGCGAGTAGCGACCAGGTCGACCTCGTCGCAACGAACGTTGCCAATTTTCCGGATCGGGCCAGCGACGGCGCGTCGTGGTCGATCCCGTTCCTGTACGAGCGCCGCGCGCTGCGGATCCGCCCGGAAGACGCGGAGCGGTATGCCCATATTGACGACTTTGTTGGCCAAACCGTTGGCGTGGTCACCGGTATGGCTGCGGAAAGAGACGTCGATCGGCGGGCACCGGATGGTGTAATCGTGCGCAGGACGGAGTCCTTTTCCGAGCTGTATGCCGCGTTCGACAAGGGGGAACTCGATGCGATCGCCGAAGCCGAGTACTACGCGCTCGACGACCAGGTGATTCCGTCGCACGGCCCAGAGATCGTGCTCATAGACCATCACGATCTCAACCCGGGGCAGCGTGAGGAATCCGTGTTCGTCGTTCGTGACGGCAGCACAAACCTGCTCGAGGCGGTCAACAGCTTCATCCTGCAGACTCCGTTTCCCCTGCCCTCGGACTGAATCGGAGCGCTGCCGTGAAACTGGTATCAGAGCTGAAACGGCGCAACGTATTTCGGGTGGGGGCGGCGTACCTCGTCGCCAGCTGGCTGATCGTTCAGATCGTCTCTGCAATCCGGGAACCGCTGGGACTGCCTGTCTGGTTCGAGACCATGGTGCTGGTGCTGCTGGGCATCGCGTTTCCGTTCGCGCTGATACTCGCCTGGGCCTATGAGCTGACACCGGACGGTGTTCGCGCTGAGTCTGGCGACGAAGCGCCGCCCCGCTCCGGCGCCATCGACTACGTACTGATTGGCGCGCTTGTGGCCGTGCTGGCGATGATGGCGTGGACCGGCTTTCAGGCACCCGTCGGGGATGAGCCCGTCGTAGCGTCCGGCGCGGAAACCGAGCAGTCGATTGCCGTCCTGCCATTCGTCGACATGAGCCCGGAGCGCGACCAGGAGTACCTGGGTGACGGCATCGCCGAAGAGTTGCTGAATGAACTGTATCGGCTGGACGGTCTCCGGGTCGCGGGCCGCACCTCTTCGTTCGCCTTCAAATACACGCCTCAGGATCTGAAAACGATTGGCGAAACCCTCGGTGTCGAAACGATACTCGAGGGTAGCGTTCGCAAGAACGGCGACCGGGTGAGAATCACGGCACAGCTAATTAATGCCGCGGACGGCTTTCACCTCTGGTCGGATACCTACGACCGCGAGCTTGCGGACATCTTTGTCATTCAGGAAGACATCTCCTCGGCCGTTGCCGGTGCCCTGGGCGTGCGTCTCGGCGTCGGCGGCGTCAATGATTTCAGGGGTGCAGGTACCCGGAACCTGGAGGCCTACGAAGCCTATCTGCGACGTGATTACGAACGCGCTATCGAGCTTGACCCCGACTATTCCGCCCCCTGGGCGCGGCTTGGCGTTCGCACGGGCTCGACGATGTGGAACAATCCGCCGGAGATGGCTCCGGCAATCATCGAACGTGCAATGGCTTATACAGAGCGTGCGTTGGCGCTCGACCCAGACTCGTCGACGGTCAACGATCAGTACGCCACGCTGATCTACGCGACGATGAACTGGATCGCAGCGGAAGAGGCGTTTCAGAAGTCGATCGCGCTGTCGTCCAAAGCGCCGATTCTGGGCGGTTACGCGAACTTCCTCATGCGTGCCGGACGGAGTCGCGAATCTATTGCCGTGTCTGAGCAAATAGATGCTGCGTCATCGACCCCAACCCCACCTTCTCGAGTGCGATTTGACCGGATCGTGGGTGGCGGGGACCTTGATGCAGCGCGTGCCTATGCGACGCAATTTACCGACTGGCGACGCGAATTTACCCTGCTGGTCATCGCTTTGAGCGAGGGTGACTCTGCCACTGCCAGGCAAGCGCTTGCCGACAGACCAACCTCTATTCCGGTGGCCGATGACTTTTATCGGGCAGCCGCCGAACGGTTCAACGCCCCGGATCGATTGCTCGAGTATCTGCACCGAACATTCGAGGACGAAGCCGCGTTTTGGCCCAGCAAGTACCAGGACGTCGCCCTGCTGGCTGCCTATTTCGGGGAGCCGGAGTTTGCGCTCGAGGTGTTTTCACGAGAAGCCCGAAGGACGACGATCCGGTTCGGCACCTTGTGGTACCCGGTCATGTCGGAGGTTCGTGCCTTACCGGCGTTCAAGCAGCTGGTCACGGACTTAAACCTGGTCGACTACTGGAAGCAGTACGGCTGGGCCGATCACTGTGCACCCGCGGGTAACGACGACTTCACCTGTTTCTAAGCTGCTCCTCTCGCCAATTTCTTTTCTCTGCTCAGAAGTCGTCCGGGTCGAAACCGGCTACGGGATCTGCGTAGACCACCTCACCGTCTAACAGGGTCAGCACCGAACGCAGGCCCTTGATGTCTTCCTCGGAGATGTCGAGGTAATCCTCACTCAGGACAGCAAGGTCCGCGAACTTGCCGACTTGCATCGATCCCAGCTGGTGGTCGTCGTGAGAGAAGTACGCGCTGCCGAGCGTATTCGTGCGCAGTGCATCAAGAATCGATGTCGCTGCGTCAGACGTTCTCGACATCCACCTGCTCGCCAAGCAGCCGAACTTCCCGCTGCGGAAACGGGAACTCGTAATCCTTCTCACGGAACAGATGGTAGATGGACAGCAGCAAGTCCGCGCCGACTCTGTTCTGCCCGTCGTCGATGGCTTCCATCCAGAACTCTACCAGTATGTCGATGCCGGAATCGCCGAAACCGGCGATCTCGGCGTCCGGCCGAAGATCCACGGGCAGATCGTCTCCGCTGAGCACCTGCGGATGTTCATCGCAGATCCGGCGCAGGTCCTCGAACAATCGATCGAGATCGGTCGAATAGGCAACCTGAAACTCCAGCGAATATCTCTGTCGCGGATCCTTATGCGTCCAGTTGATGTAGCTGGTCGTGATGAACTGCTCGTTCGGCACGACGATGTCCTTGCCGTCGTACGTTTCTATGACGCCAAAGCGCATGTTGAGCTCACGAACCGTGCCGGAGCGCCCGTCCTCCATTTCGACGTGATCGCCGATGGCGAGCGATCGGTCCAGCAGAATAATGATTCCGGAAATAAAGTTTGATGCGATCTGCTGCAAGCCGAACCCGAGACCAACACCGAGCGCACCGCTGAACACAGCGAGCGTCGTGAGATTGATACCCATGATCTGCAGTAGCAGCAGAAAGATGACCACGAAGACGGAGATCTCGAAGAGCTTCGCGGCAACCTCGCGAGTTCCCTTGTCGAGATGAGCCTGGCGGCGAATCGCATCCTTGCCGGCTGCGTTCGACACACGGCCAAGCCAGAACAGCACGGCACCGAAAACAAACGCTCTGGTCAGCCCGTAGAGCGAAACTCGGACGTTTCCTGCAGACAGTGAGACACTGTCGAGGAAACTCGTAACGGTCTCGAGCCAGCCAAACACGGCGAGCGTTGCGACGGGAATTCCGATCCATCGGCCGATCGCTCGAATAAAGGAATTCGTGACGTAACGCGTGATCAGCGAGTAGAGCAGGTAGATGAGCGCGACGCTCTCGGCGACGCGAGTCAACCACGGCTGATACTCCAGCGAGATCACGACCCTGACGGCGACAGCGAGGGCCAGAAGCGCAAAGAAAGGGAACAGCGCGTCTTTGAGCTGATGCACTGTGTTCCGGGCCCGGTAGAAGCGGGCTGTTTCTGCGGGCTTGGCGAAGACCGGTGAGCGGCCGATCACCAGTGCGACGACGAAGGCCAGGGATACGGCGACGACGATGACCCCAACCTGCGTGTAGAAAGCGGGGCTTTCGGCCCACTGCGCGGCGGCGTCTGATGCTGAGCGGAGCCAACCCAGCATGGCGGACGTTATTCGTGTGAAGTCCATGCGGCGAGCCTAAGGCAAACGGGCGCACGCGCCCATGCCTGTGGGTAACACACGATCAGCGGGACAACGTCGCTCAATCAAGATTGGTCAGGCCCTCGAGTACTAGCAGATAGTAGCTGACCACGCCGACGACCTTGTCTTCTTCGACAACCGGCGCGTGACTGATGCCGAATCGTGCGAACAAACGGGCGCAGTAACGAATATCCATATCGGGGCGCACCGAGATTACCGGCTTGGCCATGATCTCGTAGACGTTGACCCGCTCCGGCGCCCTGTCCTTGGCGATCACCTGTTTGGCGATGTCCGAGAACAGCACCATGCCCCATTCATCGCGTTCGAAACGCTTTTCAACGATCAGCGAGGTGACCTTTTTCTGTTTCATCACCCGCAGTGCTTCGAGCACGGTCATTCGGCCGTCGACGAACGGTACTTCCGTGCGCATCACCTGTTTGACGGGAATCCAGTCGGAATCGCTCACAGTTTGTCCTCCACAATATCCGCAAGATGCTCAGCCTGGTGCATGATACCGATTGCATCCTCGACGTTGATCTGCACCGCAAGTCCGGTGCCCGGCTCGGCGTCGAACCCGCCAACCTCGCCGACGTGCTCGAGAATCTGGCGACTGAGGTGCTCTTCGACCAGCATCAACACGACGTCACGCTGACTCGTCAACGCCATCCCGAGAAAACTTTTGTGCGCCTTGATGCCCTCGCCGCGCGCATGATTGATGATCGTGCACCCGGTCGCGCCGGAATCGCGTGCCGCCTCGAGCACTTTTTCTGTCTTGCTGTCTTCCACGAAGACGACCAGTAATTTGAATTTCATGGGCTGCCCTCCCCGGACTCCCCGGTTGGATCATTGTCGAACTGCGACCGTCCGTAGCGAAATCGGTCGACCATTATTGTGAGCTGCGCGTACGCGAGCACGCTTATTATTGGAAACAGGCTGGCAAAGGCGACGAGGCCAAAACCGTCCAGCAACGGGCTGCGGCCCGGGATCGTCTCGGCGAGACCGAGGCCGAGCGCAGCGATAAGCGGAACCGTGACGGTCGAGGTGGTCACGCCACCCGAGTCGTAGGCGATCGGAATGATCAGCTTCGGTGCCCAGAACGTCTGAACGATCACGACGACGTAACCCGCCATGATGAAGTAGGGCAACGGCAGGCCGGTGACAATGCGATAGCAGCCGAGGCCGACACCGAACGCGACGCCGATAGCGACGGCCACGCGCAAGCCCCAGACGCTGATCGCGCCACCGGACACGTCGTTCGCTTTCATACTGACGGCCAGGAGCGAAGGTTCGGCGATCGTCGTAGCAAAACCGATGGTTACCGCAAAGACGTACACCCACAGATAATCCGACCAGACGGGCGGTCCGGAGGCGAGATCGACACCGAGAAAAGACGGCGCCGTCAGCTGTTCGGCCATCAGGCGACCCAGCGGAAACAGCGCCTGCTCCAGACCGATGAGAAACAGGCCGAGGCCAAGAACCGTCAGCACCAGCCCCGCGATGATCGCAGGCAGATTCGGTAACGGCTTGCGAATAACCAGCGCCTGGAAACCGAAAATGAACAGTACGATCGGCAACACATCCGTCAGCGTCGCAAACAGGGTCTGCAGACCTTCGAGGATCATATCCATGCCGTGATCCCGCCATAGGCCAGCACGAGAATGATCGGCGTTAATGACGCGAACGCAATCAGACCGAAGCCGTCGGTCATAGGGTTACGGTCACGCAGTGACGATGCCAGGCCGACGCCGAGTGCCGCGACGAGGGGCACGGTCACCGTAGACGTCGTAACGCCGCCCGAATCGTAGGCAATACCGACAATCTCCGGAGGCGCGATGGCCGTCATTGCGATCACCCCGACGTAGCCGCCAACGATCATGACCGGCAATGACCACGCGAACAGTATGCGCAGCACGCCCAGAATCAATGCGGCACCCACCGAAATTGCGACGGTTAAACGCAAACCCAGCGTGTAGCCGCTGCGGGCCGATTCAGTGTCGGCAATCACGCCGGCAGCCGCCGCTACGCTTGCCGCCTCCCCGGCCACCGCGGTCAACGCAGGCTCCGCAATCGTCGTGCCAAAGCCCAGCGTGAAGGCGAAAGCCAGTAGCCAAAAGACGCTGCCCTTTCGAGCGAGCGATATGGCGAGCGACTCACCGATCGGGAACAGCGCCAGTTCCAGCCCGTAAATGAACAGCGTCAGGCCAAGGACGACAAAGACGGTTCCGATGAGCAGCCCGACAACCCCGTTGAGCGGTTGCTGCAGGACAAGAAACTGAAATACACCGATGACAGCGACGATTGGCGTAAGGTCGCGAATACTGCCGCGCGCATGCATCCAGAAAGTTGCCAGGACATCTTTCATCCGGGCGTCATCGTCATGAGATCGGACGAATCAGTCGTCCAACCGCTAGCGGCGAGGAGCGATGACCTGATTGGATCAGGGTCGACGCAGGCACCCGCAGCAGCTACTTGCGCATCTCGCGCCGACGCATCGGCATGCCATCGATCAGCGCGAAGACGGAATCGATATCGGGTACACCCTCGTAGCGCGCCTTTATGCTGCCGTCTTTGCCAACCAGAACAACGCCGAAGGCATCGGACGCAAATCCGGAGCGATCCCGAATCTGCTTTGCGTAGGCGCTCGATACCGGCTGACCGTCCAGTCGACTGTCGCCTTCGCTCAGCACCCAACCAAACACCAGGTCCCGATCGGCCAACTCCGCGCGAGACGCGTCCGCAACTGTCTGCATCTCCGTGACCTCTGCGTCGGCCATGCTTGTTGCGAACACGAGCAGGACCCGGTTTTCCCAGCGAAGCTCGCGAAGCGGATCGTTGTCTGCGGCATCAACGGCCATAGTTGCACCAAACGAGAGCAACATCAGGAGAGTTCGAGATCCGCTTTTGACGTACGACGTGATAGGCATTGTTCATGGATTGTGCGAAGTTGCTGGTCTCGAAGTTTACCCGATGTGCTGTGAAGAAACGCATCGGCTCCGATGTTCGTATTTACGATTCAACAAACGCTCGTGACACGTCCGCAGACCGACATATACTGAGGCGCCCGCAATGTCAGACGTCTCGATCATTCAGAACCTTGCCCACAATCTTCAGCGGTCCTCCGGGCGTACGAGACTGTCGTTCAAATCGATCGCCAACCGCACGGCGATCGATGAGCTCTACCAGCAGGGCTGTTGCAAAGTGCGCTTCCCGATGCGAACCGACCGCTCACTGGAGGCCGTGCTGCTGAATACGGCGGGTGGACTTACCGATGGCGATACGATCGATAACGACTTTCGCTGGAGAGCCGGCAGCCAGGGGACCGTCACGACGCAGGCGGCCGAGCGCATCTATCGTGCAGCCGGCGGGGACAGTGCTCGGGTAAGAACACGTGTACACATCGAAGAGAACTGTGTTGCGTGCTGGTTGCCGCAGGAAACCATTGTCTTTGAAGGTTCACGTCTGGCACGCACGCTCGAGATCGACATGGCACCAAACAGTCGATTGATCGCTATCGAAAGTACCGTCTTCGGGCGGCGAGCCATGGGGGAGACCGTACAGAGCGGCAGGCTGTCTGACCGCTGGCGAATCCGTATCGGTGGTCAACTCGTGTTCGCCGACAGCTTTCTGCTGGACGACGAGCTCGCGGGTCCCGTTGACGCGCATCTCGAGCGACCCTCCGTCGCTAATGCCGCAAACTGCCTGTCGACCGTGGTCATAGCCGCCGAAGACTGTGGCGAAGTCGTCAACGTCGTGCGCGCGATGGAAACCCCGCCAAACGTGCGAGTCGGCGCAACCTGCCTGGGCGCGATCACCGTCGTGCGAATTCTCGCGCAGGACAGCCAGGTTATGCGCAACACGTTTGGCCGTATGTACACGAAACTCGGGCGCGCTTTCGGCATGGAACTGCCGCGCGTTTGGCACTGCTGACAATTCAAGGAGCTACTCGCATGCAACTCACGCCGAGAGAGAAAGACAAGTTGCTGATATCGCTCGCGGCGATGGTTGCGCGCAATCGATTACAGCGAGGCGTCAAACTCAACTACCCGGAGGCCATTGCGTTGATTTCCGATTTTGTCGTTGAGGGCGCACGCGACGGTAAGTCGGTTGCCGAGCTTATGGCCGAAGGTGCCACGGTACTGACCCGCGACCAGGTTATGGACGGGATTCCCGAGATGATCCACGACGTCCAGGTCGAGGCGACCTTTCCTGACGGGACCAAGCTCGTCACTGTCCACGAACCCATTCGATAAGGAGCGCGCGATGATTCCGGGCGAAGTCTTTCCTGCCGACGATCCTGTCGAGATCAATGCCGGCGCCGAGGTATCGACCATCACCGTGGCAAACACCGGTGACCGCCCGATCCAGGTCGGCTCGCACTACCACTTCTTCGAAACGAACGAGGCGCTCGACTTCGATCGCGATGCCGCTCGCGGCATGCGGCTCGATATTCCTGCCGGCACCGCCGTGCGCTTTGAGCCTGGCCAGAAACGCGACGTGGATCTCGTCCCGCTCTCCGGGTCACGAATTGTGTACGGCTTTAACCAGAAGATCATGGGGACGCTCTGATGGCCAAGATCTCACGCGCAGCGTATGTCTCGATGTATGGCCCGACGACCGGCGACAAGGTACGACTGGCCGACACCGACCTGATCATCGAGGTGGAATCGGACCGTACGGTTTACGGCGAAGAGGTGAAGTTCGGCGGTGGCAAGGTGATTCGTGATGGCATGGGTCAGTCACAGCAGACACGCGCCGAAGGCGCCGTCGATACGGTAATCACGAATGCGCTGATCGTCGACGTCACCGGAATCTACAAAGCAGACGTTGGCCTTCGCGACGGCCGAATCGCAAAGATCGGCAAGGCCGGCAATCCGGACACCCAGCCGGGCGTCGATATCGTGATCGGTCCGACGACGGAAGCGATCGCCGGCGAGGGCAAGATCCTGACGGCGGGCGGTTTCGACGCGCACATTCATATGATTT
>CAZMEA010000055.1:0-13075 GCA_964565135.1 uncultured Woeseiaceae bacterium
CGATCCGGGCAGACGTGTCAGGATCGTCAAAGCGACTGACCATGTCCTCCATGCCGCCCGCCGACGCCCAGTAGGGCATCGTGTACGCACGAAGATTGCTCTGCGTGGCGGTGTAAGGATGGTGTGCCGCCTGCACGTCCACACCCCGGGCCCGCGCTTCGTTGACGTACCGGGCGGCCACGTCGCCGCGTCCGTAATTGTGCGCGCCCTGCAGGTTGTAGTGGCTGAAAATGACTTTCAGCCCTGACTCCTCGCCGATTCGAATAGCTTCGGCGACGGAGGCGTCGTAGCCGATGCCTTCATAGACAGCGCCAAGGTCGCGATCGTGAGTGTCGTAGATGGCGCCCGGGTAGGCTGCCGCCGCGGTTGCCAGCTCGATGACCTCGTCAGTAGATGCGTACGCGCCGGGCACATAGAAGAGACCGGTCGACAGCCCGAACGCACCTTCCTCCATCCCTTTGACGACCAGCTCACGCATCTGGTCGAGTTCATCCGCGGTCGGTTCGCGATCGTCCATGCCCATGACCTGCCGGCGTATCGAGCCGTGTCCGACATAGTGCAGGGCGTTCGTGCCGATGCCCCTGTCGCGCCAGGCCCGCAGTCGCTCCGCAACGTCCGGCGTGCCGGAACCATCGACCCCGAGTACGGCTGTCGTGATGCCCTGGACCAGGTAGGGAATCGCATCACGCCCGTAGTCCTCGTCCAGGACCGCGTGGCTGTGTGCGTCAATGAATCCCGGTGCGACCCAGCGACCGGATGCGTCGATGGTCGTGCGCCCCGCGATCAGCTCCGCAGCTGCGTCACCGATGAAAACAATACGATCGCCTTCGATACCGATGTCAGCAGTGATCGGCGCCGAGCCCGAGCCATCGAACACCGTGCCGCCTGTTATGAGGACATCGACCCGGGCGGTCGGCTCGACTGGCTCTTCGCTGCAGCCTTGCAGCGACAACGCGCACAGCAGAACCGTAATCGCCTGCGAGCCGTTAAGGGTCAAACGTGAGAATGGATTCATGGCTGACAACCCCGATTGGTCATCTCAGCATTATTGCAGATCGGTCGTGCGTTGAAATGGACAGGAGCGTCCGCCACACTGCTGGCGTCAATCAGGGCTACCGGCACCAGGGCCATGTCAGAAGCACAGATTCACCCATCGGCAGTCGTATCGGCAGACGCCAGGCTGGGCGAGGGCGTCGATGTTGGGCCGGGCGTCGTCATCGAAGGCAACGTCGAGATAGGTGACGGAACCCGCCTGGGTCCTTACGCCGTCATTCGCGAGTTCACTCGAATTGGTCGCGACAACACGATTGATGCTCACGCCGTTATCGGCGGGCTCGCGCAGCATACGGGTTACGACGGCTCCGAAACATGGGTCGTTATCGGTGACAACAACGTCTTCCGCGAGTACGTGACCATCAACCGCCCCTACCTGCCAGGGGCTGAGACCCGGGTTGGCTCGAACTGTTTCTTTATGACCTGTGCGCACGTCGGACACGACACCATCGTTGCCGACAACGTGATACTGACGAACAACGCCACCCTCGCCGGGCACGTCGAAGTAGGACGCAATGTCGTGATGGGGGGCATGGCTGCCGCGCACCAGTTCACTCGCATCGGTCCCTTCTGCATGGTGGCGGGATTCATACCTCTTAGGAAAGACGCGCTGCCGTACTCGACGATCGGCGGCACGCCGGTCCGTCATTTCAAGCTGAATTCGGTGGGCCTCAAGCGCAACGGCGTTGACGGTGAACGCTACAAAGCGCTGGAGAATGCCTGGCGGCGTTTGCGCAGCGGCAATAAGGACCTCAGCGACCTGCCGCAAACCGACGAGGTGGTGTATCTGCGTGACTGGCTGTCAGTAAAGACAAAGTACGGTCACTACGGCTTCGTGACCGGCCGACGACGCGGTTAGCGAACCGGTCTAATCGAGTGCCGCGACCGTGGTCGCTACAACGTAGTCGACTTCGGCGTCTGTCATCTCCGGATAGATCGGCAACGACAGGCAGCGTCCGGCGGCGTCTTCCGCAACGGGCATGTCGGTGATGCGGCAGGTACCACCGTAGTAGGGGTGCTGGTGCAGCGGCCTGCCGTAGTAAAGCGCTGTCGCAACGCCCTCGTCCTGCAGTGTCTTCCGCACTGCGTCGCGGTCGGGCACGAGAATGGTGTAGTACCCGCACGCGTGGTACGTGCCTTCGGGGTTCGCCTGAATTTCCGCGGCGGTATTCGAGAACGCTTCGTTGTACCGATGGGCGATCTCACGCCGTCGTTCGATCATGGCCTCGAAGTGCGGAAGCTTGATCTCGAGAATCGCGGCCTGAATCTCATCCAGCCGGCTGTTGTAGCCGAGCCGCACGTGATTGCCGGCCGGATCGAAGCCGTGATTGCGGAGTTCAACCAGGCGTTGGTAGAGATCGCCGTCGTGACACGCGACGAGTCCGCCATCGCCAAAACAACCCAGCGTCTTGCTCGGGTAGAAACTGTAGGCACCCACCGTGCCGATGCTGCCGGTTTGCCGATCCTTCCAGCGACCGCCCAGGCTCTGCGCCGCATCCTCGATAACGACAAGATCGTGCTCGGCCGCGATCTGCATAATGGCGTCCATATTCGCCGGCAGCCCGAAAAGGTGAACCGGCATGATGGCCCGTGTCTTCGGGGTAATCGCCGCTTCAATCCTTGCCGGATCGATGTTGAACGTGTCCGCTTCGATATCGACCAGAACGGCCGTCGCGCCGACGTACTGGATCGACTCCACCGTCGCCGCGAAGGTAAACGGTGTGGTGATGACCTCGTCGCCGCACTGAATGCCACTGGCGACCACCCCGAGATGGAGCGCGTCTGTGCCGGACGCGCAGCTGAGCGTGTGCGGGACGTCGAGATACTCGGCCATGGAGGCCTCGAGCGCTTTCACCTGCGGCCCGAGAATGTAGTAGCCACTCGCGGCGACCTGGGTTATCGCCTGCTCGAAGGCATCCGCGTGCGCGGCAAAGCCACGCTTCAGGTCGAGAAACGGTACCTGCATGCTCATTTTCCCTGCTCGATGATTTCGCTGATAGCTACGGCGGTTTCCAGCGCTTCCATGGCAATGCGGCCGTCGACAAGCGGCGGCGGTCCGCCGGCCACCGACTCCAGAAACGCCGATGCCTGAACCATCAACGCGTCGCTCGCGTCGAAAGAAGCCTGGTTGATCTCCAGGTCATCCGGCGTTTCGACCGGGCCTTCGCCTTTTTGCACGTAACTCGTCGAGTTTTTCGCAAACAGGTCGACCGAGTGATACGCGTGCGATTCGAAAATTCGGATCGTGCGTTCGGTCTTGAGGCTGATCCGGCTGCTGGTGACATTCGCGACGCAACCGTTCTCGAAGGTGATTCGTGCGTTCGCGATATCGATGTTGTTCGAGAAAATCGACTGTCCGACGGCGTCGACACTGGCCATACGAGAACCGGCAAAGCTGTGGATCAGGTCGATGTCGTGAATCATCAGATCGAGAACAACGCTGACGTCGAGGCCGCGCGGCTTGTAAGGCGCGATGCGCAGCGACTCAATAAAGCGCGGCTCCGCGACCGTCGGTGCGACTGCCATGACCGCAGGATTGAAGCGCTCCAGGTGCCCGACCTGCAGAACGCGGCCCTTACGGTCCGCCAGTTCAACGAGCTGCCGGGCTTCCTCGACCGTGGACGTCAGCGGCTTCTCCACGAGTACGTCGATATCAGCGTCGAGCAAGGTGCTGACGATTTCGAAGTGCGACGGCGTGGGTGTGGCGATACTGACGGCATCGACCTTGCCGATCAGTTCACGAAAGTCGGCGATTGCCTCCACGCCGAGTTCACCCGCGACCTTCTGGCAGTTATCGCTGTTCGCGTCGACCACGCCGACCAGCGTCGAGCGCTCCAGCGCCTTGAACTTGTCGGCATGCCAACGGCCCTGGTGGCCGACACCAATGACGGCGGTACGAATGGAGTTCATGAGGCAGCAACCGTGGCGGGCTTCGACGAGACCGGCAATTGTGCCATATCGTCCTCGACCAGCTCGACAAAGCGTCCGCCGTCGGTATCGAGTTGAAAGCAGCAGGGTCGATCGAACCAGCTGCCGAGATTGACCGAACGCGCGGGCCCGGCCGGCGTTTCGACATGCGCATCGTCGCGCACGTGGACATGGCCGGAAATGATCAGGTCGAAGTCACGTTCCGCCCGCACTTTCGCCGCATGCTCGCGGATCTTTTGCACCGCGTTCTCGTGCGAAATCGTTTTGGTCTCCGAGGTGTACGTGCGGCTGTGCGCGCTGGCGCGCTCGCCAATCCAGCCGACCAGCGCGCCGGGCAAATGCAGGATCAGGAACCGCATCGGGGGCGTGCGCAGGAACCATCGCAGAAAAATGTAGCCGCGATCGTCCGGGTCCATCTGGTCTCCATGTTCGAGCCGCAGCCTGTCCTGCCCGAGCGTCAGATGTATCGGATCGGGGTGCACCTGAAACCCCAGCTCCTCGGACCAGAACGGGTGCAGATGCAGGTCGTGATTGCCCTCGAAGTAATGAATCTCGACGCCCCGGTCGCCCAGCGTTGTCAGGCGATCCACCGTGTCCTGAAATCGATCGATGAAGTAACGATGCCCTCCCAGCCACATGTCGAAGACATCGCCCAGGAGGAATAGATGTGTCGCACCGTCGTCCTGCGCGACCGTCTCCAGGAACCGGTTGAACAGGCGCGTGCGCGGATCATCCGGGCCGGTCAGATGCAGATCGGAAACGAAGTAAGCGCGCGTCATGGCTCGGAGTTTACCAATCTGCATCCGTCGGGGTTGCGATCGCCCATCGTCGATTGACAACGGTTGCGGGACGCGGTTTCCTGCCTCATTCAGAGATACCGGGCACGTCTTTGAGAAATCGTCTCCTCGCAGCACTGGCAGCAGTTCTTGTTTCGGCAGGCGCCGTGGCGGATGAATCGTCCGCGGGTGCGTATCTCGGCACACTGAGCTGGCCTGCGGCGAAAGAACGGATGAAGACCACGCCAATCGTGATTCTGCCGTTCGGTGCCGGTGCCAAAGAGCACGGTCCACACCTGCCTATGAACGCCGATCAGGTGGTCATGGAGCATTTGCTCGAAGTCGCCGTTGCCGAACGGGACGTCATCGTTGCGCCGCCCGTGCTGCATGGATGGTTCCCGGCGTTCCGCGACTTTCCGGGCACCGAGATACGGGATTCCGCCGTGTTTGAGAGCTACATACGCGAGGTTGCCCTATCGCTGGTCCGCGCCGGTGCTCGCCGAATCCTGTTTCTGAACACAGGCATCGACAAGGCGACGGGTCTGCCGATCTCGATCGCAGCACGGGAAATCCGCGCACGAACCGGCGTGCCATCGCTGGTGGTCAACTGGGGAGATCTGGAAACGGAGGCGATTGACGCCTTGCAGGAGCAGCGGGCCGGAGGCCATTCCGACGAGATGGAAACGTCGATCAATCTGTACCTGCAGCCGGAGCTCGTGGATATGAGCAAGGCCGTTACCGACTACGGTGAGCGACCCGACAAGAACTACGGGGGTTACCTGCCGGGGATTTTGTCGGCGGATCCGCGGGATCCCAACTACGCGCCGAGCGGCATCTTCGGTGACGCGACGCTGGCGACGGCAGAGAAAGGCAAGGCGGCTATAGACATCATGACCGCCGAATGGCTGAAGGCGCTGGACGGGTTTGCCCAGGTTCCGGTGACGCGCGCACCATGACGACGCCGGGTCGAATCGCATCCCCGTTGATGGCCAGCGCTGACGAATACGAGCGCCTGAAGACCCAGACCGAATTGTTCCGGCTGGTGGGCCAGTCGGCGGCGGACGGTTTGTGCATCCTGCGCGGCAACATCTTCGTGGACTGCAATCCCGCGCTCGAGCGGATGTTTGGGCGCAGTCGCGACAAGATCGTCGGGCGAACGCCCTGGCAAATCGGCGCGCGTGATCCGAAGGCCGCGGAAGGCGCCAGGCTCGTCGGCGAAGAGTATATGGAGCGCGCCTACGCCGGTGATCCGGTCAGGTTCGAATGGGAACACGTCACCACGGATCACCAGCTTCGAATTCACGACGTCGCAATGACTCGCTTCGACCTCACCGATGGCCCGCGGCTGTTTTGCTGGGTCCGCGACGTGACTGACGGCGTCCTCGCCCAGCGCGAACTCAAGCGGCGTGTCGACTTCCAGGCCAAGGTCGACCAGATTACCAACCAGGTCGTGGCTGCGAACAACGAGACGGTTGGCAACGCGATCACCAACGCCATTCGACGATTGAGCTACGAGTACGAGCTCGAGCGTGCGTCGACCTGGGTGATTGATCGCAAGCTCAAGATCGCGAGCGGCAACATGGCGTTCGGTTTTCGCCGGCCGGGCGGACCTTTCCAGACGGTTGAGCTGCTGGACGCGCCCTACATCATGAATTACCTGTACTCGGGGCATCGCGATCCGCTGATCATGCCCGACCAGCTGCCCGAGGACGCCGTCAAGGACCGGGAATACCTGAAGCAACGAGGCCTGAAGAGCTGCGTGATTTTTCCGCTGTCCGGCACCGGGGACGTGCTTGGTGTCTCGAGTATCGGCATGCTCACCCGGCATAGGGAATGGACCCAGCGGGAACTCTCTGAGCTGCAGCTCCTGTTCCAGATCTGCGGCATGTCCTGGCTGCGTTTCGTCAGTCACCAGAGCCGGACCAAGCGACAGAAGGACCTGGAGCGATCGCAGCGCGTTGCCGGAGTCGGAAGTTACGAGATAACGCCCGCCGGGCCCGGTCCGCTGACCTGGGAAAATGCGCGCGTGTCGCAGTCCCGGCAGGCGGACCAGATTCGTTGCTCGATCGAGAGCGACGACGCCCTGGAGGCGCTGACAGCCCGTGTACATCCGGACGACAAGGACCGCGTTCGTGCCGGCCTGCAGTCGCCCGATTTCATCGATGGCTCACCGCCGCTCGAGTACCGCATTCTGAAAAGCAGCGGTGAGATCGTGTACGTCGAGGATCGTTGCGAAGTCGATCGCGACGCGAACGGCAACATGGTCCGCGTTTTCGGCACAGTAAAAGACGTCACCGCGCAGGTGCTCGCGCGGCATGACCTGCAGAAGGCGCTGGACGAGATCCAGGTCTTGAAGGACAAGCTGCAGGCAGAGAATGTCATTCTGCGCGAGGAGGTTCGCGCTGCGCTCGGTTTCGATCGAATCATTGGTAACTCAGAGGCCATGCGCCGCTCGCTGAGCGCTGCAGAGAAGGTCGCGCCGACCGACGTCACTGCACTGATTCTCGGCGAAACAGGCACGGGTAAAGAGCTGGTCGCGCGGGCGATTCATGAGATCAGCAATCGTCACGAGGGGCCGCTTGTGTCCGTCAACTGCGCGGCGATGACGTCCAGCCTGATCGAGAGCGAACTCTTCGGGCACGAACGCGGCGCGTTCACCGATGCGGTATCGAGTCGCAAAGGCCGTTTCGAACTTGCCGACGGCGGCACGCTGTTCCTGGATGAGATCGGCGAGCTGCCGCTCGATGTACAGGCGAAGCTGCTTCGCGTACTGCAAACGGGAGAGTTTGAACGACTGGGCGGTACCGAATCCATCAAGGTGGACGTGCGGGTCATCGCCGCGACCAATCGCGATCTCCAGGAAATGGTAGGACACGGTGAGTTCCGTGCCGACCTCTATTACCGCATCAACCAGTTTCCAATCGAGCTTTCGCCGCTGCGCGAGCGTCGCGAGGACATTCCCGAGCTGGCCAATCACTTCCTGACCCGACACGCGGCGGAACTGGGCTCGCGGGTTACGGCCATTTCCGACGCCATGCTGGAAGACATGATGACGCGCGACTGGCCCGGTAACGTCCGGGAACTCGAAGCGCACATGCAACGTGCAATCATCGGTTCGAGTACGGAGGTTCTCGACTATCGGCCTGCCGTTCAGGAGCAGCCGGTCGTGATCACCGACATGGCGCTCGTGCCGGGCAGGGGACCGGCCGCGGCGCAAGCCAGCGAGCCGGACACAGACGAGTACAGTCTCGAGGGTATGCAGCGACGCCATATCACAGCAGCGCTCGAGCAATGCGGGTGGGTCGTCGACGGCGCCGACGGCGCAGCGTCGGTGCTGGGCTTGCCGGCGAGCTCATTGCGGTCGAAAATGAAACGCTTGGGCATCCGCAGGCCGGCCGCCTGATCAGTCGCCCCACCCGAATCAGCCAGGAATACCTTTATGAAGCTCAGCTCCCGACACGAATGGGTGCAACGCTCGGAGCTGCGCTCCATGAGCGTCGAATGCGAACGCGTTGGCGGTGTGAATCTGTCGCAGGGCGTCTGCGACCTGACCATACCGGCCCCGGTGCGCGAGGCGGCCAAGGCAGCCATCGACAACGGGCCAAACAGTTACTCGCGGCACGACGGCGTCGGTGCGATGCGCGAAGCGGTTGCCGAGTATTACCAGCGACGTGCGGGCCTCGACGTTGATCCGGAGACAAATGTTGTTATCAGCGCCGGTGCCACCGGCGCCCTTTACTGCGCATGCCTCGCACTACTCGAACCCGGCGACGAGGTCATCCTTTTCGAGCCTTATTACAGTTATCACCGCAGCACGCTGGTTGCGACGGGCGCTGTCCCGGTCTTCGTCAAAACGCAGGCACCGGACTGGGATATCGATTTCGATGCGTTCGAGGCCGCTATCACTGACCGGACCCGAGGTGTCATCGTCAACACGCCGTCGAACCCGTCCGGCAAGATCTGGACGCGTGACGAGCTCACGCGGATGGCGGAGCTTTGCGCAAAGCACGATCTGATCGCGTTTACCGACGAGATCTACGAGCATTTCCTGTACGACGGTCTCGAGCACATCAGTCCGGCCAGCCTGCCGGGCATGTGGGAACGTTCGATCACCATTTCGGGGCTCTCCAAGACGTTTAGTATCACTGGCTGGCGGATCGGGTATTGCCTCGCGACCCCGGACATCGCCGCCGCAATCGGCAACTTCAATGACCTTATCTACGTGTGCGCACCGACGCCGCTGCAGATCGGCGCTGCCGCCGGCTTGATGCAACTCGACGACGCGTACTTCCAGAGTCTGGCCGACAAGTACCGCCGGAAGCGAGACCGCTTGTGCGGTGTGCTCGCTGACGTCGGTTTGACTCCGTGCGTGCCACAAGGCGCGTATTACGTCCTCGCTGACACGTCGTCATTGCCCGGCAGCAACAGTACTGAGCGTGCGATGTACCTGCTGGAGACCACCGGCGTTGCGGCAGTGCCTGGGCAGTCCTTTTTCACCGGGACCGACGGTGACGCCATAGCGCGATTCTGTTTCGCGAAGGAAGACGATGTCATCGAGGATGCCTGTCGGCGTCTCGAAACTCTCCCGAAATAAGATCCAGGCGCAGTCTCCACCTTAGTCCTTATCGAGCCTGCTGGCCGCGTGTGACCGCTGTCACAAAAGCGCGCTTTGTCATATTCGTTGCGGAAACACTACACCTGCCGGTCATTCGAGACCGGGCAGGCCCTGCGCCGTGGCGTCCTTGCACGCAGCCCTGCGAGTCATCGTCTGCTTGATCAAGTGCGGAATTATGTCACCGATAGCCGAAGTGGAAGTTGGTAAACGAGAGGATGGGTGAACGGAGAGGTTCGCCCGACTCTGCGATCGGGAGGCCGCCAAATGAAACAGATAACTCTGATAGCCAGCCTGCTCATTCTTTCGGGCTGTGGCACGTACGTTCCCATGGAAGAGCTTCGAGCTGAGGCGCTCATTTCCGGTGACTGGACAAAGGTCGAGCGCCGTGAACGCAGCACCGCCAACCGTATGGCTCGCACGGGCCTCGGGTGCCCAGCTGGCACGATGGCGCTTTGTGAGACCAAGATTGAGGGTGACGAATGTCACTGCGTTTATCGAAGCACAGCGAGCCGGATGTTCACCGGACGCTGGTAGCCTGCCACCAGGCAGCTCGACGTCTTCGCGGAATTCGTCGAGCCGCCTGCGCGACGGCACTCAACTGCTGGGCACGCCCGCCCCGCGATACACGAGCGCTGTAAGGCGCTCGTTGTTTATTTCCTCGATGGCCGCGGCAAGGCTTCGTTCGTAACAAGCCCTGGCTGCGCGGCTGACCGCGATCGAGCCCGTCTCCCGAACCGGCCGCACATCGCAGGCATGCCGCGCCGCGCGCCGCAATCGGGCATGTAGACGCTTTACCCCTTTGTGCGTATCAAGATTCAGGTCGGCGTAGTTGATCTCGACGCTGACGATTTCCTCGCCGTCGTCGGCAACGACATTACCGGACAGAGTGAACAGCGCGACGACTACTGCGAGCACGCTGAAACGCGATATCAGTCTTTCTGAGTGCATGACAAAGCTCCATTCGGGACCCTGCTGCTTCAGCAGATTCCCGTCGTTAAAAGACGTTGAAGTGTTGAGCCGAGTGCGCACTCGTCATTGCATAGATGTTCCTGCCGGCAAAAGGGTTGCAACGTTCGGATGCCCGTCAGGAATATCGACTGCGCGGTACACGAGATCGCCTGTCATTCGGTCATTTGATATCGTCGTGCGCCATGACACGCCGTGGCCAAATCCGCTGGCTGCTTGCTGCATTCCTCGTCTTCGGGCCGTCTCTCGCGCCGATCACCGTAAGTGCAGACGAACCAGTACGCGTTGCCGTTGCCAGCAACTTTGCCGGCACGATGCGCGACGTGGTCGATGCGTTCGAGGCGGCGACCGGTAATGCGGTTACGCTGAGTCCCGCATCGACGGGCAAACTGTTTGCCCAGATTCGCAATGGTGCGCCATTCGACATCTTCCTGGCCGCCGACGTGGCTCGCCCGGAAGCTCTCGAAGCGTCCGGCCACGCGATTGCCGACACCCGATTTACGTACGCCGTTGGCAGGCTGGTGCTCTGGTCTGCAGATCGCAATCTCGTTGACCGACGTTGCCGCGATGCACTCGTGCAGGACTCCGGCGGCAGGCTCGCGATCGCGAATCCGCGTACCGCCCCGTACGGGCTGGCCGCCGAGCAGGTCCTCGCGTCCCTCGACGAGTCGGGCGCCCTGCAGGATCGCCTCGTCGTTGGTGAAAACGTCGGCCAGACGCTGCAGTTCGCCGCGACGGGCAATGCGCGGTTTGCCTTCGTGTCGGCGGCCCAGCTGCACGGGCCACTTGCCGATGTTCCCGGCTGCCGCTGGGACGTGCCGGGCGATCTGCACAGCCCTGTCGAACAGCAGGTGGTGCTGTTGCGCAACGCGGCAGAAAGCTCATCGGCACGAGCGCTGCTTGCGTTCCTTAAATCCGAGCAGGGCCGTCGCCTTATCGAGACCCGTGGCTACACGGTTCCGGACGACGGATGACTGACAGCGATTTTCTCGGTATCCCGGGCGGCGGCCCACTCTGGCTGTCGATACAGCTCGCGGCCGTCACAACGGCGCTGTTGCTGCTGATCGCAACGCCCATTGCCTGGTGGCTTGCACGCACCCGGTCCGGTGCACGCGCCTTCGTCGAGGCAGCGGTCGCGCTGCCAATCGTTTTGCCCCCGACCGTTATGGGTTTCTACCTCCTGGTCGTGCTCGGACCCTACGGTGCCCTCGGCAGCTGGTGGGTGGAGATGACCGGCGAAGCGCTGACGTTTTCTTTCACCGGCCTCGTTATCGCGTCCTGCTTTTACAGCCTGCCATTTGCGGTACAGCCGCTGCAGAATGCGTTCGAAGCGCTGGAGCGTAATAGCCTCGAAGCTGCGTGGACGCTCGGTGCCAGCCGCCTGGACGCGTTTTTCTCCGTCGCGGTGCCGCTGTCCTCGCGCGGCTTTCTGAACGCAATCGTGCTGAGCTTCGCGCATACGCTGGGCGAGTTCGGTGTCGTTCTGATGGTGGGCGGCAACATCCCCGGTGAGACCCGCACGATATCGATCGCTATCTACGACCACGTCGAGTCGCTCGACTATGCCAGCGCGCACACACTGTCGGCCGTCTTGCTCGGTTTTGCGTTCATTAGTCTGCTGACCATGTATGTCGTGAATCGACGGTGGGCGACACGATGAGCACGGCACCGGAGCCCTCGACGATCGACGCGCGATACCGGCTGGATCGAGGCGCGTTTCGGCTGGACGTCGACGTGTCGATTCCCGCGACCGGCATAACCGGCATCTACGGTCGTTCGGGCTCGGGCAAGACCAGCCTGCTGCGCTGTATCGCCGGACTGGAACCTTCAGCCTCCGGCAAGCTGACCGTAGGCACATCCGTATGGGACGACGCAGACGCTGCCGTGTCTGTGCCGCCGCAGGCGCGCGGTGTCGGCTACGTATTCCAGGAGCCACGCCTGTTCCCGCATCTGAACGTTCGCGGCAACCTCGACTATGCGGCAAAGCGTCGTGTCCCTGGCGGAGCGACGATCGACGAGGGCACCGTTACAGACCTGCTGGGTATCGGGCACCTGCTCGAACGCTCGGTCGGCGACCTGTCCGGTGGTGAGGCGCAGCGCGTTGCCATTGCGCGAGCCCTGAATCGTGCGCCCGAACTGCTGTTAATGGATGAGCCACTGGCCTCGCTGGATCGCCTGCGTCGAGAGGATGTGATGCCGTTTCTGGATCGCCTGCATGCCGAGCTCGCGTTGCCGATTCTTTACGTCAGTCACAGCATCGAAGAGGTCAGCCGCCTTTGCGATCATCTCGTCGTCCTCGAGCAGGGTTCAGTCGTTGCCAGCGGTGAACTGCAGGCAGTCATGACGCACCCGGAGGTGACTCGCCTGCAGGGCGATGACGCCGGCTGCGTGATTGCCGCGACCGTGGCGGCGCACGAAGACGACGACATCACGCGCCTCGAGTTCTCGGGCGGCGATCTGCGGGTTGCCGGCCGGGTCGGGCAGGTCGGGGACGATCTGCGCGTCCGGATTCGCGCCGCAGACGTGAGCCTCTGCCGGGACATGCCGGAGGGATCGAGCATCCTGAACATCCTGCCGGCTGAGGTACGCCGGATTACCGACGGGGAGGGCGGGGTTGCCTGGGCGCTGCTCTGCCTGGGTGGCGATGAGGTACTCGCGCGGATTACGCGTCGCTCGGCGCGGCAGCTCTCGCTCCGCGAGGGCGAGCGGGTCTTTGCCCAGATCAAGTCGGTCGCCA
>CAZMEA010000056.1:0-12949 GCA_964565135.1 uncultured Woeseiaceae bacterium
TTTCAATCCGTCTGAACGCAGCGGAGTCAGGGCATATGAGGCGGCAGACCGAGCCGGAGAGTATACGGGAGACTGGATTGGAACGAAGCCGAGACGGCACCGGCGCTCCCGGAGCCGCCACCTAGTCGCTATATATCAAAGAGTTAACCGGCCTCGGATCATGCTTACCCCGGAGCCGATCTGCGGGGGAGAGACGGTTACCCGCGAAACTAAGGCTGTTTGGCGAGCCGATCGTGCAGGGGAATGCTGCCCCGATGAGTAAAGGCCACGGAGGGCGTGGCCGGCAATGCCAGATCCAGATTGCCGAACAGTTCATAGTGAACGTTCTCGCTCATCCCTGCGCGCAACAACGAGGAAATCTGGGTCGTCGAGCCCAGGAGGTCCATGTCGACGCTGATCGTGAAACTGCCATCGCCATTGGCCGGAATCATGAACTCACCGTCCGTTTCCCCGCCCGCAAAGTTCTGGCCGTTGAACCGCACCTTGTAACGAATGCCACTGACCGGCAGCGGATACGGGTTCGGATTGTGGACGCTAAAGCCCAGCAGAACGCTCTGACCCGCCAGAGTCGCCTCCGCCACATCGACGCTTTGTAGCTGAACCGATGGCCGGGTCATCAACGAACTGCCCGCGCAACCAACCAGGATCAGCGTGCAGGCCAGGCCCGTCCACCGGAGTACTGCAATCAAGCCCTGCATAGCGAACCCCCTCTTTAACGCAGCTCCTCACCAAGCGCACCGTAACGTGCACCTATGAGAAGCCAGTCGCCTTCGTGCTTTTCGAGCTCCAGCTCGAAACGCCAGGCGTCTGCCGACAGATTCAAACCCCCGGTCGAACCTGCCATCCCCACCGTCAACGCAATCTCTGCGGCGGTTTCCCCGAATGTTTCTATGGTCTCGATATCGCTGAGCAAGACCACAGACTGTTGGCGCAGAAAATAATACCGAAACAGCTTGTCGATACTGTCGCGATTATTGCCGCGGCTGTCCACATAGCCCTCTGCAACTCTGGCGATCAACGCCCTGCGGTCCCTGCCTTCGGCCTCTTCCTCTGCCGCAGCGACCCACGCACGGAGCTCCGCCTCGGGCTCGCTTCCGCTACCGCCACAACCAGCGAAGAGCAGAACCAGTACCAGCGTGCCCCAGACACCTGGCTTCTCCGCTGCCGGTCTGTCGGCGATTAAAACGCCGCGACTTTTCAATTTCGAGTCAGACCGCACAGCATTTGCTAGCATCAGGAGGTAGAAACACTATGGTTTGGCGAGACCCCGTGAATCCGTGACGCGGGTCACAATTCGCCGGGCTATCGGCTGAGCGATCGCTCTGTCGACCGGCAACGCGCAGCAGGCAGATTGTATGGCCGTAAAACTCCTCAGCGACAGCATGGATGCGACGATCACCGACGTCGATCAGGTTCGCATCGAGGCCATTCTGTCGTTTTGGTTCGAGCAGAAAGAGCTGTCGGCACCGCAAATCGACGGACGGATGGATATCTGGTTCGGCGAAGATCCCGTGTTCGATGAAGAGATTCGTGCTCGCTTCATGGGCGACGTCGAGGCCGCCTCGGAAGGGCAGCTTGGCCACTGGGTGAAGTCGCCGCACGGTCGCCTCGCACTCATTCTTTTGCTCGATCAGTTTCGTCGCAACGTGTACCGCGGCCTGGCCGATGCTTATGCATGCGACAAGCAAGCGCTGCGTCTGTGCGTCGAAGGTGCCATGGAAAAGAGCGACAAGGCGTTAACGCCGATCCAGCGGGTCTTCTTCTACATGCCGCTGCAGCATGCAGAGTCGGCAAAAGTGCAGGGTAAATCCGTCGCGATCTACAACCGTCTGGCCGAGGCCGTGTCGCCGACTTACCAGGAAACGTTTTTGACGATCGCCCAGTTCGCCGAGCTGCATCACGACATCATCCAGCAGTTCGGGCGCTTTCCGCATCGCAACCGGCTGCTGGGTCGCGAGAACACCCCCGAGGAAGAGGAATACCTCGCCGGGGATGCGCCCTCCTTCGGCCAGGGCTGATCAGGCAGGCACTCTTGATACGCTGTTGAAGCGCCAGGTCAGCACAAACGCCGCTACCGTCAGGCCGATGACGAAACCACCCCAGATGTAACTGGGTGGCGACAGGTACACAACGGCGGCGAGGTAGGACAGCGGGAAAGCCAGCACCCAGTAAGACACGGTCGTCAGTACCATCGGCACTCGCGTGTCCTTGAACCCGCGCAACGCGCCTGCCGCGCCGACCTGCACGCCATCCGCGACCTGAAACACGGCCGCCATCAGCAGCATGCTGATCGCGATATCGCGAACCTGGGGATCGTTTGTGTAAAGCCCTACCACGGTATCGCGGAACACGAGCAGAAAGATGGCGGAGCCGGTCATGAACAGGCCACCCATCAGAATGCCGGTGTAACCGGCGAAACGGGCGTCTGCGGGGTAGCCGGCACCCAGTGCCTGGCCGACGCGGACCGTCGTAGCGGCACTCAGCGCCAGCGGCACCATGAACATCGTCGAGGCGAAGTTGATGGCAATCTGGTGCGCCGCAGTGATGTCCGACCCGCGTGTCCCGATCATGATCGACACTGCCGAAAACAGTCCCGCTTCTGCGGTTACCGTGACCGCTATCGGGGTTCCCAGCGCCAGTATCTCGCGCAGTACCGGCATCCGTACTGGAGCGACGCGAACGAATATCTCCAGCTGGCGATAACGCGGATGTACGTAAAGGTAGAAACCGAGAACAAACATGATCAGGTACATGGTTGTCGCGCTCGCGACGGCGGCACCGACTGCACCCATGGCCGGAGCACCAAGGTTGCCGAACATGAATACCCAGTTGAGGAAGACGTTGCTGACCAGCGCAATCAGAGACGTGTACATGATCGGCTTGGTTTGCCCGATGCCTTCCGTCGTAAAGCGGAACGCGAGGAAGGCGCAGATCGCGGGCGCCCCGTACACAATTGTTTGCGAATAGCCGAGGGTGAGGTCCCTGAACTCTTCAGACACCCCCACGTAGGCCAGGGCAGAGCCGGCCAGCGTTTGCATCAGCACAATGAAGGTGATTCCGAGCGCCAGAGATAGCCAGAGCGCCTGTCGGGTGTAGCGTCCGATTAATGCCGGATTGCCGGCCCCGAAGTGACGGGCGGCAATGGGCGACAGCGCCATCATCAGACCAAGGCACAACGTGAAGCCGAGGAACCACACGCTGCCGCCGACGGCAACGGCTGCAAGCTCACGAGCGCCGATGCTGCCCGCCATGACGGCATCCGCGAACTGCATGCCGGCAATGGACAGGTTGTTGACGATCAGCGGCCCGGCCACGCGGATGATCTTCCCCGCTTCTTCACGCCGTCCGCTCGTGCGAACGTACGCCGTTGTCGCTGCTGCTTGCTCCATCGCAGGACTATATCTGCGAATCGCATTCGCGAATACAGATTCTTCGTTGCCCGTCACCTTTCGTGTAAAGTGACGGCGCTCAATACCATCCGGAGCTTCAGGGACCATGTTGCACGACGGACAGGCAAGACGCGTTGGCGTAGTTGGTGGTACACGAATCCCGTTTTGCCGCGCGCACTCGATTTACCGCGACTGCTCAAACCAGGACATGATGACGGCCACGCTGGAAGGGCTGGTCAACAAGTATGATCTCCGTGGACAGACGCTTGGCGACGTAGCGCTTGGCGCAGTAATCAAACACTCGAAAGACTGGAACCTGGCGCGCGAATGCGTGATCGGGTCGGGGCTGTCGCTTAAGACGCCCGGCGTTACCCTGCAACGGGCCTGCGGCACGAGCCTCGAAGCCGCAATCATGATCGGCAACAAGATCGCCCTCGGACAGATTGATTCGGGCATCGCTGCAGGCGTGGATACGATCAGCGATGCACCTGTGGTTTATCCCGATGAGTACCGCAAGGTGCTGCTCGAAATGCATCGGGCACGCTCGCCTATGGGCCGCATCGGTCCGCTGTTCAAGATTCGCCCGGGGCATTTCAAGCCGGTCTTGCCCGGCGTCACCGAGCCTCGAACCGGTCTTTCCATGGGCCAGAGTATGGAACAGACGGCCCAACGCATGGGCGTCGAGCGCGAGCATCAGGATCAGCTGGCGCTGGCGAGCCATATCAAGGCCGCGGCGGCGTATGACTCCGGCTTCTACAACGGCCTGGTGCAGCCTTTCCTCGATGTTGAGGTAGACAACAACATTCGCCGCGACACGACTATCGAGAAGCTCGCCGAACTGAAACCTGTCTTCGACCGGAGCGAGAACGGCACCATGACCGCCGGTAACAGCACGCCGCTCACTGACGGCGCCGCCGCGGTATTGCTGGCCACCGAGGAGTGGGCCAGGTTGAAAAACCTCGAAATCGTGGCCTACCTGACACACGCGAAGGTCGCCGCTGTCGATTTCATCAAAGACGAAGGCCTGTTGATGGCGCCGGCCTACGCCGTGTCGGACATGCTGAAGGAAGCCAACCTCGCGCTTCAGGACTTCGACTTCTACGAGATTCACGAGGCCTTTGCAGCACAGACCATCGCGACATTGATGGCCTGGCAGTCGGAAGACTTCTGCCGCACCCGTCTGGGTCGGAATGAGCCGATGGGCCCGATCGATCTGAATCGCCTGAACGTGAAGGGCGGCAGCATCGCGATGGGCCACCCGTTCGCTGCCACCGGTGCCCGAATCATGGGCACGATGGCAAAGCTGCTCGAGGAGAAGGGCTCAGGCCGCGGACTGATCTCGGTGTGCACGGCCGGTGGAATGGGCGTGACCGCAATTATGGAAGCCGTCTGAGACAACGACCAACCGGCGCACGACTTGCGCCGCTTGTGAGCAAGCTCCATGATGGTCCCCTACTGTACAGCGCGTAAAACAACAAAGCTGTTAAGGTCACGCGCCGCCACCACCGACGGGGAACACCATGGGCGACCTGCCCCAGATTCTTGCCGGCATCAATGCCGTCCTGTGGAATGAAACCTGGATCTTCATCATCGCCGGCACAGGCGTGCTGTTCACGATCTGGAGTGGTTTTTCACAATACCGCGCGCTGACACACGGCACCCGCGTCGTCCGAGGTGTTTACGACGATCCAAAGGATCCCGGCGCCATCAATCACTTCCAGGCGTTGTCCGCAGCGCTGTCGGGAACCGTCGGTCTCGGCAATATTTCGGGTGTCGCCCTGGCCATCATGCTCGGCGGCCCGGGCGCAATGTTCTGGATGTGGATCGTCGGAATCCTCGGCATGGCAATCAAGTTCACCGAGGTCACCCTCTCCATGCTCTACCGGAACACGGACGACCCGGACAATCCACACGGGGGGCCGATGTGGGTTGCCGACAAGGCGTTCGCCAGACTGAACCCCGATCTCGCCTGGGTCGGCAAGACCCTGGCTGTCCTGTTCTCGCTGTGCATCATGCTCTCGTCGCTGACCGGCGGAAATATGTTTCAGTCGTGGAGCGTCGCTGACATCACCAGTGAGTACTTCGCGGTACCTGGCTGGATTACCGGACTGGTACTGAGCCTGATCGTCGGCTCGGTGCTGATCGGTGGCATCAAGCGAATCGGCAAATTCGCCGGCCTGCTCGTTCCGTTCATGGTCGTGCTCTACATCGGCGCGGGTTCGTGGGTGCTGTTTGCCAATTACGAACAGATCCCGACGCTGCTGGCGCTGATGGCTACGTCCGCGTTTTCTGAAACAGAGGCTGCCGGCGCATTCATCGGCGGCACGGCCGGCTCGGCGTTCCTGTTTGGTATGAAGCGGGCCGTCTTTTCAAACGAAGCCGGTCAGGGCTCATCGCCCATGGCGCACGCTGCGGCCAAAACCGACGAACCGGTGCGCGAAGGGCTGGTCGCCGGCATGGAGCCTTTCATCGATACGATCGTGGTGTGCACGTTCACGGCACTGATCATTCTCTCAACCGGTATCTGGAACCGCGGCCCAGACGTCACCTTCAACGAGCCGCCGGCCATCATCAACGACGGCAGCGCCTGGCAGTTTGGCACGACCCCGATTGCCGAGGGCGAGTGGCGCGACGGTGAGACGGTCACAATGATCGTCCGTGCAGACGAAAACCCGATCACTGGTCAGTATCTGCACAAGATCACCGGAATCGTTACTGCGAGCGCCAACGGGTTTACGGTTCAGTGGGGCAGTATCGCCGCAGGCACGGAGCCGGTTGTAGAAGGCGGCGGCTTCTATCGCGAGTATGTCGGCGCGACGCTCACGGCGAAGGCCTTCGACTCGGTTCAGCCCGGCCTCGGCAAGTGGCTGATCACGATTGCCTCGTGGGCCTTTGCGATGTCGACGATCATTGCGTGGGGCTATTACGGCGAACAGGGCATCGTTTACATCTTCGGTGCCCGTGGCGCGATGCCGTTCCGCTTCTTCTACTGTTTCATGGTGTTCGTCGCGACCCTGGGATTCATCAAAACGAGCGCCGACCTGGACAACCTTAGCGGTATTGGACTGGGCGTCATCGTCTACGCGAACCTGCCGATCCTGTGGATCTTCGGCTACCAGGCCATGCGTGCTTACCGGGATTACATCGGCCGTCTGAAGGAAGGTCGTATGGGACCGGATCACCCCGCCCCGCACCTGGATGACCTGATTTCTGGCCGGGACGTCCGAGGCTGAAGCGGCTTCAGGGACGCCCTGCGCGGTTGATGCGGTCGACGATGTCGTCCAGCCGGTCTTTTGCCTGCGTCGTGATGCCGCCGCGTTTGTACTCTTCGACCAGGTAACCCTCGAGCTTGCCGACCATGTCGTCGATGTCGGGGACGCCGACGTCCTCATCTGCGGCTGGCGGCAACCTGTCCGCCGCGCCGAACAGGTTGATTACGCGTTCGCTCCGTCGACCAAGGCGCAGAAGCTCGTAGAACTCGACACCCGGGCGATCACCGCCACGAAGCAGACTCAGCAGCCCGGCCACTATGGAGATTGGAACGAGCAGAAAATCGCGAAAGCCGTCGACAACCAGTTTAAACTGCAGCACGACGATATCGCGGATCAATGTCCAGCGATCCACACCGTATGCATCGGGATCAGATTCCGGTACATCGCTCATCGCGCGACTATAGCATGTCGAAAGTAGCGACCTTCGGGTCGTTTTAGTATTGTTAGTCAGACACTTGCGCGTCGCCGCCACCCCCTCATCGAGTCATGCCAAGGTTTGAATCACAGCCTCTTTACGAGCACGGTCAGTCCGATTCGCTCGGTATCCTGCTCGTCAATCTCGGCACTCCGGACGAGCCGACGACGCCGGCTGTCCGACGCTACCTGGCACAGTTCCTGTCCGACCCCAGGGTCGTCGAGCTGCCCCGCTTTCTCTGGTGGCTGATCCTGCACGGCGTCATCCTGCGCGTACGGCCCTCACGATCAGCCGAGGCCTATCAGAAAATCTGGACCGATGACGGCTCGCCGCTGCTGCTGTATTCGCAGGATGTCGTCCGTCGTCTGAATGACGAGTTGGGCGACCGCCTGACGGGCGATATTCACGTCGAGCTCGCGATGTCATATGGGGAGCCCTCCATCGATGCGGGGCTGGACCGCCTGCACGAAAAAGGCGCAGAGCGCATTCTGATCGTGCCCATGTATCCGCAGTACTCGAACACCACCACCGGGTCGGTGTTCGCCGCGACAACGGAAGCACTGACGCGCCGCCGCTGGATTCCGGAGTTTCGTTTCATCAATCACTATCACGACGAACCCGGCTTCATCGATGCGCTCGCCGCCAGCATCCGTGATCACTGGGACAAGCACGGGCAGGGAGAAAGGCTGCTGTTCTCCTTTCATGGCGTCCCGCGACGTACACTGCTGAGTGGCGATCCCTATCATTGTCAGTGCCAGAAGACGGCTCGACTGGTCGCAGAGAAGCTCGGACTGGGCGCCGACGACTGGTACGTCAGCTTCCAGTCCAGGGTCGGACGAGAAGAATGGCTCAAGCCCTATACCGACGAAACGCTCGAAGACTGGGGCACAAACGGCGTCGGCAACATCGACGTGGTTTGCCCGGCCTTCTCCGTGGACTGTCTGGAAACGCTCGAGGAAATTTCGATGGAGGGCGCCGAGCAGTTCGCCGAAGCCGGCGGAGGAGAGCTGCGGTACATCCCGTGTCTCAATGCTCGCGACGACCACATAGAAGTGCTGGCGAATCTAATTGAACGGCACGTTGCCGGATGGCCCGAGGCAGACAGCGGGCGCGACAGGGAGAAAGAATCGACGGAGCGCGCAGCCACCAGGCAACGCGCGACTGCGCTCGGCGCGGAGAACTGAACGGGAGCAGACAATGCTCGGAAAGTGGCTGGAGTTCAGTGTACAGACGGATGACGTCGGACAGTCGTTGTCGTTCTACAAGGCGCTCGGTTTTACCGAGGTCGAAAGCAGCGATGTCTGGACGCACCGGCACGCGGTTGTCACCGACGGGGACATCTGCATTGGCCTGCACGAACGCGTTTTCGATTCACCCTCCCTGACGCTGGTCCAGACCGATCTCGCAAAACACGCCCGCGCGATGACGGACAGCGGCTACGATTTCTCCTTCATGCGCATCGATGAAGATGTGTTCAACGAGATCGGGTTTACCGATCGCGACGGACACATGATCAGCCTCATAGAGGCGCGCACGTTTCCCCCACCCGCCGAAGACGTCGATGATTCACTGTGCGGGCGCTGGGTTGAACTCACGCTTCCAGTTCGCGACGTCATGCAGGCGGGATTCTTCTGGGCACCGCTTGCCCCGGCGGTCCATGCGATCCGACAGGAACCAACCATGCACATGCGCTTCGACGCGGGGGGGCTCTCGCTCGGGCTCAGCGAAAGCATCGCATTGAAATCTCCGGCACTGTGCTTCAAATGGTACGAGAAGAACTCGTTGGACGCGGCGCTCGAGAGACACGGTATTGCGTACGAAAAGTTCCCGGGCTACGAGGGCGCCGCACGAATGCTCGAAGCGCCCGAAGGGACGAGGCTCTACCTTTTCAAAGAGGACTTCCTTGGCGAGGGGATTGAGGTGGCTGAAGGTGACAATACCGCCGCGATCGAGTCACCTGCCGACGACTAGTTCGAGCCGTCGAGCGTGCGGTCGATCAGTCGCAAGGTACTGGCAAGATACGATCTGCCGAACAGGTTCAGGTGATTGAGCACGTGATAGAGCTGGTAAATGTCTGTTCGAACCTCGTGGCCGGGCGGTAGAGGCCAAGCAGCAGCATAGGCGTCGTAGAACGTCGCCGAGAAGCCGCCAAACAAACGGGTCATCGCCAGATCGGTCTCGCGATCGCCATAGTAGACCGCCGGATCGAACAGCACCGGCATCCCGTCAGACACCGCCTGATTGCCACTCCACAGATCCCCGTGCAGCAGAGACGGTACCGGGGTATGCCCGGCGAACACGCTGTCGAGGCGATCCAGCAAAGCTTCGCCTTTCGACCGCAATGCACCACCGAAGCCATTTCGTCCGGCCAGTTCGAACTGCGGCCGCAGGCGATGGACGCGATAAAACTCGCACCAGTCGTTGCAAAGCTTGTTTGACTGCGGAGTTGCACCGATGGTGTTGTCGCGATGCCAGCCATGCGCGCTTCCGATCGTGCGATGCATGGCCGCCAATTCGGTGCCCAGGCGCCGATCTGTATCGGCCGTGCCGCGCTCGAGATCGAGCCACTCGAGGGCAAGCCAGCTGAAAGAAGGAGACCGACCGGTCGCGATGACGCAGGGTACTCGCAGCGTTTGGCTCGCGGCGATCTCCGCAAGGCCATCAGCCTCAGCCGCAAACATCTCGCCGCTGTCCGGGCCGCCGGTCTTCAGGAAGAACGGACCGTTTACGCCGTCGACCCGCCAGGCCGCACTGATATCTCCGCCACCGACGGGCGCTGGACGACAGCTGTCGTCAACGACACAACCCGAGCGGGCGAGTTCGGCGAAGATGCCACGCCACTCAGGCATCGGGTTCAGATCAGGTCGCTGAGCCGCTCCGCCTGCCGCCGCAGCGCGGTGCCGATGTTGGCTTCATCGTAGAGCGCGTTAACAGCGCCAAGGTCCGGTCGCCTGCGGATCAGTCCGGCGAAGTGCTCCTCGATCGGAGCATCGCAGGCTATGCCGGTAAGCTGCCGGGCAACCATTGCGGCGTCGCGATGTCGCTCGAGTTTTGCACCGAGCGTTTTGGCACCACGGACGGTCACTTCGTGAACACGATCAAGATTGCCGTAAATCTCATCGAGACTGCCGAAGTGATCCAGCAGCGCTGCGGCCGTCTTCTTGCCGACACCGGGCACACCCGGAATGTTGTCGACACTGTCGCCGGCCAGCGCGAGGAAGTCAGCGATCTGCTCAGGCGGCACACCAAAAAAATCGGCGATGCTGTGATAGCTGATCTTGCCGCGGCCGGCAAAGTCCCAGTACACGTCTTCCACGCCGACAAGCTGAGCGAGATCCTTGTCGCGGCTGATGATCGTCGATGGCTGTCCTTCCTTGCGCCCGCGAGCGACCAGCGTACCGATGAGATCGTCCGCCTCGTAGCGAGGGTGCGCGTGGTCGACAATGCCGATGGCCCGCGTGAACCTTTTGCACTGCTCGAACTGCCGCTTCAGTTCCGGCGGTGCCGGCGGACGGTTGGCCTTGTACTCTGGATAGATGTCGTTGCGAAACGAGGAAGCGAGACTCTCGTCCCAGAGCACGGCCATATGTTCTGGATTTACCTGCTCGATGAAGTCGCCGATGAACCGGCAGAAGCCGTATAACGCATTAACCGGATTGCCCTGTTCATCGACCATGTCGTCGGGCATGGAGTAGTAAGCCCGGAATACGTAGACGCTCGCGTCGATCAGATACTGCATCCGGTCCCTTACTGGCCCGGGAACGCGTCGTCGATGGTACGACCGCCGTCAATGTTGTTGTCGGCCAGGTGATCGGACAGGCGCGCATGCAGCGGACTGGATCTGGGGATGTGTGCCAACAGGTACTGCATCTGGTCGGCCAGCACCCTGCGACCTTTCAGGTAGATGTACTCGGCGTAGGTCGGTGTAAACGGCACCGCGATCAACTGCATGCCGGCCTGTTCAGGAGTGCGTCCGCCCTTATGATTGTTGCAACGTCTGCAGGCCGTCGCGACGTTGCCCCAAACGTCGAGCCCACCTTGCGACAGCGGTGTGATGTGATCCCGGGTCAGTTCGCGAGTCTGAAACGGCATCGCACAATACAGGCAGAGGTTGGCATCGCGCTTGAACAAGGTCCGGTTGTTCAGTGGCGGCACGTAGCGATCACGAACGAATGCCAGGCCCTGGCCCGTGCCATTGGTCGCGATGATCGAATTAACGGCAATCATGCTGCGGCTGCCGCTGGCGGCACTGTAACCGCCGAAGACCGTATAGAGCTCTGTGCCGCAGGAGTAGGCGACCTGACCAGAGTGATAGAGGCGCACCGCTTCGCGGTAGTCGATCCACTCCA
Source organism: uncultured Woeseiaceae bacterium (assembly GCA_964565135.1). GTDB lineage: Bacteria > Pseudomonadota > Gammaproteobacteria > Steroidobacterales > Woeseiaceae > JBFGFX01. Next base: position 11,426 of record CAZMEA010000056.1, read on the forward strand.
GCGGCATGCCGGCGACGTCGGTTCGCAGAACCTGTTGCGCGAGATTCGTGGCGGACCCAAGCAGCATTACGATTCCCCCATAGCGTTAGTGTGCCGCAGGGGGCGCAAAAATCAATGCCGCCCCGCGCGACGGCATTATTCGCAATGGCTATGACCGTACGATGACGGTCAGGGAATTCGGTTGTGCAAGCGGTCAGAGCGCCTTCAGCACGGCGTCCAGACTGTCTTTGGCGTCGCCGAACAGCATGCGCGTGTTCTCCTTGAAGAACAGCGGGTTCTGCACGCCTGCGTAGCCCGTTGCCATGCTGCGTTTCAGCACGATCGTCGTCTGCCCTTTCCAGACCTCAAGTACCGGCATGCCCGCAATCGGGCTGTCAGGTACTTCCTGGGCTGACGGGTTGACGATGTCGTTAGCGCCGATCACGACAGAGACATCGACATCAGGAAAGTCGTCGTTGATCTCGTCCATCTCGAACACGATGTCATACGGGACTTTGGCCTCGGCGAGCAGGACGTTCATATGACCCGGCATGCGGCCGGCAACGGGATGAATGCCGAAGCGTACATTAACGCCTTTGTCGCGCAGCGTTCGGGTGATCTCAAACACCGTGTGCTGTGCCTGGGCGACAGCCATGCCGTAGCCCGGGATGATCATGACTTCCTTGGCGCCGGCCAGCATCTCGGCAGTTTCGAGCGCCTCGACGGCCACGATTTCTCCCTGCTCTTCACCGTCTCCGGATGCGGCCGCACCGCCACCGGTGCCGAAGCCGCCCGCGATGACGTTCAGGAACTTGCGATTCATCGCCCGACACATGATGTAACTCAGGATGGCACCACTCGATCCGACGAGGGCACCCGTTACGATCAGGAGATCGTTGCTCAGCATGAAGCCGGTGGCCGACGCAGCCCAGCCGGAATAGCTGTTCAACATGGATACGACGACGGGCATGTCGGCGCCACCAATGGCCATGACCATGTGAATGCCGAACAACAGGGCGATAACGGTCATGATCAAGAGCGGCGTCATGCCGGCGCCGTCGGCAGACTGCAGCACAAAATCACGTCCAAACCAGATTGCCGCAAGCAGCAGACCGAGGTTGAGCCAATGCCGCGCAGGGAGGAGGAGCGGCTTGCCGCCAATCCGTCCCGACAGCTTGCCGAATGCGATGACCGAACCCGAGAACGTGACGGCACCGATCAGGATCCCGATGTAGATCTCGATGTCGTGGATGGTCTTTTCGACACCCATGTACGACGAGGTCGGATCCATGAAGCTCGCGTAACCAACAAACACCGCTGCCAAACCGACGAGGCTGTGCAGAATAGCCACAAGCTCCGGCATCTGCGTCATCTGGACGCGACGAGCGAGCACCACCCCAACGGTGGCACCGATGAGCAACGCGCCAATCAGGAGCTCGTAGTTCTGCGTGACTGCGCCAAACACAGTAGCAAGCAGGGCGATGCCCATGCCGACCATGCCGTAGACGTTGCCACGCCTGGCGGTTTCCTGGTTCGACAAGCCGC
>CAZMEA010000057.1:0-12889 GCA_964565135.1 uncultured Woeseiaceae bacterium
CGAGACCGGGATGCCCAGAAACAGACGCGCAGGCACCTACTGCAGTACCTCGAGCAACGCCGAAGGCGGCTCGCCAAGGGACTGCGGGTGACTGCTTTTTTTAATGTACGACGAGACACAATTGGTGATGTCATGAAAGATCTCAGTCTCTACAGGAACATCGGCATTTTCGCCCACGTGGACGCTGGCAAAACAACGACCACGGAGCGCATCCTGAAGCTGACCGGGCGCATCCATAAAACAGGTGAGGTTCACGACGGTGAAGCCACCACCGACTTCATGGAGCAGGAGCAGGAACGCGGAATTACGATTCAATCCGCTGCAACGAGCTGCGAGTGGGACGGGCATCGCCTCAACATCATCGACACACCGGGACACGTTGACTTCACGATTGAGGTCTATCGTTCACTGAAGGTTCTCGACGGCGGCGTCGGCGTGTTCTGCGGATCCGGCGGCGTCGAGCCCCAGTCGGAAACGAACTGGCGCTACGCGAACGAATCCGAAGTGTCCCGTGTGATCTTCGTGAACAAGCTAGACCGCGTCGGCGCGGATTTCCTGCGCGTGGTCAAGCAGATCGAAGACGTTCTGGGCGCAAACCCGCTCGTCATGGTGCTGCCGATCGGCGTTGAAAACGACTTCGTCGGTATCGTGGATCTGTTGACCCGCAAAGCCTATATCTGGGACGACAGCGGCCTGCCGGAGAATTTCGAGGTCCAGGAGCCGCCGGCGGATATGGCTGACCTGATCGAAGAGTGGCGCGAGAAGCTTATCGAAACCGCGGTCGAGCAGGACGACGACCTCCTGGAGAAGTACCTGGAAGGCGAAGAGCCGTCCATCGAGGACATCAAGCGCTGCATTCGCAAGGGCACGATCAACCTCGACTTCTTCCCGACTTTCTGTGGCTCTGCGTTTAAAAACAAAGGTGTACAGAACCTTCTTGATGCAGTAGTTGAATTTCTGCCGAACCCGACCGAGGTCAAACCGCAGGAAGAAATCGACCTGGAAGGCAACCCGACGGGCGGCGTCGCCGAGATCGATCCGTCGAAGCCGCTCCGCGCGCTCGCTTTCAAGATCATGGACGATCGCTACGGTGCGCTGACCTTCACGCGCATCTACTCGGGCACGCTGAACAAGGGTGACACGGTACTGAATACGTTCACCGGCAAGACCGAGCGCATCGGTCGTATCGTCGAGATGCATGCGGATGCCCGCGAAGAACTCGAGTCGGCCCAGGCCGGCGACATCGTCGCGCTGCTCGGCATGAAAAACACGCAAACGGGCCACACGCTGGCAGATCAGAACAACCCCGCGACCCTGGAGCCCATGGTGTTCCCGGATCCGGTGATCTCGATTGCGATCAAGCCGAAGGACAAGGCAGGCACCGAAAAGATGGGTATCGCTCTGAACAAGATGGTTCAGGAGGACCCCTCCTTCCGCGTTGCCACCGACGAAGAGTCCGGCGAGACCCTGATCAAAGGCATGGGCGAGCTGCACCTGGACATCAAGGTCGACATTCTGAAGCGTACGCACGGCATCGAAGTCGAGATGGGCAAACCGCAGGTGGCCTACCGCGAATCGATCACGTCGATGGTGGAAGACAGCTACACGCACAAAAAGCAGACCGGTGGTGCCGGCCAGTTCGCGAAGATCGACTACAAGATCGAACCGGGCGAAACGAATTCGGGCTACACGTTCGAATCGCTGGTTACTGGCGGCAACGTGCCGCGCGAGTACTGGGGCGCTATTGAGAAGGCCTTCGGTGACAGCCTTGTTGAAGGCACCCTCGCCGGCTTCCCGATGCTCGACGTCAGCTTCAAGCTGCTGGACGGCGGCTTCCACGCGGTGGATTCATCGGCAATGGCCTTCGAGGTAGCGACGCGGGCGGCGTTCCGCCAGTCGATCCCGAAAGCGTCACCGCAGCTGCTGGAGCCGATCATGAAGGTGGACGTGTTCACTCCGGACGATCACGTTGGCGACGTCATCGGCGACCTGAACCGTCGGCGCGGCATGATCAAGTCGCAGGACACCGGCATGACCGGTACCCGCGTCAAAGCCGAAGCACCGCTGGCCGAAATGTTTGGCTACATTGGTGACCTGCGAACCATGACCTCGGGTCGTGGCCAGTTCTCGATGGAGTTCGCGCATTACGCGCCCTGCCCGACGAACGTGGCCGAAGCCGTGATCAAGGAAGTGCAGGAGCGTAAGGCAGCGGCCTGATCGACGCAGGTCATCGATCACTGATCGACGAAAAAGCCGGGCATCAGCCCGGCTTTTTTTGTGCCCGGTTGGCTATGAACCTAGGCGGCCGGCGTGCTCAGCGCTTTGAGCTCCGAGATTTCAGCGGTCGCAGGCGACTGTCGAATGACCGCCAGCAGATCGTCTGCGAGCTTCAGCTCGAGATCGTACGGGTGTATGGCCAGTCGCACGGCGCCCCTGGCGCGACCGAGTCGTAAGGCCGACGCATTCGACCAGCGCAGAAACAACGCGCGCAGGCCCGTATCGGCCTCGTAGCCGAGCACCGGCAATCGCGCCGTTCGGCCGGTTTTGAAGTCGTAGATTCCTGACAGGGTCTCCAGGTAGCGGAAGCCGATACCGGAGAGCCGCGACGCAGATACCGGGCCAAGGGCCCAGGCCGGCGGGACGTACAGCGACGGCGACGGCAGCCCCTGCAGGTCGAACCACTGACGGCAGCGTCGCATCAACGCCTCCACGCCGAGAGCGTCCAGGGAATAGTGTTCTGCTGCGCGCCGCGAGATCAGAACGCTATGGACACGATGGCGCAGATTGCGAATGCGCGGCACCGAGTGCGTCCAGCCATGCCCGGCCAGTTCGTGGCCACGATCAGCGTAGCCGTTAAGCCGAGCGAGGCTGTCATCCGTCCAGTCCTTCCCCGGCACCACCAGCAACGTTGCCGGCGGCCAGCCGTGCTGTTCGAGCTCGGCAAGAATCCGGTCGACGCGATCGAGCGTCTCCGGCATCACGTCGTGCACGGACGCCAGGTATCGCATCATCCTGCCTCAGTGCCCGGAAGCGGATTCAAATCCGGCTGCAGCCGCTGGATCCAGGTATCGATGTTCCACTCGTTCAGTTCGCAGGCGGCACGCCGCGCATTCGCCGCTACCTGTTTGCGGCCTTCCGCCGGCATCGCAACGATTCGATCCACCGCCGTAAGCACGGTCTCATCGGCGCCAATGCAAAACAGGCCCTTGGCGAGATCCGGCCATTCGGCAATACCGCAGTCGTCGGATACGACAACCGGCCGCCCTCGTGCCATTCCCTCGAGAGCCACTGTGCCAAAAGACTCGACTTTCGAGGGCAAAAGCATGATGTCGTGCGCATCGATCGTTGCAGCAATCCGTTCGCGCGGCACCCAGCCGAGATAGCTGAGGTTCGGCAGTTCCACAGCGGCGGCCTCGATCTCGGCTCGCATCGGCCCGTCGCCGGCAATGCTGACTTCCAGCCCAGGCCGCTGTCGCGCGACGTCGATCACCAGAGGCACGTTTTTCTCCTCGGCCAAACGCCCGGCGAACAATACGCGCTTGACGACGGGTTCCAGCGGCTTCAAGGGGCGCTCGAGCATGTCCCGCGCGACCGATGTTCCCATCAGCTCCACGCGTGCCGCTCCCATGTTTTCGGCGAGCCGCACCATCTCCGGCGAATTCGCCAAGGTCAGAGACGCGTGCCGGAACAGCAACCGGTTGCAGGATTCCAGGTACCAGCGACAGATTTTTCCCCACAGGTCGGACCAGTAAATGCCCGCCAGCGCTTCGTAGTGGGTGTGAAAGCCGATGATCAACGGCACCTTCATACGCCGGGCGAGAAACAGACCGAACAGTCCGTAGGGCCCGGGTGTCGGGACGATGATTGCGTGTGGCCGCAAGGCCTTGACCTGGCGCCAGAGTTTGAACGGACGTGGAAACCAGATGCGCTGGGTACTGTCGCCTGGCAGCGGCGGCGTAACGTAGCGATGCCAATGCTGCCCATCGTCTTCCGGGCAAAACAGCGCTGCTCGTCCGATGCGACCATCCAGTTGTGCAACCAGGTCACTGTAGTAGGAACCGACACCGTTTCGCTCCGGCGTCGCGTCGGAGATGACCGCGACTCGCAGCTGCTCAGCGGTGGCTGCTGCAGTGACGCCTGAATCCAGAATTGTCGGGTTAGCAACCATAGCGTGGTGGGGTTCTCAGATGCGCAGGCCTTCGTCGTGGCGCCACGCCGAAAAGCGCCGCCCCAGCTCGTCTGCATCAAAGCCCCACCCGGCTAGCACGCGGCCGGTTACCGCGGGGCGCGGGCCCGGTTTTCGCGCTGCCTCGTACGCAGTCAGCTCGGCATCCAGTGCGGGCGGAATCTGCAGACTCATCCGTTCAGCGATCACCGTCATCACGGAGCGAGGTTCGGTCGACAGCGACCAGAGAGGGACACGGTGGACGTGTCGCTCGGGATGCCGGGCGCTGATTTCGTCCAGATTCTCGTAATAAAACTTCAAGCAATCCAGTAAGTTATTTTTGAATCTTAAATCATTCTCTGACACGCCAAACAGGCGCATGCCGCCTTTCAGCGAGTTGAACTGCGAGTGTATGACGGCCAGGGCGTCCCGCTCGCAGACGATCAGGCGACAATCGGGAAACTCGTCAACCAAGCTACCTGCCATGCCGGCGAACGAGGCATTCTTCGACAGCAGCACCTTATCGCGTCCGCGCACATACAGGTGCTTCTGCAGGCAGCGTCGGTACCATCGGAGAAGACGCTCACGCTCTTCTGGCGAGGCGTCGCGGTCAAAACGACCCAGCCGCCAGAGCCAGTCCGCTTCCGGAAACGGCACGATCAGAATGAAGCACGACAGGACGGGGAGCAACGCAAAGTAGTCCTCTTCCGGCGCGGCGAAGCTCATGGGATGCACATCGTCCAGCCAGCCAAACAATCGACGCTCGACCCAGCCCAGCAGACGGCCGAAAGGCCGGCCGACGCGTCGATCCAACGCACCCAATGTGAGCCACAGATAGCGTTCGGCAATGCTCGGCGCGAGGAAACACTCCCAGGTCGTGAACGTCGTAAAGCCCTCATAATGCGCCAGGAGCCGATGCATGAACGTGGTCCCACTGCGAGGTACGCCAAGGACGAAGACCGGCTCCTTCACGTCGATGTCCCGATAGCCACGGAACAGGATTTCGTCCAGCAGGAAACCGAGCCAGTGCATTACCTGCAGGAGCAGGAGAACGGGCAAGAACACCAGCAGCACGAGCAGGCGCTGCAGATAGCGAAAAACGCCCGGAAACGGCGTCGGCAGCAAGGTCTGCCGCAGCAAGCTGAAAATTCGGGCCACCGTGATGAGCAACATGGCGTTCAGAACTCTCCAGCGTACGTTTTCTGCTTGAAAAATAACCACATACAAGGACACCCGCGTCCAGGGCGGGGCCAGTGTGCGGCCAGGGCGTTACAGATAGATTACATCACGTAGCCAGGCCGCGCTCAGGCCTGAACTTCCGGAGAACCGGACTCCCTGCCGAGGAGAAACCGCCAGAGCCGACCGGCACCGGCGTGCAGGTCGATTTGCAGCATATAGAGCGAGGGAATCAGGAACAGCGTGATGACCGTCGCGAACAGAATGCCGAACGCCATAGAGATGGCCATCGGAATCACGAATTGCGCCTGTACGCTCTTCTCGAACATGATCGGCATCAGCCCCGCCGCCGTTGTCAGCGACGTCAGAATGATCGCCCGAAAACGCTGCGTGCCAGACTGGATGACCGCCTGCTTGAGCGCAAGACCCTCTTCCCGGGCTTTGTTGATGAAGTCGACCATGATGATGCTGTCGTTGACGACCACGCCCGCCAGTGCAATCAGGCCGAACAACGAGAACATACTGATGGCCTTGCCCATCACAATGTGGCCGATGACCGCGCCGATGAGGCCAAACGGTATGACGGACATGATGACCATGGGCTGCGCGTACGACCGCAACGGGATGGCGATGAGCCCGTAAATCAGGAAGAGCGCCGCCACCGAGGCAACGGACACGTTGCGGATGAACTCCTGCTCATCGAGGCTTGCCCCCTCCAGCGAAAAGCGAACGCCCGGATAGGTCGCGAGAATCTCGGGTATATGATCTTCGGTGACTTCGCGGATAATCTCGCCCGGCTCCACGAGTTCCGGATCGATGTCCGCCGATACCGTGACCAGGCGGTTGCGATTCTGCCGATAGATGCTGGAGTACGCCTGGCCGAAACTTACCTCTGCGACCTCTTCGAAGGGCACTTCGTCGCCCATCGGGGTGCGGATACGCATGTTCTCGAGATCGCGTATCGAGCGACGCTCGTCGACCGGATAGCGGACCATAACCTTCAGCTCGTCCTTGCCGCGCTGGATACGCTGCACTTCCTCGCCGTAGAAGGCCTGACGCACCTGTCGCCCCAGGTCGCTCAGTGTGAGACCTAATGCCTCAGCCTGGGGTTTGATGTTGAGCCGGATTTCCTCTCCGCCCCGGGCCAACGAGTTGCGGATGTCGAAGACACCCTCGTACGCCGCGAGCCGGCGCTCGAGCTCGATGGCCGCCGGCTCGATGAGATCGTAGTCCGAGCCGATCAGGCTGAAGCTGAGCGGCGGCCCACCGCCGAAGTTGTCGACACCGCTGAATGTCAGCTCGCGCACGCCGGGAATCTCACCGACGCGCTCACGCCACATTTGCTCGACCTCCGGGCCATTCAGTGATCGATCGGGGTTCAACGGCATCTCGGCGACAAGCTGCCCTCCGGTGTCGCCGGTCGTGAAGACCCCCAGGTGATGAATCGGTGCGTCGTCGCCGGGGTTCTCGGCAACCCAGTCCGCATTCATATCGAGCACTGCGCGTTCGATCTGGTCCAGCACCTCATTGCGAACCGCCGGCGCCGTGCCGTCTTCCATGGTCACGGTGCTGAAGACAAAGTCGCCCGGCACCTCGGGAATGATCACGGTCCGCACAAAGCCGGAATTCATCAGGCCAAACGTAACAATCAGTACGGAGAAGAACACCGCCACCGTGACGCCGCGGGCGTCGACTGCCTTCTCCAGCAGCGGCTCGTAGACGTTGTGGATTACGCGATGCAGGCCGTGCTGCACGTATCGGTTCAGCCGCTGAAACAGGCGCGGGATCCGATCTTTCAGAGGTGCATCTCGCAGCGGCGCAAAAATCGTCGCTTCATCGACGGGCTTGATGTCCGCATGCGCCAGGTGCGCGGGCAGAATCAGCTTGGATTCGACGAGCGAGAACAGCAGGCACAGAATGACGACGACGGACATCGCCTCGAAGAATGGCCCGAAAAATCCCCCTACGAAGAGCATTGGCGCGAACGCCGCGATTGTCGTCAGGACGCCGAAGGTTGCGGGCACGGCAACCCGGCGCGCACCGCTGACCACATTGTCCAGCGTATGTCCGTCGGCGCGGATCTTCGTGTAGATACTCTCGCCGATGATGATCGCATCATCGACGACTATCCCGAGCACGAGGATAAATCCGAACAGGCTGATGACGTTAATGGTCACCGGCCACGGCCCCACAGGCATGAGCCACAAAGCACCGCAGAACGCGATCGGTATTCCGACAATAACCCACAGCGCCACTTTCAGGCGCAGGAACAAGGCCAGCACGACAACCACCAACAGCGCACCCTGCAGCATGTTCTTGATCATCATCTCGAGGCGCCCCTCGAGATAATGCGAGCGATCGGCCCAGGCATCGAGGTACACACCCGCCGGCAGGCTGGCTGAGCGTTCCTCGACGTACTCACGAACAGCTTTCGCAGTCTCTATTTCGTTTTGCTGACCGGTCGCCAGCACGCGCAAGGTCGCGGTCGGCTCGCCGTCAAAGCGACCAAAACCACTGGTCTCGACGAAGCCGTCGTCGATGTCCGCGATATCACCCAGCACCAGGCGGGTGCCGTCGGGATAGGTTCTGAGCACGATGTCCGCGTACTCGAGGCCGGTGTAAACCTGCCCCTCCGTGCGCAAGAGGATATCGCCGCCCTCGGATTTGATGGTCCCCCCGGGAAGATCGACGGCCGAGTTTCGAATCGCCTGCGCGACTTCGCTCATCGTCAGACCGTACTCGCGCAGCGTCTGTTCGGATACCTCGATGCTGATTTCGTAGTCACGGTCGCCCAGAAACTCGACCTGATTGACGAACGGCAGCTCAGTCAGCTCGTCGCGAATCTGATTGGCCAGGGCCTTACGGGCGAAGTCGTCCATATTGCCGTGAAGTGCGACAAACAGGACCTGGATCGAAATCTCCTGCTTTTCGATGACCGGTTTTTCGGTCAGCGCCGGAAACGTCGAGATCGCATCGACGCGCGTTTTGATCTCGTTGAGGATTTCGTTGAGGTCTTCGCCCGTCGCGACCTCAGCAATGACGCTACCAAGACCTTCGTTTGCGCGGGAGTTGATCTCGACGATACCGTCGATGTCCTGGATAGCCTCCTCGATCTTGATGACGACGCCTTCCTCGACCTCTTGCGGCGCCGCACCCAGATAGGGTACGCGGACGGTGATGTTACGTAGCTCGAGGTCGGGCGTCGTCTGCTTGCGAATTGAGAAGCTCGACAGGATGCCGAACGCCAGTATGAGCAGCATCAGCAGGTTTGCGGCCACGTGATTGCTCGCAAACCACGCGATGATGCCCTTTTGGTCCGTGTGATAACGCGGGTCCACGGCCAGCTACCTCGTGTCCGCAATAGGCCGCGCTTCCCCGGATACCGGCTCGGTGCGTACGAGGAGTCCGTTGATCGGGTTTTCGATCACCGTAAGGCTGATGCGATCACCCTCACTGACGCCGGCCCGAATGTATGCAGACTCAGCGTCGGTCCGCAGCACGTCGACATCGCGAATCTCGATGCGATTCTCATCATTGACAACGACCAGCTGACCGTTCCCGCGCAATGCAGATCGTGGAATCCGGATCACGTCCTCCACTTCCACACCGTCAATAGCCGCGGTAACAAAAGTGCCCATTGGCAGGGGCTGCGTGCCCGGCGCCGACGCCTCTCGTAAGTATGGGTCCTCGATCGCGGCCACAGCGAAGGTCACTCGAGTAGTCTCGTCGACAACGCCTTCCGTACGCACAATCGAGCCCTTCCAGCTTGCCATCTCACCCCGCTGCCGCGCGGCCAGCACCACGGAAGGCCCAGTGACACCCGCTTCAGCTGCGCCCTCGGCAGGATCCGGCAGTTCGAGGAAGGCAAGATCGCGATCCGTGAGCGGCAAACGAACCTCTGCAAGGTCCGTGGCAAAGGTGACACCCAGGCGACTGCCGACGTTCACATACTGTCCGACATCGGCATCCTTGCTACGCACCATTCCGGCATACGGCAGCCGAATACGGGTCCGTTCAAGATTTCGTCGAGCACGAACGACATCGGCCTTTGCGGTCGCCAGCGCCGCTTTTGCGGCCGCCAGCTCGGCTTCTGCCCGATAGCCTTCACGCTGCAGCTTGACGGCGCCGTCGTGCTCGATTTGTCGCTGATCGAGCAACGCTTCCGCCTGTTCGACCGCGACCTCGTAGGTGGTCGGGTCGATGCGCAACAGCTCTTCGTTCGCTTCGAACATCCCGCCGGCAATGAACTTCGGCGAGATCGAGACCACGGCACCGGGTACCTCGGCGCTGAGCACGGTCTCGGTGCGTGGCCTGACCGTCCCCTGGCTTTCGACCGTGAACCTGACGGTCTCCCGCCGAAGCGGCATAACCTCGACGAGTGACGCAATGCTGTCTGCCTCTTTTTTCTCAGGCGGCGGCTTCAGGCGTGACAATCCCGCCGCCAGGCCAACGGCAGCGACGAGCATTCCGACGATCAACAGGCTACGTTTGAGTTTTTCTGACATCCCTTATTCGCTGTCTGTGTCCCGGTCGTGACAGCACAGCGCCTTCACAGTCCCTGCAAGTCACCGATTATCCGACAATGCGTCGGCCAATGCTGCATTGCCGAGTGTTAAAAAAAGCAAAGATCCGTCATGTGACGACGAGTTGTGTCAGACAAGCCTGCCTGCTCTTAGTGCCTGAATCTTGCGACTCTGGGACCAGGCGTCCCAGGCAAAAAGACTGATTGCCACCCAGATGCACGCAAAACAGACCATGTGCGCGGTCGTTAGCGGCTCACCGTAGTAGACGCCAATAAAGAACTGGATGGTTGGAGACATGAATTGGAGAATGCCGATGGTCGTCAGCTGCAGGCGCCGGGCGGCGAGCGCGAACATCAGCAACGGCACGACCGTAACCGGGCCTGCCAGCGTGAGCAGAACACTGAGCCCTGGGTCGCCGGCGAGGAAGACCGCGGACTGCTGCCCGAAGAGCCAACCCAGGTAACCCAGGGCGACGGGCACCAGCACCAGCGTCTCGATAAACAAGCCCGGCATGGCGCCGATCGCCACCTGTTTCCTGATGGCGGCGTAACACGTGAACGACACGGCCAGTACGAGCGAAATCCACGGGAACTGTCCGCCACTGAAGGTCAGGTACGCGACGCCCGCCGCGGCGAATGCAACGGCGGCACCTTGCATGCTGCGCAGCCGCTCCTGAAAAAACAGCACGCCCACCGCAACGTTCATTAACGGGTTGATGTAATAGCCGAGACTGCCCTGAAACACCTGCCCGATGACCACGGCGTAGATGTAGACGAACCAGTTGATGGCAATCAGGCCCGACGTCGCGATCAGGATCAGCAACGTGCGACGATGCGTCAGCGCGCGCCACACCTCGCCCCACTGTCCTCTGAACGCGATAATCAGCGCACCAAATGGAATCGCCCAGACAACCCGGTGCGCGAGGATCTCGATGGCCGGCACGCTCTGCACGGCCTTCAGATAGAACGGCAGCAACCCCCAGCTCAGGTAGGCGGTAATCGCTGCAGCAAAACCGATGCGAGCTCGCTCGGCGTCCGATTCGAGCGGATCAGTCAAGGCCGTCCGACTCTGCGTCGAGGCGCTCACGAAGTGCGCGCGATGCTGCCCGTTGCATGACGACGATCGCCAGGACCAACGCCACCATTCCGGCAATGAGCAGGTAACCGCCGGGCAACGCGGCGTCAGCATCGCCGGACCGTATCGCCTGAAGGTCACTTGCCAGCGTGCCGGCGTATGTCCAGATGACCGTCGGCGGAATCATGCCGATCGCGGTGCCGAAAAAGTACGCCGCTCGCCCTACGCCGGTGGCGCCGTAGACGTAGTTCAGCACATTGAACGGAATGACAAACGACAACCGGGTCAGCAGAACCAGGACAAAGGACTTCTGATTGACAGCGTGATCCAGCGCCTGGAGGCGCGGTCGTGCCTGCATCTGTGATCTGGCCCATTCCCGGACCAGAAGACGCCCGCTCAGGAATGCTGCGAAGGCGCCTGCTGAAATGGCAACTACGGCGACCGCAGAGCCAAGCGAGAAGTCGTAGATGTAGCCCGCCAGCATTGCGATCAACGAGCCGGGTGCAAACAGGACCGCCGCAATTACCGCAACCGTAATGAACAATAATCCGCCGCCCACCGGATTGCTGCGTAACCATGTCACGGCGGACTCAAGACTGTTGCTTTGAGGCAACAGAAGCACCGCTGCCAAAATCGAGACGATTATCAACAAAAGAAGCGAGATACGGCCGTTTCTGCTGCCGAAAGGCCGCGAGCGAGGGTTCAATGGTGACTCGATATTGGCTCTGGAGAGAAGCCGATGCTGCGTGAGTTTGAGCGGGGGGTCAATTGCCCGTCAATAGTGTTTGCGTACCTCATAAAGATGGCATATCTTTCGGTTTTAGCAAGACTTTTGCTTGTCCTATCACAGTTTCACCGGGAGGGGATTCCCCGATTATGTTTAAGCAACCGCTTTTAGCGGGCCTGTCTTCTGTGCTCGCGCTTTCTCTCGCTGCGCCGACTCTGGCTGTTGCGCAGGAGGACGAAGAAGTACCGTTCTTTATCGAGGAAATCATCACCACGGCCACCAAACGCGAACAGACCCTGCAGGATACGCCGGTCGCTGTTTCCGTTGTTGCAGCAGAGACACTTGATCGCGCTCAGGTGCGCGACATCAAGGATCTGCAGGCCATGGTGCCATCGCTTCGCGTTACCCAGCTGCAGACCAGCGGCAACACGAACTTCATCATCCGCGGCTTCGGCAACGGCGCCAACAACGCCGGCATCGAGCCGTCCGTCGGTGTTTTCGTCGACGGCGTCTACCGCTCTCGCTCCGCTTCCGCTTTGGCAGACATGCCGCAGCTGGAACGTGTCGAGGTACTTCGAGGCCCGCAAAGCACGCTGTTCGGCAAGAACGCGTCGGCCGGCGTTATCAGCATCACCACGGCCAAACCGGACCTGGATGCATTCAGCAGCCGGGTCTCGCTGACGGTCGGCGATGACGATCACTACCTCGCAAAAGGCGAGATCACCGGACCGATTTCCGACATCGCCGCCTTCAGCTTGTCCGGCAGCGTCAACAAGCGCGACGGCTACTTCACGAACTTGACAAACGGCGACCAGATCAACGAGTGGGATCGCTCCAACGTGCGTGGCCAGCTGCTGCTGGTACCCAGCGACGAAATGGAGATTCGCCTGATCGCTGATATGGATCAGCTCGACGAAGCCTGCTGCGGCGTCGCGAACCTGCTCGACGGCCCGACGGGCGCGGCCATCCGCGGTATCGGCGGCGACATCGTCGGCGGCCAGCCGTTTGCGTACGAGAACTTCTACGACTTCACGCCGACGAACGAGCTAGAGTCCAGCGGTCTGTCGATGCAGATTGACTACGACTTCGAGCAGTTCAGCCTGACGTCCATTACAGCCTATCGCACGTTCGATCGCTTCGAAGACGCCGACGTGGACTTCACCAGCGCACGCCTGGTGTCGACGAACAACAGTGACACCGAAATCGATACGTTCACGCAGGAGT
>CAZMEA010000058.1:0-4475 GCA_964565135.1 uncultured Woeseiaceae bacterium
GTAGGTACGGATGACGGCGAGCCAGGATCTGGACTCGAGTTTCGCTCGATTCATGGGTCTTGCCCGCAGGCCGTAGTGCCAAGTTGGTTGAAGCTTAAATCAAAATAATTAAAGCTTCAACTATTTTCTTCGAGCCGTCGAATCTAGAGCACCGAGGTGTCCGTCGCCCAGGTTTCCCGCGAGGAAACCTGCGGGGAAGCGCTCTTAGCTGACGCTTTCGACCCGGCCAGCCGAATCTCGTCTAGCACACAGTTTGCGGCCTCAGTCCAACTGAACTGCACCGCCCGAAGCTTGCCATCGCGCACCATTGTGTCGCGACGGCTTCGGTAGTCGTTGACGCGCAGAATCGCGCCGGCAATCGACGTGTGATCGTCCGGGTTGCAGTACTCGGCGGCGCTGCCGGCGACCTCGGGCATGCTGGAGGTCGCCGAAACGACGACCGGACAACCGGCTCGCATTGCTTCGAGCGGTGGCAGGCCGAAACCTTCGTAGTACGACGGAAAGACCAGGCACAAGGCACGTTTGTACAGCGCGAGAAGCTCGCGATCGCTAACGTAGCCCAGGTGGATGAATCCTGAATCGTCGAGTCCCTCGCGCCGGAAGTGCTTCTGCGACGAGCGTCCTACGAGCACGCATGGCGGCGCGTTTCTGCCGAGGCTCTTCAGCGCGTTGACGAGCTGCGCGAAATTCTTGTTCGGGTTCTCGCTGGCTACACCGAGCACGAACGGGGCAGTCGGCAGATTGAAGCGAGATAGCAGGCTGTCGCCGGCTTTCTCCCGAACCGCGTGCTCACTGCCCGGATAGCAAATCCGCATTCTGTCCGTCGGCAGCTTCAGGCACCGGCTGAGCTCCCTCTGTGTGAACCGGGAATTCACCAGGACTGACTGTGCCGTGCGCGCGGTGACGTAAAACATGAATCGGTACCAGGAGCGGAACAGGCGCGAGAAGTTTTCGGGAATGGCGAAGGTCTGTGCGTCGTGCAGAAACACGATCTGGTGCTTCTTCAGGATCGGTGCCGTATTGCACAGATTGAGCAATAGCTCTCCGGCTGTCAGGCGCGGCAGTTCCAGCTGCTCCCAGGCATGCCCGCGCAGGACGCCGCCCGACTGCAGGCGAATGTTTGGCCAGGGCGATTCGTCGATTGTTTTGGCTGGCGCCATGATGCGCAGCTCGAACACGTCACCGTCCGCACTCCAGCGGCCGTTCTCGTCCAGATGGGATTCCGCGATTTCGGTCAGGATTTCCCGGGCGACGCGTTCGACACCCGTGATGGGGCGGCCGAGAAATCGTCCGTTTACCCAGACGACAGTCGGTTTGATTATGGAGTTGGTCATGGCGGTCTCCCGGTTTCAGGTCGCGGGCGCGCCGGCAATGCGCCGGCGTACCGATTGGTTAGATGATTGACGTGGGGTTGATGCAAGCCAGCGAACGACGATCCCGGCAGTCAGCGCGAAGATCGCGTTTTCAACGATGTTGGTCATCGTTCCGTAAACGAGCATTGCAAGCAGCAGGCAGAACACACGCAGCTCTGTATCGCTGCGAAAGGGCTTGAGTCGCAGGCTGCGCAGGAGCAGCAGCAGGAAGCCGGGCAGCGCGACCCAGCCGAAAACGACAAACCAGTACATGAAGATATTGTCGCCGGCGTTGAAGACTGTGCTTTCGAAGTACGTCTGCGCGGTACCGATGCCGCCGATGCCGCGCCCGAGCAACATATGTCCGCGCTCGCTCAGCAGCTCCCAGGCTTCCGGCCACATGTAATTCAGCCGGTCGTAAAAGGAGTAGGTCGCGTTCGCGAGGGTTGGGTCCTTCAGCGGTGAGTTGAACGAAAACATCAGCGTCGACGTCGGCATGGCAAGACCCAGTGCGCCGAAGAAGGCGGGCAGGCCGCGGAGCAGCGTCTGTGGTATCGACGTGCGCAGGATGACGACTGGTGTAAGCACCACCGAGACCATCAGGATGCCCTTGCTGTTTGTCGGCACGATCGCGGCAATCGTGACGACCCAACAGAGTGTGCGCAGAAGCGGGTTTCTTGTTTGCAGCGCCATCAGGATGCCGATCAGCTGTACCTGCGTGGCGGCATCGAAGGACGACCGGGAGAATCCGGCCAGGCGCTTGCCGCCGCCGGTCGCGTACCACTGGCGCGAGCCTTCGACGTCAAGATTTCCGACGTTGTAGCCGAAACCTTCCCACGGGTATTCGACTACCTGGTTGAGCAGAACACCGGATACGGCAATTAGCCAGAAGACCGGTATGAACGGCGCAACAGATCGCCAGTGTGCAAGCAGCACCGTGCCGGAGGCCAGGCCGAACCAGAAGGGCAGCAGAACGTACGCGCCCATGGCCGACTGTACCGGTGGGAGAAACTGCAGGCCGATGCACAGTGCGTAGGCGGGAATCAGCAGCGCGATGAGGTGCATTGCTGTAAAGCCGCGTTCCCGGGGTTCGGCAAGAATCTGCCAGCCCGTCGACAACAGCAGCATCAGGTTCGGCACGTAGATCAGTGGTGACAAGCCTGCCTGCGACAGGAACATGCGGAGCGGGCCGGCCAGCATCGTCATGCAGACGAACGCCAGCGCCGACAGCAGCACGAAGCGGTCTCGGATGCCGATGTGGTTTGGCCCGGTCACCGGTCAGCTCAGTCCGTAAGTACCGGCGGGCTTGCGACGGTATCGAGGAACGAAAGGTATTCGCGAGCGCGGGATTCAGCCCGGAATTCGGCTGCTTTGGTCAGCGCGTTTTCGCCCAGAGCGTTGATCAGTGCGGGTTGCTCGATCAAGCGCATCATGCGTTCGCGCAGTTCGCCGACGTCGCCCCCGGTAAACACGAAGCCCGTAACATCCTCGTCGATCGACTCCGGAATACCACCTCGATCAGAACCGATGACCGGAGTCCCCTGTGAGAACGCTTCGAAGACGCCGTTGCCGAGGGCTTCCTGCCAGACGGATGGAAAGACCAGCGCGTCGATCGAGTGCAGGAATTCGCCTGCCTCGACGAAGCCCAGGTAGTCGACGGAGGCCAGTGGCCAGGTAGCCTGCAGGTACCGCAGGTAGTCCGGTTCGGCGTTGCCCGCGATCTTCAGTCTGAAATCGACGCCGGCCTGTTCGAGATTCGCTGCGGCTGCGAGCAAGGTTTCGATGCCTTTCGACGGTTCGGGGCGCCCGAGGAAGCCGAAGGTTACGGCCGCCGCCGGCGATCGTTGGCGCACCGATGGCCGAATGCCGAGGTTCGGTCGAAGGGCGTTGTAGATAACCTGGTTCGGCTTGTCAGCGAACAGTCCGTGGTCGAGATGCGATTGCAGCACCGACCGGCTGACGCCGATAACTGCGTCGACCGCCCGCGTGTGCCGCGCGCGCGGCGAGGTCAGCAGGCGGCAGCCGCCGCAGCGGTTGTTGCCGGATCCACAGCCCCGGCCGTTGCGCCACATCGTGGTTTGCGGGCAGAGAAGTGAGTAGTCATGCAGCACGTGAACAAGTGGCACGCCGGTACGCTTGATGGCCGGCATGACCGCCGTAGAGAAGCCCTGCAGGTTCCGCGTAAGGACGACATGCGGGCGCACTTTGCGCACGATATCGGCAACGCGCCGCGCCATTATCTCGTTACTCGTGTCGATCGAATGCCAGGCGATCTTCTGCATCTGGGTGCGCGGGTTCCCGGACTTGTCGAACGGCCAGTAGATATTCGCCAGCGGCTCGGCGTGGACATGTACACGTCCGTTCATCGGGGCGTGCTGTTGCCCGGTTCCTTCCGGCGGCTGCAGCGTTGCGACGTGCATCTCGTGACCAAGCAGAGCCATGGCATCAGACATGGTCTTGAGACCCATTTCGGCACCGCCGACGACATTGGGCGGATAGAGGGATGAGACATTGAGTATGCGCATCAGGCTTCTCCGTTCAGGTAAGCGCGACATTCGCGGACAAACAGGCAAATTCGCAGGAACTCTGCGGCAATGAGGGCGTGGACAAGCCCGGTGGCTCCGGACGCCATGGCGCCGGCCAGGCAGAGGACAACCTGGATGGTGGTCGACACTGCCAGGCTGCGTGCCAGGCCCCGCGAGTTACCCGGAGCCAGCAAGAGGAAGTTCGCAACGGCCAGTGACACGATGCTGAGGACGACCCACGCTGCCAGCGTTCTGAGCAACGCTGCGTGTTGGCCCCAGGTTTCGCCGAAGAGTATGTCGAGAACCGGCTCGGCGAATATTGCGATGGCCAACCCGGTCAACAGGCCCGCGCCGCAGATCCTCATCGTCCATTGTGTGGCACGTTCTCGCCAGGCGGACGGCTCGCGATGCCAGTCGCAGGTCAGCTTCGGCAGCAGCGCCTTCACCACCGGTTGAAACGCGTTCAGGCACGCGCGGCCAAGTTTCTCGACGGCGGCGTACGCGCCGACGGCCGCTTCCGTGGCAAACAGTCCGAGAATGAGGACGCCGGAATTCGACGCGGCATTGGTCAGAAACTCTGCCGGTGCAAGCGTTCGTG
>CAZMEA010000058.1:4575-6274 GCA_964565135.1 uncultured Woeseiaceae bacterium
ACGCCGGAATTCGACGCGGCATTGGTCAGAAACTCTGCCGGTGCAAGCGTTCGTGCTGACGCGACCATCGCCCTGATCTCTTTGATCAGGCGCGCGCGTCCCGGCCGCAGGCTGAGTCGCAGGTGGCCGACCACGACGAGGAGTGCGAGGCAGCCCGACACGGCAGTCGCAGATGCCTGCAGCAGAGCCGCCAAAGCCAGGTCCTCAGGCCCGCGCACGAGAAGCAGGATTCCGGCCGTCGCGGCCAGCCGGCCCGTTACGCTGCAGACGGTTGTGAGGTGCATAACCTCCAGCCCCTGGAATAGCCAGGTCGGAAACAGCAGGGAGCCGATGACGATCGGGTACGTGCAGAGATACACGGCGCGGTGTGCTGCAATCTGGTCGAACGTCACCGAGAGTACGACCAGCAGAAGGAACGCGAGGGCCGCTGCAAAAAGCTTGATGACCTGGTTCGCGAGATAGGTCGCGCTGACTTCCAGCGAATTGATATCCGGGCGCGCGAGCCGCCGCGCGGCGAGCGTGTTAAAGCCGGCATCGACCGCGAGCACCAGCAGGAATACCAGGGCATACGCCATCGACAGAACGCCATAGCTGTCCGGGCCGAGGGCGCGGATCAGGTAGGGCAGAGTCGCCAGGGGAATGGCGTAGTTGGCGATCTGCAGCGCGTACAGTGCCGAGGCATTTCGCAGCACCGACGCGCGTCTTGGCAGGTCATGACGCACGGTGTCGCAGGATGCGCTCATGCTGCGTCTCCAACGGCGCGTCGGGCGAGCGGTCCGGGGAGCACGGCATTGACCAGTTCGCACCATTGCCGGTCAAAGTCCGCGCTCTCGCTGCGTCGTTGTTCGACGTAGGCGACGGCCAGGACCCAAAGCAGGCAGGCGAATCCTGTTGCGAGCCCCGTCAGGATTGCAGCGACGCGAGTCCTCGGCTTCGATTTGTCATGTGGCGGAATGGCTCTGTCGAGCACCTGGAACAGGGACATGTCGCGGCGCTCGTCGATCTTGCCCAGCTCGCTGAAGCGGCCGAGAAGGAGCACGATGTTTTCCCAGTATTCGACGTCGCGTTTGCCGCGGGCGTGCTGCAGCAGAGCGTCGGGCGCGCCGCCAATGCCCACAAACGCGGCGTTCTCATCGGCACCGTCGCTTTCAACGTTGCCGGGACCAACCAGCTCGGCCAGTTCGGCCTGAAGATTCTCGAGTTCTCGACGGATGATGCGTACATCGGGGTTGGACTCGGTCGCGTAGCTCGACATTGTTTTGAGCTGAATCTCCCGGGCGGCAATGTTCGCCTGGAGCTCAACGGCGGACTGGACGATGGCCTGGTCCTGGCCGTTCAGCCGGGTGAAGCCCGTCGCCTTCTCGGTCTGCATGAGCTCGACATCCGCGACCGCAAGCTCGCGCTTCGCTGACTCGAGCGCCGTGGAGTAAAACTCCGCGCGGCGCGTTGCCTGCTGGCGTGCGAGCGATTGGGAGAATGCATAGAACTTGTCGACGTAGGCGTTGGCGAGTCTTGCAGCCATTTCGCGATCGGTGTCCTCGACCGATACAGATACGATGCCGTCCTTGGCCGCGCGAATGTCAGTCACCGAATAGAGCTTTTTGCGTACCTCGCCGATCTCCGGCTCCTCGTAGTACGCCTGCAGTTCGAACGACTCGATAACGCTGTCCACAATAGTGCGGCTGGTCAGGATGCCGAC
>CAZMEA010000058.1:6374-12882 GCA_964565135.1 uncultured Woeseiaceae bacterium
GCCTCGTCGATGCGCAGGCGCTGCTGGCGGCGTACGCTTTCGCGTCGGAGCTCGAGGCCGAACAGGTACGCGTCGCCGGTGAGCCCGCCGGCCTGCTCGATGAGGTCAGCCAGCGTTGCGCCGCTCTCCACCGGGTAGTAACCGGCCCGGCCGACTTCGCCCTCGATGCTGACGAAGCGCTGTTTCTGTGCGCGCCGGGTCCGAAAGTCACGCAGAGAGAAGACCGTGATCGTATCGCCGGGCTGCAGCTCAATATCGTGTTCGGGCGAACGTTCGATCACCGCACCGGCGAGGTTGAATGGAAGCAGCACCGTGTCGAGCGTCTGCGGGTCGATACGTTCGATCGTCGCAAACTCCCAGTTGATCTCCGGGGAGTCCGGGTCGAAGTCGGCGTTGGCCTCGTTCTTCACGAGCTTCGCCGCCTGGTCCTGCATGTTCAGAGAATTCCAGTAGAGCGGCGACACCAGCGCGTCGGCAGACGGCAGAAGATCGGAGACGCGCATGCCCGCAGACCATTCGTGACGCAGGGGCTGCGCGACCTGGCCGCGCAGCGTGATCGCATTTCGGAAACGCGGTGACACGGGCTGAATCAGGAGCAGATCGCCATCCCGGATTGGCATATTGAGCGCAGCCGCATCGAGCGGGAATTCATCCACGACGCGATTGCCGTCTTCGTCAATGCGTTCGATAACGGCCCTGTGTTCCGCGGCGCCGACGCCGAGGTCGCCTGCAAATCGCAATGCGTCCTCGATCGTCTCGCCCGCGCGCATCTGGTAGATGCCGGGGCGATTCACGGCGCCGGCGACCGCGAACTCACCCACGGTCGAGGGGAAGTGCACAACGTCTTCCGGCATCAGCCGGATATCGGTGTTCAACGTGCCGCTAAGAAGAAAGTCGTAGAAGTCGATCGTGTGCAGCAGTTGGCCGTCGCGGTGCAGTTCAATGGCCCGCAGGTCGCCTGCTGTGCCCGGGCCACCGGCATGAAAGAGTGCGTTGATCGTGTTCGACAGCGCGCTCACGGTGTAGGAGCCGGGCGCTGCGGCAAAACCGGTGACGTAAATGCGAATCGAGCGAAGCTGCCCCAGGCTGACCGTCAGATCGAACCCGTGAAACGATCGCTCCATCGACGCGCGGATGTGCGCTTCCAAACGATCGAAGCGAACGCCTGAAACCGGAACAACGCCGATCTTCGGCAGATTGATGGCGCCTGTCCGATCCACCGTGGTGCGAAAGTCGATGTCGACGGAGCCCCACGCCCGGATGTGGATCTCGTCACCCGGACCGATGACGAAATCGCCCGGAACGCTGGGTACCTCGACGGGCTCGAAACCGCGCACGTTGTTCCGAAACATCTCGCTGCCGAATATCGGCAGTGCTTTGCCGAGCGACTGTTCGACCAGCCGGGCGAAGTTGCTGTTGGCGGTGGTGTTCGGAACGGCGAGCGGCGCTTCGGGCAGCTGGGCCGTACGCTCGTCGCGCGCGTCCAGGCGGAGAGTGGGGTAAGACGTGGCCGGACGGCGGCTTTCGACAAACGACGCCGCATCGCCGGAGGTCGTTAACGGCAGATCCGTCTCGGTGGGTGCCGAGCTCAGTGCTGAAAACATCTGGCCTGGCGTCGCCGCGATAACCGGGCCCGCCAGCAGCAGCAGGAGGGCAAGGCGGGGCAAATGGGGGCCGATCTGAGCCATGGGTGTATCCGTGTGATTTCAGTTTGCGCAGTTTGCCCTCAAAATCCGATGCACACTGTGACCAAACCCGCAAAACTGATAATCTAAATCGGTCACCCGTGTATTCCACTCCTCAAGGGGCACAGCCCAGCAGAACTTTTACATACGCCTCGGCGAGACGTAGGACTGATTCTGAAAAATGTGAAACACCGCAAGTGCGGTCCGACCAACCTGGTCTAAACTGCAAATATCGATATAACTGATACAGAGGGTCGACGAGTGATGAGCGAGGACGCAGTAATCGGAACGCAGGAGGCCGCCCGCCAGCTGGGTGTGTCCGTGCGCACAGTCCAGCTTTGGGTGGAGCGCGGCATTCTCGACGCCTGGAAGACACCGGGCGGACACCGGCGTATTTCACTGCAGTCGGTGGAGCGTGCGCTGGCGTCGCGACAGACCGGCTTCAGCAGCGATGATGCCGGATTCCGGATCCTCGTCGTCGAAGACGACGCGACGATGCAAAGCTACTACCGCGCACTGCTGGACGTGTTGCGGCCGGAGGCTGAGCTCATCGTTGCCAGCGATGGCTACGAGGGGCTTATCGAGTTGGGCCGACAGTCGCCGCGGCTAATGCTCGTCGATGTCGACATGCCGGGAATGGATGGACTTGCGATGTTGCGACGACTCCGTTCCGGCAACCTCGGCGATGGCGTCACCATCGCGATCGTTACCGGGCTCGACAAGGACGAGATTCAGGCTCGCGGTGGCGCGCCGGACGGCATACCCGTGTTCAACAAGCCGCTCGGTGTCGAATCATTGAGCGATTTGCTGACTTCGTCGATGCCGGCAGACACGCAGGAGGCGCGCTGATGCGTGGCTCGATGTTTGTCGACTTCCTTGCTCTGGTGGAGCAAAAGCACGGGCTGGATACCGTCGACCAGATCATCGCACGCCTGGGCGATGAGCTCAGCACGGGTGGCGCATACACCAGTGTCGGTAACTATCCGCACGGCGAGCTCCTTGCCATGGCGACTACGCTTTCCACGCTGAAGTCGGAGAGTATGGGGGCCATCATCGGTGAATTTGCACGTCACCTGATGGGCGAGTTTCGACGTCTGCACGGCGAGTATTTCGATCAGGCCGATAATGCGTTCGACTTTCTCTTATCGATTGGCGAACAGATCCACATCGACGTGCGCAAGCTTTACCCTGATGCCCGTCCGCCGGAGGTGACCGGCGAGAATCGGGGCGACGATGCGATGTACTTGAGTTACCGATCGCATCGTCCCTTGTCGGCGCTGGCGCTCGCACTTGTCAACGAGACCGCGAGAGTGTTCGGCGAGTCGATGTCTGTGGAAATTCTGAGCCAGTCGGAGGATGGCACCGGACTGGAATTGTTGATGCGGCGCCCGTCATGAATGACCGCATCAACGATGTCGCAACCTGGGAGCGACGTTTTCAGCGGGAGAGGGCAGCGCGTCGGGAAGCAGAAGAAATACTCGAGCGAAAGAGTGTCGAGCTCTATCAGACCAATCAGTGGCTGCAGGCCGCTCGAGAGGATCTGGAAATCAAAGTCATGGAGCGGACCGAGGCACTGGAACAAGCCGTATCGACGTTGCGCAAGGAAATCGAGCGCCGTCGCAGCGCGGAACAAGAGCTCCGGGTCGCCCGTGATTCGGCCATCGAGCTCTCGGACCTCAAGTCAGATTTTTTGGCGCGCATGAGCCACGAAATGCGTACGCCATTGAACGCAATAATCGGGATGACCGGATTAATGCTGGATTCTGAACTCGATATCACGAGCAGGGAACGGCTCGGTACGGTGCGCTCGAGCAGTCGGATGCTGCTTCGCTTGATCAACGACATTCTCGACCTGACCAAAATCGATGCCGGCAAGCTGGACCTCGACTTCGGTGAGGTTCATCTCGAGAACACGATCGAGCAGTGTTTGTCGCTCGTGATGATCGAGGCCGAGGAACAAGGTCTGGACTTCGAGTTGAGTAAGCCCGTCGGGCTGCCTGCCCAGGTCATTGCCGACGGCGGTCGGTTGCAGCAATTACTGCTCAACCTGCTGACTAACGCCGTCAAGTATTCAGGCGGCACCAAGGTTCGCATCGGAATGAAGGTGGAGCCTGCTCCCGACGATGTGCGCATGCCGGCGGCGTACGCCGACTGCGCGCTGAGCAAGGGCGCCGACATTGGTCGGCTGGTCATCACGGTAGCCGATGATGGCAAGGGTATTGCGAAGGGCGATTTCGACTCGTTGTTCGACCCGTTCAGCCAGCTGGACGGTCCCAGCGTCGGCAGCTCCGGGCTCGGCCTGACGATCTGTCAGAAGATCTGCCAGGCAATGGGGGGTGATGTCAGCGTAGACAGTGAGCCCGGTAAGGGCGCCGAATTTCACGTTTCGATGCTCTGCGGCATTCGATCCGTCAGCGGGCAGGAAGCTCGCAAGGAAACACCCGTCAAGGAGGGTTCAACAATGCTTAGTTCTACCGTAGAAACCGGGGCCTGGTTACTTTCCGGGCATATGGATGCCGACGCGCTTGCGGAGCGATCGACGATGGCGGAGCGGATGCCCCTGAGCATTCTTCTCGCCGATGACTACGAAGTGAATCGCATGGTTCAGCATGCCCAGCTCGAGCAGCTTGGCTATCGCGCTGACGCAGTCGCGAACGGCGAAGAGGTTTTGCGGGCGCTGCACGCCCGAGCCTACGACGTAGTGCTGATGGATATTCGTATGCCTGTCATGGACGGTGTCGAAGCGACACGTCGCATCCGTGGTCGGGTGGACGGGCCGCAGCCCTACATCGTTGCAATGACGGCGAGCGCGTTGGCCGAAGACCGACGGGCGTTCACCAAATCCGGGATGGATGGCTATTTGCCGAAGCCGGTCGAAATGCCCGCCTTGATCGAGGTCCTTGAAGCTGCGCACGGTCAGCGCCAGGCTCGATCCACGCCGACGCCGTTTTCGCAAGATGACATGATTGAGATGTCGCCGGTGGAGCTGGATCTCGATGGTCTGCGCTCCCGCCTCGGGCCTGCGCTGGATGCGGTATTGCAGAAAGTTATTCCTGTGTTTCTTCGCGAGCTGCCCGGACGCCGGTCCGGAATCGCAGCCGCCGTCGCGGCCGAAGACGCGGCTCAGTTCGCGCAGCTCTGTCACGGCTTGAAGGGCGCCAGCCGCAGCATCGGGGCCGTGGACCTGGCTGGTCAGTGTGATGAGTTCGAGCGGCTCGGTCGCGATGGCGTAATTCCCGCGCGGTCCGATGTCGACGCGCTGCTCGACCTCGCGGAGCGAACCCGAAAGGCCCTCGAGCGCCAGCTCCAGGTGCTTCGGCCAGTTTCGACGACGGGCACACTAAACTGAAATATTAGTAATCTTTTTATATCAATATTATCATTAATGTGATTCACGTCGCCGATCGGAGCCGAATCTCCTGATAATCTGAACCTCAATTGATAATACTGAAATTGAGGTTCAGATATGCTCCTCCGCCCTCCGCCCAGCAGCGGCCGAACCCTTCTTACCGCCAAAGAGTTTGCGCATACCTGTCGCCGACAGCGTCGGGCAGTCCTGTCACCGCGCGTAACGGCTGGGCTCTGGCGGCTCTCCGTCGCTGTGAGCCTGATGGCAAAGCGGGCCGTGGACCTCTTGGGCGCCGCGGCAGGCATCGTGGTACTCGGACCATTGTTGCTGGCAACCGCGATCGCGATTCGCCTCGAATCGCCTGGCCCGGTCCTGTTCCGCCAGGTCCGTGTCGGCAAACGCGCCAAGCCGTTCGTCATGTACAAATTTCGTTCGATGTTCACGGATGCCGAGGAGCGCCTTGCGGGCCTAACGCGGCAGAATGAAAGCAAGGACGGCGTCATCTTCAAGATGCGAGCTGACCCGCGCGTTACCCGGGTCGGCAAGGTAATTCGCCGCCTGTCGATCGATGAGTTACCGCAGCTCCTCAATGTGTTACGAGGCGAGATGTCCATCGTCGGACCGAGGCCTGCGCTGCCGTCCGAAGTGGCGCAATACGATCCGATCGCCCGGAAACGCCTTCAGGCAAAGCCCGGTCTGACCTGTTTGTGGCAGATCAGCGGTCGATCGAACCTGGCCTTCAGCGAGCAGATCGACCTCGATCTGCGCTACCTACAGAGCAAATCGTTCGGCGAGGACATCGCAATCATCGCCAAAACGGTTCCCGCAGTACTTACTGGAAAAGGAGCGTACTAATGGATACGTCTCTGCAGACGCCCGTCGCCGTTGTTGGTTTCTCCTCGGCACCGTCGCCCCTCGAGCCGGTCTGGCCGTCCACGCATCGGGCACTGCTGCCGATCGCTGGGAAATCGATGATCGTTCATCTTGTCGACCAGCTCGCCAGGGATGGCATCACGCATATCCGCATCGCCGGTTCTATCCAGCAGTTCGCCGTGCGGCAACGCCTGGGCGACGGCAGCGAGTGGGGCGTGCGCATTCGCTACTCCGATCTCCACGGCGCCGATCTCAGAGCGCAGACGGTCCTGGAGTTTGGCGAATGCCTGAGTCTTTGCGGCGACTCCCTGAATGCTGCGAGCTTCGAACGCCTGGAGGCCAATGGCCAGGTCAAACTCGGAGATCCGACAAAACGCGAGGAATTCGGCAGCTTCTGGAAGCTGTGGCCCGTCGGGCCTGCGCGGTACAGCATCGCCTGCGCGACGGGTAAGCCCTATCTGTTCGATCCGCTGATGACCGTGCTCGGATTTCATACCGCGAATATCGAAGCGGCCAACGGCCTGCTCGATGAACTCATCCTGCCCGGCCGACGCCGGGCCGACGGTGCGGTTATGGACTGGGGAACGTCAATCAGCCGGAG
>CAZMEA010000059.1:0-12764 GCA_964565135.1 uncultured Woeseiaceae bacterium
TGACCAGGAACTTCTGGTTCGGCGTCAAGTATGTTTTCACGGACAGAGTCGACAACTACCTCGGCTACAACGACTACACCCGTGACGGTTTTGGCGCCGAGGTTCACCTGCGCCTCGGCAACAGATTCCGTCTCGACGCGGAAGCGCTGTATCGGATCTACAACTTCACGAATGCGTTCGCCTTCAACAACCCAGTTGCCGGACGCAAGACCTTGGAGTCGGCAGACGGCCGCTTGTCCATAAGCTACGATATGCCCTGGAATCTGCGCCTGGTCGGCGACTATACCTACAGGGACGTCACATCGAATGATGCGCGTATCGCCTTTGAACGCAGCCTCTTCATGCTCAGCCTCCAATGGGCGAACGACTAGACCGTTTGCAGCGCTTCTGATCTGCTGCCTCTTCCTGGCAGCGCCAGCAACCGGTTTCGCACAGTCGTCGCCGGGTCGCTTTGAGGTAACGCCCTACTTAGGCTATCGCTTCGGCGGCACGTTCGAAGACGAACAACTCGCCTCCACCGCCGAGCTCGCCGACGATGCGAGTGCCGGCCTGATCATGAATCTTCGCGAAAGCGGGAACACGCAATGGGAGCTTGTCTACGCCAGGCAGAGCACCACGGCTGACGTCAGCGATTTCTCCTTCGCCTCGCCGTCTGTCGATCTCGAACTGCAAAGCCTTCAGATCGGCGGCACCTACCTGGGCGACGGTGCGCTGGCGCGACCGTACCTCGCCGCGACGCTGGGTGGAACCTACATTTCGCCCGATGTTGGCGGACTGAGAAGCGATACGTTCTGGTCGTTCTCGATCGGCACGGGACTGCAGATCCTGCCCAGCGAGCGACTCGGCCTTCGCGTTGAAGCCCGCGCGTGGGGCACCCTCATCAGTTCGGGCAGCAGCCTCTTCTGCACGTCGGGCACACAGGGTGGCACGTGCGCGATAGCCGTCAGCGGCGACATGCTCTGGCAAATCGAGACCTTCGCGGGCATCGTTTTTCGTTTCTGAGCCGACCCGGACACCGGACTCCGGTGCACCGAGAGTCTGCTAGACTGGCGCGGAAGTTCTACCCCCGACCCTGACGGACTCACGTTGGACGTAACCCCGATTATCGAGCCGCTGAACGATGCGCAGCGGCAAGCCGTTACCGCTGAAGCAAAACCCATGCTCGTCATTGCCGGGGCCGGCAGCGGCAAGACCCGCGTGCTCACGCACCGCGCGGCGTGGCTGATCGAAGTCGAGGGCGTCTCACCGCAGGGCCTGCTCGCGGTCACGTTCACCAATAAGGCTGCCGCCGAGATGCGCGGCCGCATCGAGCAGCTTCTTGAGATGCCGGTGCAGCATCTCTGGATTGGCACCTTTCACGGACTGGCCCATCGACTGCTGCGCCGACACTGGCAGGAAGCAAAACTGCCGCAGAATTTTCAAATCATCGACTCGGACGATCAGTCGCGACTGATCAAGCGCATGTTGAAAAGCCTGGACATCGATGAGAGCCGATGGGCACCGCGCGAGGTCCAGTACTTCATCAACGCGCAGAAGGACGAGGGTCTGCGGCCGCAGCATCTGTCGGATGAGGATGACCCCAATCGTCGCCAGATGATCGAGCTCTACCGGGTTTATCAGGAAACTTGCGAACGCGGCGGGCTGGTCGACTTTGCGGAGCTGCTGCTTCGCGCGCACGAACTCTGGCGCGACAATCCCGAAGTCCTGGACTTCTATCGTCGCCGCTTTCAGCACCTGTTGGTCGACGAATTCCAGGACACCAATGCCATCCAGTATGCGTGGCTGCGCCTGCTTGCCGGCAAAACCGGAGTGCCCTTCGTGGTTGGCGACGATGACCAGTCTATCTATCGCTGGCGAGGCGCACGCGTCGAGCACATTCATCAGTTTCAGAAAGACTTCCCGGGTACCGAGGTTGTCAAACTCGAACAGAACTACCGTTCCACCGGAACAATTCTGAACGCTGCGAACGCCGTTATCCGCAACAACAACTCGCGCATGGGCAAGAACCTCTGGACGGATGGCGCAGAGGGCGAACCGATCCGCATCTATTCCGCCTTTAACGAGCGGGACGAAGCCGACTTCGTCATCGGCCGGCTGCGGGACTGGAGCGACCAGGGCAATCTGCGTGCGGACGCCGCCGTGCTGTATCGCTCGAACGCGCAATCGCGAGCGCTCGAAGAAGCACTGATCAATGCCGGCCTGCCGTACCGCGTGTACGGCGGCCTTCGCTTCTTCGAACGTCAGGAGATCAAGGACGCCCTGGCCTATCTGCGCCTGATGGCGAATCGGGACGACGACAGCTCCTTTGAACGCGTCGTTAACCGGCCAACCCGCGGTATCGGCGCGCGCACAGTCGAAGCGATGCGCAGCTACGCGCGGGCAAATGCGTGCTCCCTGTGGCGCGCAGCCGGCGCGGTCGCAAGCGATGAGCTGTCCGGACGCGCTGCCAACTGCGTGCGTGCGTTCATACACTTGATCGAACGGATGGCCAGCGACACCGAGAATCTTGATCTGCCGGAGACGGTCGATACGGTCATTCACGCCAGCGGACTGGTTGAGTTCTTTCGCAAGGAGAAGGGCGAGCGCGGCGAGGCACGCGTCGAAAACCTGGAGGAGCTGGTCAGCGCGGCCCGCAGTTTCGAGAAAGACCCCGCCGAGGAGATGTCGGAACTCGATGCCTTTCTCGCACATGCCGCGCTCGAATCCGGTGAAGGCCAGGCAGACGCCTGGGAGGACTGCGTGCAGCTGATGACCATGCATTCAGCCAAGGGCCTCGAGTTCCCACTGGTTATCATGTGTGGCATGGAGGATGGCCTGTTTCCGCATCAGCGGTCAGTGTCCGATCCAAACGGTCTGGAGGAAGAGCGCCGGCTCTGCTACGTCGGCATCACGCGCGCCCGGCAAACGCTGTACATGACCTACGCCGAGCAGCGGCGCCTGCACGGTATGGACAGTTTCTCGCAACCCTCGCGCTTCATCGCCGAGATCCCGAGTGAGTTTGTCGAGGAGGTTCGACCGAGAGTCCAGGTCAGTCGCCCCATGGGTCGTCCCGGCCGCCGCCAGGTGGGACGGCAGGCGCCGTCCGCGGCGCAGGAAATCGGCATCCAGCTGGGGCAGCGCGTGCGACACAACAAGTTCGGCGACGGAGTCATTCTGAACTGCGAGGGTCAGGGTGCGCATGCACGCGTGGAAGTGAATTTTGAGAACGCCGGCACAAAATGGCTCGTGCTGGGCTATGCCAACCTGGATTTGATGTAAAATCCGTGGCTTAGGCCGTGCGGACGGCTTGCCGCGCGACAGGCACAAGAGCCGTGAAACAACAATGAAAATACTGATTCTCGGTGCCGGCCAGGTCGGCTCTTCGGCGGCGTATCACCTGTCGCGCGAAGAAGCCAATGAAGTCACGGTCGTGGATATGCGCGCGGACGTCCTTCGCGAACTGCAGGACCGGCTCGATATTCGCACTGTCGTCGGCCACGCCGCCTATCCGGACGTCCTCGAACGCGCCGGCGCCAGGGATGCCGACATCATCGTCGCACTGACCGACAGCGACGAAACAAACATGGTCGCTTGCCAGATTGCCTACACGCTCTATCACACGCCGACCAAGATCGGGCGCATCCGCGCGGCGGAATACATTTCCGCCAAGAAACTCTTCCAGCAGGATGCGATTCCGGTCGACGTACGCATCAGTCCCGAACAGCTCGTCTGTGAGTACATCGAGCAGCTCATTCTTTACCCCGGTGCCTTACAGGTGCTCGAATTTGCCGACGGCCGCGTGCGGCTCGTGGGTGCGAGAGCTGACAAGAACGGCCTGCTCGTCGGGCAGCAGCTCGCCAACCTGAAAGAGCATATTCCGAATACCGAAGCACGCATTGCCGCCATCTATCGCAACGGTAAAGCACTGCAGGTCACCGGTGACACCGTCATCGAGGAAGATGACGAAGTGTTCTTCATTGCCGCGCGTCAGGACATTCGTGTCTTTATGAGCGAGATGCGCAAGCTCGAAGACCCGGTGCGGCGGGTGGTCATCGCCGGCGGCGGCAACATTGGCGTGCGCCTGGCGCTCGCACTCGAGCCGACGAACCAGGTAAAGATCATCGAGCGGAATCCGCAAAGAGCCAGGGCCATATCGGAGCAGCTCAACAAGGCGATCGTGTTACTCGGTGACGCCGCTGATGAGGAGCTGTTGCTCGAAGAAAACATCGACTCGGTCGACGTGTTCTGCTCGGTGACCAACGCTGAGGAAGCGAACATACTTTCGGCCATGCTGGCCAAGCGGCTCGGGGCTGCCAAGGTCATGGCGCTTATTAACAGGCCGTCCTACGCGGAGCTTGTCGAATCCGGCAGCATCGACATCGCGCTGTCGCCACAGCAGATAACGATTGGTTCGCTGCTCGCGCACGTTCGCCGCGGCGACGTCGTGAAGGTTCATTCACTGCGGCGCGGCGCCGCCGAGGCGATCGAAGCGGTCGCCCACGGCACGCCCGAAAACTCGCCGGTTGTGGGACGCCATATCGAAGAGATCGAGCTGCCGCGGGGCAGTGCGATCGTCGCCATCGTGCGCGACGAACAGGTGATGATTGCACACCACGACACCGTGATCGAAACAGACGACCATGTCATTCTGTTCCTGACCGATCGACGCAAGATCGAGAGCATCGAAAAGCTCTTCCAGGTCGGCGTGAGTTTTGTCTAGCCGGAACAGCAGTACGGCACTGGTCGCCGGGACTCGGGAGCCTCAATGAACTGGCTGGTCGTTCAGCGCGTGCTCGGTCTCTTGCTGATGCTGTTCAGCCTGACCATGCTGCCGCCCGTCCTGTTCAGTCTCTTCTTTCGCGACGGTGCCTGGCTGCCGTTCGTACAGGGTTTTGCGCTCACGCTCACCGCCGGCGTCATTATCTGGCTGCCCGTTCGGCGGGTACGGCGTGAGATGCGATTGCGCGACGGCTTTCTGGTTGTTGCGTCGTTCTGGACGGTCCTTGGAACCTTCGGTGCCGCGCCTTTGTATATGGCAGAGGTGCTCGATCTGTCGTTTACAGACGCGGTGTTCGAATCCATTTCCGGATTGACGACGACCGGCGCGACCGTACTTATCAACCTGGACGATCTGCCGAAATCCATTCTCTACTACCGACAGCAGCTGCAGTGGCTGGGCGGCATGGGCATCATCGTCCTCGCCGTCGCGGTACTGCCGATGCTCGGCGTGGGTGGCATGCAGCTGTATCGTGCGGAGACGCCGGGACCGGTCAAGGATACGAAACTGACGCCGCGCATTACGGAGACCGCTAAAGCGCTTTGGTACGTGTATCTCGCGTTTACCACGCTCTGCGGGGTCAGCTACTGGCTGGCCGGGATGGACTGGTTCGACTCTCTGTGCCACGCGTTTTCGACGGTTGCGATTGGCGGATTTTCGACCCACGACGCCAGCATCGGGTATTTCCAGAGCCCTCTGATCGACGTGATCTGCATTGTTTTCATGTTTGCAGCGGGCATCAATTTCTCACTGCACTTTTTCGCCTGGCGTTTCATTCGCATCGGTCACTACACGGCGGATACCGAATTTCGCGCCTACGCGATGTTCATACTCATTGCCTCGATCATCGTGATCAGCGGGCTGTTCGCCTACAACACCTATGAGGGTGCCAGCACAACGGTGCTGAACGGTTTTTTCCAGGCCGTATCGATTGCCACTACCACCGGATTCACGACGGACTCGTTCGCAGTCTGGCCAGGCGCCATTCCCGTCGCTCTGATTTTCGCGAGCTTCGTTGGCGGGTCGGCGGGCTCCACGGCCGGCGGCATCAAGGTCATTCGCTGGCTTCTGATCTACAAGCAGGGTCTGCGGGAGATCGTTCGCCTCGTACATCCGAGCGCCGAGATTCCCGTCAAACTCGGCAATGCTGCTGTTCCCGCTCGTGTCGTCGACTCCGTATGGGGATTCTTCTCCGTCTACGTCGTCGTCTTCAGCATCATGCTGCTGTTGATGATGTCGACCGGTCTGGATCAGGTCACCGCATTCTCGGCCGTTGCGGCAACCCTGAACAATCTTGGCCCCGGTCTCGGCGAGGTTGCCGCCGGATTCATGACAGTGCCGGATGCCGCGAAGTGGGTTGCAGTTGTCGGGATGTTGCTCGGCCGGTTGGAAATCTTCACACTTCTGGTCCTTATCACGCCGACGTTCTGGCGACGCTGAGGCCGTATGGCGACCCCGCATATGCAAGCGACCGATACTCCCGTCAGCAGCGCCATCGATCGACTGAGCGTCGTCACAGGTGCAGCGGCTTCGTGGCTCACGCTGTTGATGGTGCTCATCACGTTCGTGATTGTCGTGCTGCGCTACGCGTTTGATGTCGGTTTTATCTGGTTGCAGGAAGCCCTGACGTGGATGCACGCGGCCGTGTTTATGGTCGGTGCCGCCTACACTTTGCAGCAGGACGAACATGTTCGCGTCGATATCTTCTATCGTGAGATGTCCGCGACGCATCGTGCCTGGGTGAATCTCATTGGCGTTCTGATTTTCATCTTCCCACTGGGCGGATTTCTGTTTGTCGAATCGCTGCAGTACGTGACGTCGGCGTGGAACATTCGGGAAGTCAGCAGGGACTCCGGTGGTTTGCCCTATCCGGCCATCCCGTTGCTGAAGTCGATGCTGTTGCTGATGCCACTTTTGATCAGCCTCCAGGGATTGTCACTGCTGCTGCGGTCGGTGGTGACGATACGAGCAAAAGGTGATCACCAGGGAGCTCAAGGCTGATGGAAGGCATAGCGCTCCTGATGTTTGCAACCGTGGTCCTGCTCCTGCTGGCTGGTTTTCCGGTCGCGTTTTCCCTCGGCGGCACAGCACTGATGTTTGCGCTGGGTGGTGTCATAGGCGGCGGCTTCGAACAAGCCTTCCTCTCCGGCCTGCCGAGTCGCATCTTCGGCATCATGACGAATGAAACTCTGATCGCCGTACCCTTGTTCGTCTTTATGGGCATAACTCTGGAGCGGGCCCGTATTGCCGAAGAGCTTCTCGAAACGCTGAGCTCACTGTTCGGCAATCTGCGTGGCGGCCTTGGAATTTCGGTGACGCTGGTCGGCATGCTGCTTGCCGCAAGCACCGGCATCGTCGGTGCAACGGTTGTGACGATGGGACTACTGTCACTCCCGACGATGCTCAAGCGCGGTTACTCACCGGAAATAGCAACGGGGACCATCTGTGCGTCCGGCACGCTGGGTCAGATCATTCCGCCGTCGATCATCCTGGTAATGCTGGGCGACGTGATGTCCGCCGCTTACCAGCGCGCCCAGCTGTCGATGGGCATTTTTTCTCCGGACACGGTGTCCGTTGGCGACCTTTTTGCCGGCGCGCTCATACCAGGATTGTTACTGGTCTGCCTGTACGTTCTGTATCTCGTCGTTATTGCCATTGTTAAGCCAAACGCGATGCCGGCGCACGGCCAGGAAGACGTCAAACACGTCACGCTCGTTGCGGTACTCCACGCCTTGTTCCCACCACTCGCGCTGATTTTCGCGGTACTGGGTTCCATTCTGGGCGGGCTGGCAACGCCGACGGAAGCTGCCGGCGTTGGTGCAGGAGGCGCAATGCTCATTGCGCTGCTGCGTCGCGAACTCGACCTGACGCGCCTCAAGGACATCATGCAGGGCACCTTGCGGGTGAGCAGCATGGTGTTCATGATCCTGATCGGCGCTTCGGTGTTTTCGCTCGTCTTTCGTGGCTATGGCGGCGATGACGGGGTTAGGGCAATCCTGGAAACGCTGCCCGGCGGTGTCATAGGCGCAGTGATCGCCGTCATGCTGGTGATGTTCCTGCTTGGCTTCGTACTCGACTTCATCGAGATAACGTTTGTGGTCGTGCCGATCGTCGGGCCCGTCCTTCTTGCAATGGGCCTGGATCCGGTCTGGCTGGGTGTGATGATTGCGATCAATCTACAGACGTCGTTCCTGACGCCGCCCTTCGGCTTCGCGCTGTTCTATCTCAGGGGCGTTGCGCCGGACTCGGTTGCAACCGGCCAGATCTACCGCGGCGTCATTCCGTTCGTCGCGATCCAGATTCTCGCGCTAATTATTCTCGCGCTGTATCCCGAGCTGGTGACCTGGCTACCGAACAAACTCTACGGCTAACTGGCGCTCAGCCTGCCATTCGCTTGTTGAGGTAGGTAAGTTCGCCGATCTTCAGGTTCTCGGAAGATTTCACCATGAAGGCATCAATCGACGCTTTCACCCGCGCGGAGAATTCATCAACGGCCGATAGCTCATCGGCGGCCTGCTGCGAGAGTTCGCGCAGCTCTTCGAAAATTTCCGTGGGGATTTCACGAAGCTCCACGTTCGGATCCTTACGCAGCTGATCGACGGCCATCGCGTTGCCCCAGTTGTACTCGGCCTGCATGTCGAGATTGATCGACTGGCATGCGATGCGCACGATCTCTTGCAGATCCTCCGGCAGCGTGTCCCAGGCCTCGCGGTTGATGACGCATTGCTCTGACGGTCCGGGCTCGTGGAATCCCGGGTAGTAGTAGTAGCGCGCTGCACGATGGAGTCCCAGGGCAATGTCATTGTACGGACCAACCCACTCGGCGGCATCGATCGCACCGGTTTGCAGAGAGGTGAAGATCTCGGACGCCGGCATCGTCACCTGAGTGGCGCCGGCTCGTTGCATGACCTCGCCTCCCAGGCCTGGCATGCGCACCTTCAGACCCTTGATGTCGTCGAGCGTGTTGAGCTCCTTGTTGAACCAGCCCAGCGTCTGGCAGGTGGTGTTGCCTGCCGGGAATGCGATCAGACCGTACGGTTCGTAGAGTTCGTTCCAGAGTTCGAGGCCGCCACCGTAATAAAGCCACGCATCCATCTCAGGCGCGGTCAGCCCGAACGGCGCGGCCGTAAAATACTGCAAGGCCGGCACCTTGCCACGATGGTAGTACGAGGCGTCGTGGCCCATTTGCGCCGTTCCGCTGCGAACAGCGTCGAAGACCTCGAGTGCCGGGACGAGTTCACCACCCGCAAACACCTTGATACGCAGCCGGCCCGCGCTGGCAACCTCGATGCGCTTTACGAGGTTCTCGACGCCAACGCCGAGCCCGGGCAGTCCCGGCGGCCAGGACGTGACCAGATTCCACTCGAATCGCTCGGATGACTGTGCCTGGCTGCCCTGATCAGAGCCGCCCGCACACGCCGCCGCGCCAGCGGCCATCGCCATCCCGCCTACGAACTGCCGTCGTTTCATGCGTTCTTCCCTACTGAGATCCCGACTGCCCGGGACGAAGCCACACAGTGTAGAGGTGCACTCGGGCGGAGAAAAGGCGATCTTGGTGCTAAATCAAACTCCACTTTTCGCAGATATGTTGGGTTTTCTGGATTGCAATACCCACTTACTCCTAAAAAATGATTCGCGTGGGTTTTTTTGTCGAATTTGTGAACATTTCCCGGTAATGGTGGGTTCCCCGGCCTCTCGGCCGGGGCTATCTCGTCCGTGAGTGTCGATGATCACTGTCCCAGTCGTCCTTGACCGCACTGTTCACCGGGCCCGCTGAGCCCCAGACTCCGCCTGGCGCCGATGCTCCCCACCGACCGTCCGTACGGTGGCATGAGAGTGATTGCCACCGCTGCACCCGTAACTGAAGATCCCCCGCACAAACGGAGCGACTGGTATCCTTGCCGGCCGCAAAACGGAAGGGAGCCGCAGGAAGCCTCTCGATGATCGGCTTGTTACAACGAGTTTCCGAAGCCAGCGTGGTGGTGGACGGGCAGACGATTGCAGCAATCGGACGGGGTCTTCTGGTTCTGACCGCCGTACAGCCGGACGACACCCCGGCAGACGTGGATCGACTCGCCGAGCGTATCCTGACCTACCGCGTGTTTTCCGACGCGGAAGGGAAGATGAATCGAAGTCTGCTGGATGACGGCCTGGAGCTGATTCTCGTGCCACAGTTCACGTTGGCAGCGGACACGAAAAAAGGCACTCGACCGAGCTTCACCAAGGCGGCACCGCCTGCGAAGGGTCGCGAGTACTTCAACGCGCTGCTCGAGCGCTGCCGGGCATCCCTGCCGTCGACGGGCAGCGGGGAATTCGGCGCCAACATGCAGGTCCAACTGGTCAACGACGGGCCAGTCACATTCTGGTTACAAACCTGAGTTTCAATGCCCGACCATCCCGTTTTCTGCGGTGAGCCCGCGCCCGTAAGTGCATCACGGTTTTGTTGCGCTACCTTGGGTATCATGAACATAATTCGCACCCCTCGAAGGGGAGGGGCGCATACATAAGGGGTAATCCAGCCCCGGGAGTCACACTATGTTTGCCAATGTCAGTATCTGGCAGCTCTTGATCGTCCTCGTGATCGTAATCGCGATTTTCGGCACCAAGCGTCTCAAGACGCTGGGCTCGGACCTCGGCGGCGCCGTGAAAGGGTTCCGTAATGCCGTTAACGAGGCGGAAAATGAATCGGCAGGCGAGCTGGACGATCAGTCCGAAGACGCCAACTTCGACAACACGCCGGTCGAAGAAACCCAGAAAGAAAAGCAAGCCTGAAAGAGCTGAACGATGTCCGGCGCTTCCTTTCAGGAGGTCTTTCTTCTCATCGTCATTGGCCTCGTCGTGCTCGGCCCGAAGCGATTGCCACAGGTGGCAAATCAGCTCGGTAGCTGGCTGGGACAGGCCCGCCGCATGACGCGCATGATGAAGCGCCAGCTCGAGGACGAGATCAACTTCGACCTCGACGAGTTCAACGTCGAGAAACAACTCGGCCTCGACGAAAAGCCCAAATCGACGACCAAACCAACGGTCGGGCAGCCCGCGTTTGTGCAGGATCGGAATGCTGCCTCGCCGTCCGAGGTGGATGACGTCGACGAATCCGCAGACCCTGAGGCTGACGAGGACACCGGCGAGCTGGCCGAGCTCCCTGATGACTATTCTCCGGCGCACGGGGCCGATGAAGCTGGCACCGGCGTCGGCGATGACGACGTCATGGAGCAACCCGAAGGCGCCGAGCCCGTGGCGGCCAATGAAGCCGTCGCTGACAACGACGCGGGGAACGACGGCTCCGCCGTCAAACCGAAGTCCGAGACCGCGTGAACGCCACCGCAGACAATGAAGAGCAGCTTGCCGAAGGCACTCTGCTTTCCCACCTCGTTGAACTCCGTTCCCGACTCGTCAGGATTTTCGGCTCCGTACTGCTGGTCTTCGTCTGCATGGTCCCGTTCGCCAACGATCTGTTCAAGCTGGCGTCAAAGCCGATCATCGACGTACTCCCGAACAACCAGATGATTGCAACGGGCGTAGCATCGCCGTTGCTGACGCCGTTCATCCTGACTGCCTACCTTTCACTGTTTGTCGCAATGCCCGTTGTGCTGTATCAGATCTGGGCATTCGTAGCTCCCGGTTTGTACAAGCAGGAGAAGCGATTCGCGATCCCGCTGTTCCTGACCAGCGTCGTTCTGTTCTATCTCGGCCTCGCGTTTGCCTACTTCGTCGTCTTCCCGCTGATCTTCACCTTCTTTACGGCAACCACGCCTGAAGGCGTCGAGTTCCAGCCCGACATTCGCATGTTCCTCGACTTCGCCCTGACGATCGTGCTTGCGTTCGGCATTGCGTTCGAAGTACCTATCGCCACGGTACTGGTCGTTTGGACGCGCCTGACCACGCCTGAGAAACTCGGCAAGGCGCGACCGTACGTGTTCCTCGGCGCGTTTGTGGTCGGCATGTTCCTGACGCCGCCGGACGTCATAAGCCAGACCCTGCTCGCTGTGCCGGTCTACCTGCTGTATGAACTCGGCATCGTGATGTCACGCATCTTCGTCATACGGGACAGCGACGAGGACGAGGACGTCGAAACGGCCTGACGGCTGAAAATCCCTCCCCCGACGCCGATGGCCGGGAGGCCGGTTTGCCCTCTCCGGTCATTCGTGTTTAATGGCCGGTTTCGACACACCCATCGGTACGTCATGTCTGACAGCGTCACCACCGCGGGCAAGGCGCCCGGCACGGAGATCTTCGGTCATCCTCGAGGCCTGGTTACCCTTTTCTTCACCGAAATGTGGGAGCGCCTGAGCTACTACGGGATGCGCGCCCTGCTGGTCCTGTTCATGACCGATCAGGTCATGAACGGCGGTCTCGGCCTGACGGATGCTTCTGCGACGGCCGTTTACGGCATCTACACGGCGCTGGTCTACCTGGTCGCGCTGCCCGGCGGCTGGATGGCCGACAGGCTGCTGGGAGCACAGCGGGCTGTGTTCTATGGCGGCATCGTGATCATGTGTGGTCACTTTGTGCTCGCCATTCCGTCCGTCGATGCGTTCTTTATCGGCCTGTTGCTGGTTGTTCTCGGCACTGGACTGCTGAAGCCGAACGTCAGCGCCGTTGTCGGAGAGCTGTACGCACCCGGAGATCCGCGCCGCGACGGTGGCTTTTCCATCTTCTACATGGGCATCAACGTCGGCGCGATGCTCGGGCCACTCATCTGCGGCACGCTGGCGCAGAGCCCCGACTTCGGCTGGCACTACGGCTTTGCGGCGGCAGGCGTGGGCATGCTCTTCGGCGTCATTCAGTTCCATCAGACCAAGCACCATCTTGGCGATGCCGGCATTGCACCCGCGAGCTCCGGCGATGCTGCGGCTGACGAAGCCGCTCGTCGCAACGGATGGAAACTGGTGTGGACAGGCCTCGCCGCCGTGGTTGCGTTCGTCGTCGTCGCAATGAGCGGCCTGGTCGAGCTTGACCCGATCGCCATCTCGCGAGGCTCGACCGTCGTCATCGTGTCCGTGACGGC
>CAZMEA010000060.1:0-12642 GCA_964565135.1 uncultured Woeseiaceae bacterium
GAAGACACGATCACCAGCGGCCTGGAAGGCGCCTGGTCTGCCGCGCCGACGCGCTGGACGATGCAGTACCTGCAGAACCTGTACGCCTATGATTGGGTACAGACGAAGAGCCCGGCCGGCGCTACTCAGTGGATTCCGAGCGACGAAGCAGCGGCCAGCCTGGTGCCCGACGCGTTCGATCCGTCGAAGCGTCATGCGCCGATCATGTTCACGACCGACCTGGCGCTGCGGGAAGATCCGATCTATCGCGAGATCACCACGCGGTTCCTCGAGAATCCGGAAGACTTCGAGCTCGCCTTTGCCAAGGCATGGTTCAAGTTGACGCACCGTGACATGGGCCCGCGCGCACGCTACGTCGGCGCCGAGGTGCCCGAGGAAGTGCTGATCTGGCAGGACCCCGTACCGGCGCTCGATCACGATGTCGTTGATGCGGACGCGATCGCCGAACTGAAAGCGGAGATCCTCGACGCAGGTCTGACCAACGAGCAGCTGGTTCGCGCCGCATGGGCATCGGCTTCGACGTTCCGTGGCACTGACATGCGCGGTGGCGCGAACGGCGCGCGAATCCGTCTGGCGCCGCAGCGTGACTGGGATGTCAATAATCCGGATGAGCTGGATCGCGTCCTCAATCGCCTGGAGCGTGTGCAGCGTCGATTCAATCGTGGTCGCTCTGACGATACTCGCGTATCGATGGCCGACCTGATCGTGCTCGGCGGCGTTGCAGCGGTCGAGCAGGCGGCAGAGGCCGCTGGCTACGACGTGGACGTTCCGTTCACGCCGGGTCGCACAGACGCCAGCCAGGAACAGACCGACGTCGATTCGTTCGCCGTATTGCGTCCGACCGCGGACGGTTTCCGCAACTACTTTGGCGAGGGCAACTACCGATCACCCGCCGAAATGCTGATCGAAAAGGCTGACACGCTGACGCTGACCGTGCCGGAGATGACGGCACTCATCGGCGGCATGCGCGCACTGAATGCCAACGCCGGTGGCGTAGAGCACGGCATCTTCACCGATCAGCCCGGGACGCTGACGAACGACTTCTTCGTCAATCTGCTGAGCATGGAAACCCAGTGGGTTCGGTCCGAGAACGAAGCCGGCATTTACGAAGGCCGTGACCGGGTAACCGGTGAGGTCAAGTGGACGGCAACGCCGGTTGACCTGGCGTTCGGGTCTCATGCTGAGCTGCGGGCAGTCGCAGAGGTTTACGGTGCCAACGACGGTGCTGAAAAGTTCGTCAACGACTTCGTCGCAGCCTGGACGAAGGTGATGAACCTCGATCGATTTGACGTCGCGCCGTCGCAGGGCGGATCGATGGTAGCTACGCGATAAACCAGGGCTCGGGCAACCTTCGGCAGCCTCTGGTTGCCGTGGGCCGGCACGACCGAGGCAAGGAAACGGCGGCGTCATTGACGTCGCCGTTTTCTTTTCTCGGGTCTTCACGTTTCCGTTTCATTACCTTTCCCCGCCGCCTTCGGATCGGATGCAATACGCCTAGGTAGTAACCACGACACTGGCCTACCGAGGCCCTCCGTAGAATCGAACTGAATAGAAGAAAAACGCTATCAGGCTCGGGGGAGGGCTGCGATGCACCGGAAGTACGGCATGTCCACGCTTGTTTGCGCGGTTCTGTTGACCTTCGGGTCGACCGCTTTCGCACAGACGCAGATTGAAGATGCGATAAGCGCGCAGACGGAAAGTCTGCAAACGAGCATCGAAATACAAAACCGGATCAACGCGCTGGATGATGAAACGCGCGAGATGCTCAATGAGTATCGCCAAACCATGACTCAGGTTACTGACCTCGCTGCCTACAACGAGCAGCTCGAGGGTCTGGTAGCGACGCAGCGGGTCGAGGTTGCCGACTTCGAACGGCAGTTTCAGGAAATCGAAGTTACCAAGCGACGTATTCTGCCGCTGATCGTAAGGATGATCGACGTCCTTGGCGAATTCGTGGCGATCGACATTCCCTTCCTCGAAGAGGAGCGCGAACTGCGGATCGCAGAACTCAAGAAGCTGATGGCCCGTCCCGAGGTTCCTACTTCCGAAAAATACCGGCGTACCACCGAGGCCTACCAGATAGAGCTCGAGTACGGCCATACGATTGAGGCCTACGAAGGCGAAGTCGCAATGAACGGGGAGAACCGGACCGTAAATTTCCTCCGCTTTGGCAGGCTCGGCCTGTATTACATGACACTCGATGGTCTCGAGATCGGCTTCTGGGATAACGCGAACGACGAATGGGTCGTCCTGCCGGATGAGTATCGTCAGACCCTGGACCGCGGCATTCGAATAGCGCGCAAGCAGCTGCCGCCAGACCTCATTCGCCTGCCCGTACCCGCACCGGAGAATCGCACATGAGATGCGTGACACTGACTGGCGTACTCCTTGCCACACTTTTTCCTCTGTCGGCGATGGCAGCGGGCGACGACGTTGATGCCCTGGTCGAATCGGTCCGCCAGGAGGCGCTGCGTGAGGCGGCGTTCGAGGAAGAACGCATCCGGCGCTTTCTCGATGAGCGAGAGCGTAAATCGGAGATGCTCGCCGAGGCTCGCGCGCAGCTCGCCGTGGCAAATCGCCGTGCCGATCAGCTGCGTGGCGAGTACGAAGCCAACGAAGCGACCCTGACGGAATACGAAGCGTCCTTGCGCGAGCGCGCCGGCGATCTCAACGACACCTTCGCGATCGTTCGTCAGGCGGCGCTCAGCGCCGATGGCGTCATGGGTTCTTCTCTCGTGGCAGCGGAGGCGACGGATGGTTCGACCTTCATGCAGGATCTCGGCAAAGGCGAAACGCCGCCGTCCATTGAGGACATTAAACGCTTGTGGACGATGGTCATGTCCGAGATCAGCGAGTCGGGCAAGGTCGTTAACTTCAA
Source organism: uncultured Woeseiaceae bacterium (assembly GCA_964565135.1). Lineage (GTDB taxonomy): Bacteria > Pseudomonadota > Gammaproteobacteria > Steroidobacterales > Woeseiaceae > JBFGFX01. The sequence continues at coordinate 2,879 of CAZMEA010000060.1, forward strand.
TGCCACGGTCATCAAGCCGCAGGGCGATGAAGCTGAGCAGGTCGTAACGCGTGCGGGGGTTTTCAACTCGGTCAGCAACGGCGCATTTCTGCGTTACCTGCCGAGTTCCGGGAAACTCGTAGAGCTGAGCCGCCAGCCGGCGCCTCGTTTTCAGGCAATGGCGAGCGATCTGCAGGAAGCCACATCGGGTGTTGTCGGCATGGCCCTTGACCCGTCGAAGGGCGCCATACTCAGCCTGATGGTGCAATCGCCCGATCTCGGTGAGCGGGTGGATCAAGGTGGTGCGATCGGTTACCTGATACTCATCCTGGGTGCCGTCGGGGTTGTGATCGTGATCCAGCGCGGCATTGCGAACCTGCTCGCACGACGGGCGATCGACAGTCATGTCAGCAGCGACGCCAAGTCGGATGAGAAAAACGCACTGGGACGTCTCCATAAGGTTGTCAACGACATGCAGGGCGAGGACACAGAGTCGATCAACATTCGCCTTGACGAACAGCTCGCCGAGGAGAGCTCGCGGCTGAACCGCGGTTTGCCGACCGTGGCGGTGCTCGCGGCGGTGAGTCCGTTGCTCGGCCTGCTGGGAACCGTGACGGGCATGATCGAGACCTTTCAGTCAATTACGTTGTTCGGAACCGGCGATCCAAAACTGATGTCCGGCGGCATCTCCCAGGCACTGGTTACGACGCAGCTGGGCCTTGCCGTCGCAATCCCGCTCGTCCTGTTTCATAGCCTGCTGGTGGGGCGGGCGAATCGCATTGTCGAGCGACTCGGCAAATTCTCGAGCGACATGCTGACGGGCCATGAACTGGACTAACGTTCGCGACGGCTTTGCCGGACTTTTCGAGCAGGGCGGAATGACGCTCTGGGCGATCCTGTTTGCGTCGATTCTCCTTTGGATTCTGATCATCGAACGGTACTGGTTTCACTGGCGTGAGCTACCGGCTATTCGCGAGCGACTTCGTGGCGAGTGGCTCGAACAGCGTCGGACGATCAAACGTTCGATGGCGTTTCGGCGCATCGAGGCGCTGGTTGGAGATCTGCGCGCGGAGGCCAAGCGAAACATGCTGGCGCTCAACGCATTGACGGCGATTCTGCCGCTGCTCGGTTTGCTGGGCACGGTGTCCGGCATGATCAAGGTCTTCGAGGTAATCACCGTTTTCGGCAGTGGCAACACTCGCGGCATGGCGTCGGGTATCTCTGAAGCCCTGGTCACGACAATGGCGGGGCTTTTCACGGCATTGTCCGGGATCTATTTCGTGTCGGATCTCGAGAGTCGCGCCGAGGATACGGCACGCCGCTTCGAAGCCGAACTGGTCGAGGACAAGTAGATGGCGTCGAAAAAACATCTGAAATCGGAGAGCGGCCCGGCCGCCATGAACATCACCCCGCTGATTGACATGGTGTTCATCCTGCTGATCTTCTTTGCGGTCAACGCGTCGTTCGTCAAGGAAGCCGGCGTCGAGATCGAGCGGCCGAGCGCTCGTACCGCAACGACTCAGCAAAAAGCGAATATCATGATCGCGGTCACCGAAAACGGTGAGGTTTGGGTCGACAGGCAACGCGTTGATCCACGTAGCGTTCGTGGCCATGTCGAACGACTGCATGCCGAGAATCCGGAGGGTGCGGTTGTCATACTGGCCGATGAGACGTCCCATACCGGCCTGGTCATCGAGGTGCTCGACCAGGCGCGCCTGGCCGGCGTCGAACAGGTTGCCGTTGCGGCAACGCCGGATTCCTAGGCGCGTCCCTCGTGAACGCGGCGACTGCGACCAGACTGCCGGCAATCCTGCTGGGCGCGCTGCTCGTCAACGTGCTGATGTTCATGGCCATCGAGTACATGGTGGGCAATCGCAGAATTCGCCTGACCGAAACCACCGATCTGGACATTGCGAACTTCATTCGTGTTTCCGAGCAGTCGCAGGAAGTTCGATCGCGCCGTGACCCCCAGGCGCCGCAGAAGCCGGCGAGCGCTATGCAGGAGAGTATTCAGCAGCTCTCGAACGCGTCGCCGACTGGGGGCGTCGCAAGCCTGGACGTGTCATTGCCGGAGATCGATCTTGCCGTGGACATCGGCGGCAGTATTGCCATAGCGCGGGAGCTAACGCCGCTGGTTCGGATTCCGCCTGAGTATCCCATGGCCGCCAGGGCAAAGGAGGTTGAGGGTTATGTGATCGTGCGATTCACAGTTACCGAAACCGGCTCTGTTGCCGACCCGGATATCCTTCGCTCCGACCCGCCGGGCGTTTTCGATCGCGCTGCCCGGCGTGCGGTGCTCCGCTGGAAGTATCAGCCACAGCTCGCTGACGGCAAGCCTGTGAGCGTAATCACGTATGCACGCCTGACCTTCAGCATTGTTCAGGATGAGAGGTAGCGATGGGTTTCGTTCGGGTTGTAATGCTTGTCGGAGCACTGGTGATCGGGGCAACAACAGCGTTGGCGCAGGGAGGATCATCGCTGCCATCCACCTCCCGCGGCACGTTCCTGAAGTTAACGGAAGTGCAGAAGCTTTGGGAGGACGAAAACTACGAAGCCGCCATTGCCGAGCTTCAGGAGCTGGTGGAGCGCGTTCGCGACGACGCCTACGAGTATGCACTCGCAAATCAGTACCTGGCGCATACACGAATCCTGAACGGCGACAATGCCGGCGCGCGGCAGGCTGTCGAGGAGGCCCTGTCAGGCGCAGAGGTGCCGTTGCCCATGCAGTCCAGTCTCAATCTGTTCTACGGCCAGCTACTGATCGGGGACGAAGAGTTCGAGAGTGCGAAGACTCACCTGGAATTCTGGTTCGAGAACACGGACATACCGCCAGTGCCGGGGCAGATCTTTTATCTCGCCTACGCCAACTACATGACCGGCGATCTGCCACGAGCACGAATGTTCATTGAACGAACGATCGAAGAAGGCGGAAAGCCCAACGACCAGTGGGAAAGAATCTACTACCAGATACTGTTCGAGCAGGGCGAATACGATCTGGCCCTCGACGTGATTATGGGTATGCTGAACCGAGTCCCGGCGAACGACGGTTACTGGCGCTTGCTGGTAAACCACTACATGCAGCGGGAAGAAAATCGCGATGCGCTGGCGGCGCTGGTAATCGCGAATCTGCAGAATCCGATGACCCAGGAAGCGGACCTGAAACGCATGGTCTCCATGTACGGTTACGTGGAGATACCGGAGAAGGCTGCCCGCTTGCTTGAATCCTACATGGTGGATGAACGCGTCACGCGCGACGCCGACACACTAAGGCAGCTCGGTGATCTGTGGCTCATGGCGCGGGAACGCGAAAAGGCGAAGGATGTTCTGCAGGAAGCCGCCTCCGTCGCACCAGACGGGCGAACGTATCAGCTCTTGGGCGGTATTTTTTTCGAGGACGAGCAATGGGATGACGCCTATGCCGCCTTTCTCGAAGCCCTCGATCAGGGCGGACTGGCCAACCCGCCGCAGGTGCAGTTGCTTGCCGGCATCAGCGCCTACCGTGCCGGTATGAATCGCGAAGCGAGAATTGCGCTCGAGGCCGCCGCCGAATCCGACGATCTGCGCGCCCAGGCTGAGGGGCTTCTGCGCCGCTTGTGACTATAACTTCCAACGCGGCTGCCGATCTTGTGGCGCCGGCATCCGGTATGCACAGCACGGCAGCCTGTTTCTGACCGGTCTCTCTTGGCGCCGACTGGGTCGGCGGCAGGCTCCCGTTCGGCCCCGCATTACCCGTCCGTCGAGCTGTACAGATTGCCGATACCCCGAAAATCGCCGCACTTTACATAAATCGTCGGGTGCGCTAGCCTTGATCTCGAATAAGAAGAAGAGCCTGTAACACCCTGTTATCAATGGCCATAGAGGTGACAGTCATGGGTCATCCGTCCGTAGCACAGTTACTCGAGTCCACCGTTACGCTGCCCAAAAGGAACGGCGCCGCGCTGCAGGAGTTGTTGCTCTCGTTCCACGACGGGCAGCCACTCGCGATCCTGATCGGCGAAGGAAGCATCGTTGCCCGAACGGTAATCGATGCGTTCGCGGCCGAAGTTGATGAATACGTCGACGTGGTTCGCCTGACCGGGTCGTCTTTGAATCCGGAACGTTGCCTGGGAACGATCGTCCGCGGCCTCGGATTCGAGCCCGACGGACTGGCACTCGACGATCTTCGGCAGATTCTCGCGATGTTCCTCGAGTATCAGCGCAAACACCGGCGCCGTACGGTCTTCTGCGTTGAAGACGCGCAGGATGCCGGCGACTGGACGCTGGATCTGCTGAACGATCTCGTCGAGGTCGAAATGCGGAAACGCTATGGGTTGTTCCTCCTGCTAGCCGGCGCGCCGCCGCTACAGGACAATCTCGACAATCCGCAGTTTCAGGCGTTGGCGTCAGGCGTCCACCCGCGAATTTCGATCGCGCCCTTCGAGCTCGAGGAAACGCGGGGTTATCTGCAGGAGCGTCTCCGCGGCGACGGACAAAAATTGATCTCTGCAGTTTTCGAGTTCGATGCCGTAACCCGCGTTCACGAAATCAGCGCGGGTGTTCCGGACACGGTCGATCGCCTGGTTGACCAGTGTCTGCAAAAGGTTAACGGCAAGCCGCTCACCGTCGACATGGTAGACGCCATTGCGCGCACCCTGCAGCTGGTTTCGTCGAACGACGAAGATGAGGATGAGATTCTGTTTGCCGAGCTGGGCGTGCCAACGGGTGGCCGGCTGATTGTGCGGCGGGGTGGCAAAGAACTGGCGCGTCGCACGATCGACAAAGAACGACTGCTAATCGGTCGCAGCCGGCGCAGCGATCTGCGCTTGGCGAGCGAAACCGTAAGTCGGAGCCACGCGGCGATCCTGTGGACCCGGTCCGGTGTGAGTATTGTCGACCTCGGCAGCACCAATGGAACGACTGTCGACGGTGAACGTATCCAAAGTCACACTCTGTCTGAAGGTTTGTCTGTTCGAGTCGGCGACTGCGAGCTCGAGTACGTAGGGCCGACTACGCAGCAAAACTGAGATAACCCGCCGAAGGCCGAACCGCCACGGCAGGGTGAATTTATCGGACCGCCACAGATTCAGCCGCCCGCGGGAATGATGAGAGCGGTGCAAGTCGCGTCGTAGTCGACTTCTACAGGGGAGCGACCTGTTGCGAGTCGCGGACGCCTATCCCAGGGGTGTGTTCAACGAACGCGAGAACGGGACGATGTTCGGTCCAACCTTGCCGTGCTCAAACCAACCGATAACCTGCGGAAGCAGGTCGATCAGACTCTGTAGGAGTTCGTCACATTGCGTTTGATTTTCGGCAAGGGTGTCGTAGCGGAAGTAACTCTCGCGCGAATCCGTACCATTTGCCTTCGCGATTAATCGGGCGCGCGTCGCCGGATCGGTGTAGGCAACTTCGATTTTCTGTTCCGGCACGACGTCGCCCCAGGACGTCTGCAGATCGCCGGCGCCGATCGTGGCGAACTCCAGGAACATTCCGCCGCCCCACTTTTCGTGTACCAGGCTAACCAGCTCCAGCCGGCCGTCGCGCTTACGCTGAAAATGCGGGTAGTTGACGGTGAATCCCAGCTCGCCCATCGCGGGTTCCAGGAGCTTCTTCGTCGATGCTCGGATTTTGCTCGCCACGGCCTGAACGTTGCTCGCTACTGCCGGTCTGCTTCTGATTCTCCTCCATCAGTGTACTGCAATTCCGACCAGCGACAGGTCTGCTGTAAAGCGGCCAGTCGGCCTGACCTGTTTAGGGATTAGGCGTCGGCGAAAGCCGCGTTGCGGCGACAAGTGCGGTCATCTGACAGTTTGTGGCACCGCCGAGGGTGCTACACCCAGCTGAGTGATTAAGAGTGCGGCCCCAACGAGTGCGAACCCTTTGATGAAATGCGCTTGCTGCAGCGCGCGCACAACGTTCTCTTCGGCGTGGAGCATGGCGTACCCGTGGACCAGGAGCGTCACCGGCACGAGAAACATCACGAGCAACCAGCCGCCGAGCCGCGGCCACCAGTTGAGCAGGATCATGAGAGCTCCGGCCAGCTCGACAACGCCCGACAAAAGTACCCAAAACACGGGATACGGCGTTGCCTCTGGCATGAGCGAGACGTAGTAGGGAACGTTCGTAAAGTGGGTCACACCCGACAACAGAAACAGGGAGGTAAACAAAAGCCGTCCGAATATGACGAGACCGATGTGTTCCGGGAGTCGTTTTTCAGTTGTCATATCGTTACTCCATTTGCTGTTCGGGCTGGGTAGAGGTCCCTTGGCGCGAGAGGGAATCGGGGCACGCTTCGAAGCGCCTTATGCTGAGCCGGTCGTTTGTAGCTGAATCCATGCGCTGATTCGCTTCTTTCGGGCAACACTGGCTTCGCTTGCAATGCCGGAGACAATATCGGTGAGGCGCACAGCAGACAGCGCCTCCCGGTAGCCGGTTTCAGCGTGTTGAAAGGCCGCTGCAATAGGGCAGGGCTTCGAACACTCGGTCTGCGCTGCGCCGCAGGGGCCATTTCGACGAACCTCTGTACATCGAAAGGTTGGGGCCGCGCCCTCCAGTGCAGCGGTGATATCCCACAGCGACAGGCTGGACGGTGCGCTTGCCAATCGATATCCACCGGCAACGCCGCGCTTCGCTGCCACGATCCCTGCTCGACTCAAGGACTGTAGCTGTTTCGCCAGGTACGGCGCGGGCACACCCAGGAACTCAGCCAACGCGTCGCCTGACAGTGAGGCGTCCGGTGGCAATGCTGCAAGCAGGGCGCAGGTGTGGGCCGCCCACTCGACCCCTTTTCCGATCTTCATTTCTGTCCGGCGTGACGGGATGCGTCAATTCCGCGGTGCCAATTAAGGATATAAAATATCCGTAATAAGGCGCGTTTGTCAACGTGCGGGCGAGTTTCGCCTTGGCGCGGTCTTCTTTGTCGTGCCTCTGTCGTGTCAACAAGAGCCGCCACGTGGCAGTCTTGACGTGTTTCGGATCAGCGGATGCAACATGAAACGGCGCATTAACGGCATGCTCGTCAAGCAACTCAGGACGGAGAGGCGTTGGTCTCAGGACGAGCTTGCGATCGCGTCGGGCTTGAGTACAAGGACGATACAGCGCCTCGAGTCCGAGGGTTCGGGCTCGACAGGCTCGTTGAAATCAATTGCCGCGGCTTTGGAGGTCGAGATTCACAATCTGGAAGAGAGATCGCCGACCCAGTTGACCGGGTTGCGCTGGGGCTTACTGGGTATTGCTGCCGGCAGCATAAGCGCGACCGTAGCGATCCTCACGAACTGGATTTTCGGCGACGGATCTTCCTTCGAGGCCGGCGTCAGCCTGGGCTTCGTCGGTCTGATCGCCGGCCTGTCCTGCTCGCTTATCGGCCTGGCGTCGGCCCGGTATTGAGAAGACCGCGCTGAACTGACCAGGGCTGGCGCGGTTCTCCGCGCCCGGCTGTGGTCACCGGCGAAATCCGAAGGTCGCTTGATACCGGCGTCCTATTACACACTCAACTCAGGAACTCGGCATACGGGTGAATTGCCGGCGCGCCGCCGGTGTGCAGGAACACCACGTCCCGTGCTCCGTCGAGTGCATCGCTCCGCAGCATGTCGAGCATCGCCGACATCGCCTTGCCGGTGTACACCGGGTCGAGAATGATGCCCTCATTTTCGGCGACCGTGCGCATCGCAGCGACGCCGGCGTCGGTCGGCCTGCCGTAACCTTGGCCAATGTAGTCGTCAGTCACGATAATGTCAGAGTCCGGAACCAGTGTTCTGCGTACGCCGATCTCGTCAGAAATCATGTCGAGCACGGCCCGCATTCGAGCGTCCACGCGAGCCTTGTCACCGCTCACGCTAACGCCTACGACTTTTGTCGTGGTGTTGCCGAAATAGCGAAGGCCCAGCAGCAGTCCCGCCTGCGTGCCGCAGCTGCCGGTTCCCGTGAAGATGTGGCTGGGGCTGATGCCCATCTCCGCCCATTGCTCGATCAGTTCCCTGGCTGCGTTTACATAGCCAAGACTGCCGATGCCGTTCGAGGCACCGGCAGGGATGTTGTATGGCGCTTTGCCATCCGCGCTGAGTTCGGCCAGCACTTTCTCGACCACAGGGCCTCGACCGTCGGTCGCATGATAGATGTTGGCGCCCATCAGCTGATCCATAAGGTAGTTGCCACTACCCGTCAGCTGGCGCTCCATCTCCGGGACCGGATTCGATAGCACGACGTGTGCTTCAAGACCGACTTTCGCTGCGCCGGATACGGTCTGCCGAACGTGATTCGACTGGAGGCCACCTTGAGTGACGACCGCGCGGGCGTCGTTATTGAGCGCCTCGGCCAGAGCGTATTCGAGCTTTCGGGTCTTGTTGCCGCCGTGCGCCAGTTCCATGACGTCGTCACGTTTGACGTAAAGATCCGCTTTGCCAATCAGGCGAGACAGATTGGTCATCGGGTTGCATGCCGTGGGTAGACTTGTGAGCGACAGTCTTGGAATGTCGTCAAAGCGGTCACGGCCTCGCACGCCGGTGGTGGTGCAGGCGCCCGCCGCCCCCGCAAGGGCAACCGCCCCCACGGTTTTGATAAAGGTTCTGCGGCTTTTCGTCGTCATCCCGTCCCCCGGCAAGATAGATGTCGACGACGATTCTACGCGCGTTTCTTGTCCTCGACATCGAGCAGCGGCTGCAGATACTCGCCGGTAAAGGACCCCTTTGTTGTGGACACCTGCTCCGGCGTTCCCGTGGCAATGATCTGCCCGCCGCCGTCACCGCCTTCCGGACCAATGTCGACGATCCAGTCAGCGGTCTTGATGACATCGAGATTGTGCTCGATCACGACGATCGTGTTGCCGCGATCGCGCAGTCGATGCAACACAGCAAGTAGCTGTTCGATGTCGTGGAAGTGCAGGCCGGTCGTTGGCTCGTCCAGAATGTACAGCGTGCTGCCGGTGTCCCGCTTGGAGAGTTCCTTGGCGAGCTTGACGCGCTGCGCCTCACCGCCGGAGAGCGTCGTCGCATTCTGCCCCAGGCGAATATAGGTCAGTCCGACGTCGATGAGTGTCTGCAGCTTCTTGGCGATCACCGGAACGTTGCGAAAGAACGCTTCTGCGTCCTCGACCGTCATCTCCAGAACTTCGCTGATGTTCTTGCCCTTGTAGCGAATCTCCAGCGTTTCGCGGTTGTAACGCTTGCCCTTGCAGACGTCGCAGGGCACGTACACATCAGGAAGGAAGTGCATCTCCACTTTGATAACGCCATCGCCCTGGCAGGCTTCGCACCGACCACCCTTGACGTTGAAGCTGAAGCGCCCGGGCATATACCCGCGTGAGCGCGCCTCCTGGGTGCCGGCGAACAGCTCGCGGATCGGCGTGAACACACCGGTGTACGTGGCCGGGTTGGATCGGGGAGTGCGCCCAATCGGGCTTTGGCTGATGTCGATGACGCGGTCGATGTGCTCGAGGCCGTCGATGCTGTCGTGCGGCGCGGCACCGTGATTACTACGGTTCAGCGTATCGGCAACGGCCTTGTACAGGGTGTCGTTGATCAGGGTCGACTTCCCGGAACCCGATACGCCGGTGACGCAGGTCATCAGCCCCAGAGGCAGGCTTACGTTGACGTTCTTGAGATTGTTACCGCGAGCGCCTTTGACCTTCAGCTGTTTCTTCTTGTCCGGCTTGCTGCGCGTGGCAGGTACCTCGATGCGTCGACGGCCCGACAGGTATTGCCCGGTGAGCGACTGGGGGTTCTTGCAGATCTCGTCCGGGCTGCCTTCAGCAACAACCTTGCCGCCGTGCACGCCGGCCCCTGGACCGAGGTCGACGACGTGGTCGGCGGACA
>CAZMEA010000061.1:0-12546 GCA_964565135.1 uncultured Woeseiaceae bacterium
TTGTCGTCGGCGCTGACGGCGCGGCATCCCGCGTCCGCGAACAGGCCATGCCGAATGCCAAAGGCTTCAGCAAGGTGTTTGCCTATCACGAGATCGTGCAATCGCCGGCCGGCAAAACTGACCTCTTCGATCCGCTGCGCTGCGATGTGTACTACCAGGGCAAGATCTCACCCGACTTTTACGGCTGGGTGTTCCCGCACGGCGAACGAACCAGCATCGGCATGGGTACCGCCGTCAAGGGTTTCTCACTGCGATCAGCCACGCAGGAGCTCCGCGAACGCGTCGGCCTGGCAGACGCCGAGACCGTGCGATGCGAAGGCGCGCCGCTGCCACTGAAGGCACTGCGCCGTTGGGACAATGGTCGCGACGTCGTTCTCATCGGCGACGCGGCGGGTGCGGTGGCGCCCTCCTCCGGTGAAGGCATCTACTACGCCATGAGCACCGGCCGGCACGCAGCGAACGCGATCATTGAGTGCCTGGCAACTGGCGATGTGAAAGCACTCAAGCTGGCGCGCAAACGTTTTATGAAGGAACACGGCATGGTGTTCTTTGTACTCGGCATCATGCAGCGCTTCTGGTACATCAGCGACAAGCGTCGCGAGAAATTCGTCAAGATGTGTCGTGACCCGGACGTTCAGCGACTGACCTGGGACGCGTACATGAACAAGAAGCTCGTGCGGGCCAAGCCCGCCGCGCACGTCCGGATCTTCTTCAAGGATCTGGCACACCTCGTTGGGCTGAACCCGCGATAGCGAACGGGCCGACGATCAGGGGGACTACGGAATCGTGACCGCAAGACATCGACAATCACCACCGGTCGTACGTGCATCGGCGGGCCATTACGAACTTGCCGCGCTGGTCGGCGACGGTACGGTAATTCTGGGCTGGACGATGGATGACTCGATCGACCGTACTGACCTGCTGGGTTTCGGCATCAAGCGCATGCGCAAGTGCGACCACATGACCAACGCCGCAGAATGCCGATGGCTGCCGAATCACCGGCGGTTCGCGGTCCAGGGCGACGACAGCAATGAAGATATAGTGACTACGCAGTCAGATCCGCTGCAGCAGTTCTATTTTGTCGACTACGCGATCGAAGCCGGTTGTGCCTACACGTATTCGGTTGTACCGATACGCGGCACGCCCAATCTGAAGTATTTCGAAGCGCCGGTGTCCGTGACCGTCCGTCCCCACGACGTGTCGATGCACGACACAGGCAGTGCGCAATTCATGCCCGACCACGGCGGAACCCCGTCGCTGGATTCGGCGCTGGCGATTTGTGGCAGCGCCCGTCAGAACTACAGATACGTTTCGGTCGAAGCATTGGCCGAGGAAGTACAGCGCCTGACCGATCAGGCACGTTCCGCGGTACTGCTTTACTCAACGGCACCCCTGGCCGATCCGGTCATGCGGATTGTCAGCGAGGTCAATTCCGGACGCCTGCTTTACGGCGTAACGCCCGGCACGGAAACGTTCAACGAAGCCAAATCAAAGTTGCACAACACGGTTCACCTGTCGCGACCGGCAGAGGGTCAACGGCTGGAGCCGATCGGCGTCTATTCTCCGTCCGGCACCGATATCGTCCGTTACACGTCCGCCCTCGTTACCGATCCCTGGAGCCGGTCTCCGGAAATCCTGCTCTGGTCGGACATGCCGCGGTCGTCGGCCGGCGACGTCATCGAGACGCGGACAATCGGTCGGGACAAGCGATCCGCCGCACGACTGGCGACGAGCATCTTCCAGGCCTACACCGAGGGCCGTCTGCCGAAAGCAGACCAGGTAGCGTCTGAGAAGGGGCGATCGACGCGCCGACTCGAGCCGGATGGACGCTGGTCGAACATCTACTTCAGCCGCCATGCGTCGAGCCACAAGTTTCGCGAGCGTGAGATCTTCTCCGGCCACCCGTAGCAGGAACCGGTCAGCGGCATACACTTCAGCTGCTTATGACAGCTACATGACAGTGATTGGGTGAATAGCCCATAACTCATTGTTTTAATGTAATTTCACAAAAACGTCATACCGTAACGACGGTCTCACACCGTCGATCCACAAGCGTTGGACGCCCTGCCTCGCACATCCCGACAGACTTCGATCCCGCACCCCGCGCCCTGCGCTCACTTGCTAGAATCCCGGCCGATGCCTGACCGCCGCTCCCTCGTTCTGCCCATTCTTACCGTCCTGTGCCTGCTGTGCGCCGGCCTCTTCATTGCGGTCTACCGCGGCGATCTGCCCCAGTCTGAGCTGGTGAGGAAGTACGCGAACGAAGAATCCGAGTTCACAGATGTCGCCGACATGCGCGTGCATTTCCGGGACGAGGGCTCAGGTGACAGGGTGCTTCTGCTCCTCCACGGGATCGGGGCGTCGTTGCACACCTGGGACGGCTGGATCCAGCCGTTGGAGTACGACCATCGGATTCTGCGTGTCGACCTGCCAGGTTTCGGACTGACCGGACCGAACCCCAACGGGGATTACAGCATCCAGGCGTATATCGACTTTCTGGATAGGTTTCTTGATAAATTAGACGTTCAATCGATTGATATTGCTGGAAATTCATTAGGCGGACAGATTGCCTGGAACTACGCTCTTGCCCGCCCGGAACGCGTCAGACGCCTGGTGATGATCGACGCCGCAGGCTACCCCCGAGCTGACAATGCCCCGACTGGGACTGTACTGCGTCTCGCCCGCCTTCCGCTGGTCAACAATCTGCTGACGATGCTGACGCCCCGTTCGCTGGTCGCGGACAGTTTGCGGGAGGTCTATGGCGATCCGAGCAGGCTGACCGACGGCGTCATCGATCGCTACTACGAACTCGCCCGACGCCAGGGCAACCGCCAGGCCTTCATCGAGCGCGCGCTGGCAACGAGCATCGACCGGAATGGCGACCACCGAAAACTGACACAACCCGTCCTGATCCTGTGGGGCGCCGAGGACCGCTGGATACCGCTCGAGGACGGTCGTGCCTTTGCCAACGACATTGCGGGCGCCCGCCTGATCGTATACCCGGGCGTCGGGCATATCCCGATGGAGGAACTCCCGGGCCCTACGGCCCGCGCGACGCTGACCTTCCTGCGCGAGTGAGAGTCGTCCGCCAGAGGGCGGTTCTGTGAACCAACTCCCTGTATTTGTTTGGCATTGCCAGCAAACTCGGTGCTCGGTTTTGTCAAATGAGCGGCTGCGCTGCGCCAGCGGCGCCAGGGACTATGAGTTTGGATCAATTCGGGCTACGTCACCCTCCTTTCCGTCCGCAAAGCGCAGACGGCTTCGTCTTCGCCGGATCCCAACAGATCGCGCTCGCAGGCGGCCTCAAGCGAGCTCTCGCCAGTCCGGACGCGGTCGTTACAGTCTCGGGGGAAGTCGGCGTCGGCAAGACGACCAGCGTCCGCTACGCGCTCAGCAGACTCGGCGTTACCACCTCAGTCGCCAGAATCGGCCGGGTTCACCTGGGCCGCGACGAAATCCTCGATGTCCTGCTGGACGAATTCCACGTTGCCAGCAAACCGGCCAGCGCGCTGCAACGATACAACGCGCTGCAGCGACTGCTGCGAAACTGGTCAGACGTCGGCACAAGCGTTTTTGTGATTGTGGAAGATGCGGAGCGCCTCGGCGTCGATACGCTCGCGGAACTCGAGTCGCTCACTGCGACGGAGAGTGACAACGAGCCTGGCGCTCATCTGATTCTGATGGGCGGTCCGAAGCTGCGTAAATTCCTGAAGGCCCCTGCCCTGGCGCGCCTGAAACAACGCGTGCGGCGATCGCTGATACTCGATCCCTTTTCTGCCGATGAGACGCGGGCTTATGTGGCACATCTGATCGGCGAAGCCGGCGGCGACGTTAGCAAGCTCTTCGACAGCGCCGCCCTCGATGTCGTGCACGCCTGCTCGAATGGCGTGGCGCGTGTCATCAACACCTATTGCGAAGCGCTGCTGTACCAGGCCGAAGACCTCGGTGTGGACACCGTGTCGGCAGACCTCGCTTTGGACGTTGCACGAGAAGACTTCGATTACGAAGGTGACATGCCGGAGGCGGACGAAGATTCGCATTCCCGTTCAGTCACATTTGCCGACGAGCCGCCCGAAGAAGACGATATGACGTCTCTTGTCGCCGGCATTACCGGCGACGCCTGGCCGGAGGTTTCCAAAGAGCCCCCTGACGGCGATTCGATGCCTGCGGACAGCGTCCATTCAGGGGTCGAAGCAGACACCGATGCCGAGCCAACGAGCTTCGCGTCGCCGGCGGACGAGGCCGAGTCCAATACCGACAGCCATACCGATAACGACGCCGATGCCGATGCCGAGGCCGAGGCCGACAACGAAATCCCGGCATTGATCCAGGACACGCAGCCCGGTCTGCGGGCTGTCGATCCTGTGGCGCTGCTGCGCAGTGAGCGACTGCAGCCGGTGACAACGCCCGAAGAGCTGGCTCGTATGCGCGAGAAAACAGACTCGACGCAGCCCTCCCTGCCGGTCCTCCGCTCACCGGATGAGGAACGATCAGACAGCAATTCATCCGCCGAGCAGACTGCCGGAAACGACGCCGAACCCGAGGTCACAAACGCTCATCTCGAACCGAAGGTACCCGAACCGCTGTCCAAGTCGGTCGATCCCGCGGATTCGCAAACGATTCGGGCATTGGACGACGCCCTGCGGCCGGATACCCAACTCCTGCAAACGCTGGACGATCCGGTTGCCCCGATCGTCGACGAAGAACCCGAGCCGCCAGAACTGCACGCAGACAATGTCAACGATGCGCCGCTGTCGGACGCCACTGCAACCGATGTGGTCAGCGAAGAGCTGCCGACACTGTCTCCGTCGATGCGCTTCGATCGCGAGCCCGATTCTGATCAGGCCGCACCTGAGGGCCTGGGCACCGGCACCGTTGTGATCGAAAAAGCCGCAGAGCCGGCGCTGGAGGCAGAGACCGAATCGCAGGACGCCGTCGTGGAAACAGCGATCGAGAGTCCTGAGGCTGGTGTCGCCGAGGCGGCACTGACGGATGCGTCAATTGAAGAACCCGTGCTCGCGCCGATAGTGGAACAGGTATCGGCAGACCATGCCGTTTCGGAACCGACCAATAGCAGCGGGCCGGACGTAGCCGATGCCGATCTGTCTGCTCTGCCGACACTTGAATTCGAGCCCGATCTGACCGACGAAACCGCATTGGATGAAGCGACTGACGTCGTCGCAGAGCAGGTGGACGATGTAGCAGACCTGGTAACCGACAACGAACCGACCGCGCCTGAGACGCCGCCCGCGGAAACACTGGCTGACGATGTTTCGCAAGCAGAGCAACCGGGCGAACTGTCCACCGCGACAATCGATGCAGTTGAGCCAATCGAGTCGACGGAGGCGCTGTCTGACGTATCAATCGCAGAAGAGCCTGCTTCCCTCGCGGAAGCCGAAGTAGCCGTTGAGATCGAGGCGGCCGACGAATCTGCCTCGATCGCAGGTTCAGCATCCATTGCGGAAGCTGCCGACGACAACGAGCTGCCGGACCTGTCGCTCGTACCCGAGATCACTCTCGACGCGAAGCTGCAGGAGCATCAGCAGGAGGCACAGTCCAGGCTTGACGAAGAAGCCGCCAAGATTGCGGAGAGCGCGGCCGACGACGAAGAGGCTGACGAGGAAACCCGAGCGGCGGCCGAGGAAGCGCGCAAGAAGCGCGAGGATGAAGAACAACGGAAGCGCATCGAGTCGCTCGCTGCTCGCTTTGAAAACGCGAAATCGATCGAAGATGTCATGGACGATACGGCAGCGGAAACGTTGTTTGGCGAGGAGTTCAGTCAGATCGCTGCAGCGGTGACGGCGATGCACGAGGCGCAGACAGCCGACGCGGTTGCCGATACAACCACGGCGTCGAACGACGCGGCTAATATCGGCGCGGTTGTGGAACCGGCACTCGAGCATGCGGCTTCGGCCGACATGTCGCTCGAGCTCGAACCGGAACCGGTTGCGCAAGCGGCTGTAGATACGCCCACTGCATCGGCGCCCTCCCCTGCATCTGTCTCGGAGAGTCGTCCGACACCACCGCCGGCGAGTCCTGCGCCGGGCCAGAACCCTGACATGCCGGACCTCGAGTCATCCGCCGCGCGTCGCTTCGAAATGGTACGAGCGCTGAACAAGAAGGTCGGCAAGCCGATGCCGAACGTGCCGAACGAACCCGGCGAGGAGATCGTACTCGGCTCCAGCGATGCATCACCGACCTGTTCAGGCCCTGCGCCCGAACCCATTGAGAATCAGTTTGGCGAGTCGATGACGGCGAAGCTCAGGGCGCTGAGCGCCGAGAACATCGAGCAGATGCAGCGCGAGGAAAAAGAAAAAGAAGAGAAGAAAGCGAAAAAGGGTGGATTGTTCAGCCGATTCCGTCGCGGTTGATGGAGCTCGCGTATCGCCGCCTGACGTTCACTCGTCGGCGTACCCTGTCAGCTCGACGTATCCCCGCCCCGTAACCCTCGCGTCGCGCAACTGATCGCGCACGTCAACTGCGCCCTCCCAGTAGCGTACGGTCGTCGCGAGCTCCTGGTCAGGCATGACGGGTTCGACGTCCAGCTCCAGGTCGGCAGAGGCCACCCGCAGGTTCCAGCGACTTGGGTAGCGTCCACCGCGCGGACTTTCCCAATAGTCCTGCACGGTCAGTTCGACGTCGGAGGAAGACAGCTTCCGCGTAGTACCGTCCCGAGCCGTCAGGGTCCCTGCGCTCAATGGGTCAACGCTGCCGTCGATTCTCCGCAGCTGGTAGTACATGAGTTCGGTACCATCATCGAGCTGCAGCGCGAACCAGTCCCAACCGACCTGATCCAGAGACAAGGCGCTGCTGCTCCATTCACGATCAAGCCACGACGAACCAGTGACGCTGAAGTTTTCGTCGCCGATCCGCAGGGTACCCTGTGTCTCCGCGCGCGTCAGAGAGTAGTAGTAGGATGCGTTGCCCTGCTCGTCAGACTTCTGCGACAGGCCGCGGTCGCCGTTAAGGACCGCTGGCTTGGTGGCTTCGAGAGCGACGTTCAAAGACACATCGGCCACCTCGCTCTTGGCTTCGATGCGCCAATCGAGACTGCCGTTGTCCGCGCCTGTTCCACCGACCATCTGCCAGTCGCCGAGCCAGACCCGAAACGGCGAGGCTTCTGCGCCGGCAAGATCGAGCGCGCCACGTGCGTAACGCTCGTCGGTCAGGAAGCGGTTTCCGTCCGGATCGCTCACGGCCAGGTGGCCGATAAAGATCTGCTCGGTTCGCCAGTCCGATGCCGCAGCAACCGGCTCCGGCTGCAAAGAGAACCGGAAAATGGTCAGCTCATAGCCGAAGCGGCGTCCCGAATCACTTTCGAGGTTACCGGTGACGTACCACCATTCGTTCCGGAACTCCGGATGCGGCCCGTGATCCGCCGGAAACGAAAACGCCCGGGGTTCGATTGCATACGCGAATGCCTGGCGTTCGTCATCGCCAAGCAGGCCAGCGAGACGAGTACTGCCGGGCACACCATCGCGCGCAGGCACATCGTCCGTGGACGCATCGCAGCCGCACAGGCTGACGAGCAAAAACAACGCGACGAACCGGACACTCATCCTGGGCACCGGCTATTCCTCTCGCATTGCCGCCGCGGGGGAACTCACCGCGGCCCGCCAGGCAGGATAGGCGCCCGCAACAAGCGCTGAGAACGTAGCCAGCAGGACCCCGCTAACCAGAATCCGCGGCTCAACGTGGAGCGCCATACTCCAACCGAAAGCCCGCCGATTGATGACCTCGATCAATACCCAGGCCATGACAATCCCAAGCGGGATTGCCGCCAGCCCGCTTAAGAAGCCGATCACGCTCGTTTGCAGGGTAACCATTCCACCGAGCTGTCCCGGCGTCATGCCCAGAGCGCGTAGCACCGCAAGTTCGCGGGCTTTCTCGAGTTGCAGCGCCAGCATTGCGCCGAGAATGCCGATGATGGCGACGCCAACGGCGAGCCAGTAGAGCACGTCGGTGATAACAAACGTGCGATCGAAAATTCGCAGTGAAAGATCACGCAGCGCCTGGTTCGAACTCATGCGAATGGCCTGTTGACCCTCCGCGGCCGCACGGATATCCGCCATGACCTGCTCCGGATCGGCGCCGTCTGTCAGGTAGATACCGAGGGAATCAACTTTGTCATCGGACCAGTAACGATCGTAGGCAGTCCTGCCGATCAGGACAGCGCCCTGATTCGCATCGTAGCTGCGATACACACCGAGGATTGGCCATTCGCGTACCCCTTCGTTCGTGCGCAGGCGAACGACGTCGCCGCTGGCTACCTGGTTTCGATACGCGTAGGGTTCGGAGACAACGACACCATCGCCGGCGTCGAACGCGGGCCACACGGTTCCCGCATCCACATCCACAAGTTCGGTGCCGGCATAGCTTTGCGATGCCATCGACAAGGCGATGACGCGCGTACGGACACCCTCTGATTCGATCCACGCGCGTCGGCTGGTCGAATATTCGGCAATACCGCTTACGGCGGAAATGTCTCTGATCAGTCCGGCATCGAGCGCGCCTGACTCGACGCCGACATAGAGATCGGAGCGCAACGTATTGCCGAGCCACTCGCTTACTGCGAGACGAAAACTGTCAACCATGACGCTGACACCGATCGTTGCAGACACGGCGACGGCCAGCGCGACGATGGCGACGCCCGTGCGCGACAGGGATGCACGAATGCCATCCACCGCCATCCGTCCGGGCGTGCCCGCCATTCGCCCGAACACTCTGGCAAGCGGCCCGCTTATCGAACGAACCACAACGGGAATGCACAGCGAAAAACCGAAGATGAGCAGAAACAGAGCGGTAAGGCCGGCAACGAGACTCGTTCCGGACACCAGCAGCAATAGCACCGACACAGCCATGACTGCGCCACCCACGACCATAAGAATGGGTGCCACGCGTCCTGTTCGGGACTCTAACGCGGACCGACGCAGCGCCAGCGACGGTTGAAAACCAGCGGCCTCCCAGGCCGGAACGGCGGCCGCAATCAAAGTGGCACCCAGGCCGGCCAGCGCACCCTTGCCGATGGAAAATGTGCTGACAGCGACGTCGGTCACTGAAACGCGGTAGTACAAATCGTTAATCGACTGCGACACCAGGACGAGCAGCTTTTCCCCCAGCCAGATTCCTGCACCGACGCCGAGTGCGGCACCAGCCACGCCGAGCACAGCGCCTTCGATCATGATCAACTTGAAAGTCTGCTCGCGGGTAACGCCCAGCGCGCGTAGAACTCCAATGAGGCCACGCCGCTGAACGACAGCGAATCCGACACTGTTGTAGATCAGGAAGACGCCGACGAGCATGGCCAGCAGGCTCATCGCAGACAGGTTCGTCATGAACGCCGTCGTCAGCTCGCGGCTCGTCTGCGTCCGGCTGTCCGCCGTCAGTAACTCGACCCCCGCAGGCAACTCAGCCTGTAGCCGTGAGGCTCCGTCGGGTGTATCGATACGCACGTCGATACGACTCAGGTAGCCGTGCGTGTCGAACCAGTCCTGTGCGTTTGCAATGTCCGTGATCAGGAGATCACGCAGCTGTTCCTCGTTCGACGTGTTGCCGATGACACCAGCGACACGTCCGTCGAATTTCCGCCCGGCCGATACAAGTTCGAAGGTATCGCCCGCCTGCACGCCAAGCGTCGTCGCCGTTGCGCGCGTCATCAGCACGGCACCCGGCACCGTAAGAAGATCGCGCACAGCAGAAAGTCCATCGCCCTGAACGCTTGCCGCACCGACCGTCGAATACGAACGAAAACCCTGTTCGGCGAACAGATCGACTCCCAGTACGCCGAGCGCGATGCTACCGGCGGAGACCTCGCCGGTAACGACCGGGGCGATGTTGGTCAGACCAACCCGTGTCCGCAAATCGGCGTACACGGATTCCTCGACACCGGCCGGACCGGCAACAATCTGATGAGTGGTTCGCCCATTGAGGGTTTCCATCGACAACAGGAAGGCACGTTCCGAACTCGCGTTTGCGAGGTCGACGGCGACCATAACGGCAACGCCAACGCAGATACCCAACAGCGCCAGTCCCAGCTGCCAGGGGTGCCGGAAAAGGTAACCAAGACTGGCTCGGTACAGTGCGGGCATCACGCGCTCGTGATCGGTCCGACGGCCGCGCCGGCGCTGTCCTGGTCGTGCAGCCCGCCATCACGAACCTCAACACGACGGTCGCAGCTCGCGGCGATTGATTCACTGTGCGTAGCCATCAGCATGGTGCTGCCGCGGGCCCGGACGAGGCTTGTGAGGAGTTCGAGCACACTGGCGGCGGTCTTGTCATCGAGATTTCCCGTCGGCTCGTCCGCAAGGATGATTGACGGCCCGTGCGCCAGTGCCCTGGCGATAGCAACGCGCTGTTGCTCACCGCCTGACAGGACGTCCGGATAGCTCCCGGCTCGATCCGCAAGACCTACACGGGTTAACAAATCGGCAATTCCGGCGGATGCTTCCGCAGCGGGAACGTCGTTCAGCTCCAGCACCAGGCGAATGTTGTCGGCAACCGTCAGCGTCGGGACGAGGTTGAAGGCCTGATAGACGAAGCCGATGTTCTCGCGGCGAAACAGCGTGCGTCGTTTTTCGCTCATGCCGGTCAGATTCTCGCCGTTCACCTCGACGCTGCCGGTGTCCGGCGTATCGATCCCGCTGACCAGGTTCAGCAGCGTTGATTTACCTGAGCCGCTGCGGCCACGGATCGCAACGATCTCACCGGAGCCGAATTCCGCATCGACATCGCTGAGCACTTTGTGCTCGACGATGCCTTCTGTGAAGCTGCGCGATACCCCGCGCAGTCGCACGGCGGGCATTAGTGGTTCGGACACATCAGACTCCCTGTCGACCGTGTCTTGGCGATTACGGTGTTACGCCACGCAAGAACGCGACGAGCTCAATCAGAAAGTACTCACGCGGCGTCTCCAGGTGCGCCGCATGATCGCCCCCGGGAACGCTAACCCACTGCTTGTGTCCTGTACCAATCCGGCTGAAAAGCTTGGCCTGACGGTCTGCCGGCGCGATCGGATCGAACTCACCGACGATGACGAGCGTCGGCATAGTGAGCAACGCGGGATCGAGTGCGTTGTAGTCTGAAAGACGGCGCACATCGGTCCTGACCGGGTCCGCTTCAAGGGACGCGGCGACATAGGCATCGATAGCGCGCTGGCTGATCGAGCCCGGTGTAATGAAGTCACTGGCAGCCGCCTCGGCGGTGTTTTTCCGGCGCTCCGGCTCGATGCCGTCGTCGTCTGGTGGAAAGGTATCGTCGGGATCGTGCCAATAGCCGTACAGCGTCAGTGATCCCATCGACGTCGGATACGTCTGCGCCGCGAGTTGCGAGATCGTTGACCCCATGGACCAGCCAAACAGGTGCGGCTTGCCATGCCAATCGCCTTGCTCGTTCACCCAGTCGAGCACGCGGGCAACGTCAGTCGCTGCCCGAGACGGCGTCAGCCAGCCGCTCGCGTCGCGAGGCGTCCCGCCGTAGCCGCGCAGGTCGATGGCGTACACCGCATAGCCTTCGGCGACGAGCCCGTCCATCAGAGAAAGGTCCTCACCCTCGACCTGAAGATCGAAATCCGGCAGCGCACTCCAGGTCCGGCCGTGAACCAGCAGGATCGCTTCGTCGGCGCCCTCGGCGCGCTTCTCCCAGACGGCAATCGGGTGCCCATCCACGGTCACGGTGTGGCGCTGAAGATCGGCCGCATGCGCAATTGCGCCGAAGCTCAGGGCAATAAGGAGTAGAGGCGCGAATCGAATCACCAGGTTTTCCACGTGCAGGTTTCCGGCAGGCGAGTCTACACGCTTGAAGGCGCCGGACACGACCGGTCCCGGAGATTCGGATACAGGGACGGCTCAAGCCGCTGCATTTCGCTAGAATTACGGCGCAGTCTGCTTTCCACCAATCGAGGAATCACCATGGTCCGAGCCCGCGAGCTTGCAGCGATGTGCCTTCTGATTTTTGCCGCGATTGCGCCAGCGGTTCACGCTCAGGAGTCCTTGTCTGCTTCGCAGCTCTCACCGGAGGCCATACGCGAACTTGCTGATGAATACTCGGATGATGCCCTGTCCCTGTTTCGCGAGTTTCTTCGCTACCCGAACGATGCCCATCACCCCGATGACATCATGGCGATGGTCGAGTGGATGGAAGACCAGTTCGAAGAACTCGGCTTTTCCCTTCGCCGGCTCGAAACACCCGGCAGCCCGCTGCTCCTCGCCGAACGCGACCATGGCGCGGCAACAACGGTACTTGTCTATCTGCAGTCGGATGGCCAACCGGTAGCGCCGTGGGCCTGGGAACAGGAGAACCCGTTCGACCCTGTTCTGAAAGCCGAGGACACGCCAGGCAGCTGGCGAGCCCTGGACTGGTCAGCGCTCGAGGGCGAACGGAATCCGGACTGGCGAATATTCGCCCGCTCGGCGTCCGATTCCAAAGGGCCCATGACGCAGTTCATGGTTGCACTTCAGGCACTCAACGCGATCGATATCACGCCTGACTACAATCTCAAGGTCATTATCGATACCGAAGAGGAGATGGGATCACCGCACCTGCCGCAGG
>CAZMEA010000062.1:0-12542 GCA_964565135.1 uncultured Woeseiaceae bacterium
AGACTCACCGTCCCGGTACAGTCCCCGGGCGAGCACTTTTTTCGCTCGCTGCAATAGATTTTTTGTACCAACGTTGATTTTTGCGAGCCACTCCACAACCTTTACCCCATGTACGTAAGCCTTCGAATTACCGGCGAAGATCGCCACAGCTTCCTGCAGGGCCAGCTCACCCAGAATATTGATCGTCTGAGCGACGCCGGAACGTTGCCGACGGCCTGGTGCTCGCCGAAAGGACGCGTCCTCCTGACCGGTCGTCTCGTTGGTGACGCAGATTGCATCCGGCTCTGGATACCGGCCGCATCTGTCGAATCGGCGATCCGACGGCTGACGATGTATCGACTGCGCGCAAAGGTGGATTTCGAAGCGGACGAGGCGTTCGGCGCGCGCGCGTTCCCGGCCGCCGCGGTCACCGAGCTTCTTGTGACCGCCGGACTACCGGCACCGACCGGCCCGCTCGATACCGCCCGCGCCGGGGACATCGCGCTGGTCGGTACCGGCGACGTGATTGAAGCCTACGGTCCGGCCGTGGCGCTGGACGACCTTGGGTTGGACGCTGGTCTTTCCCTCGACGGCGCGAACTGGCGTCGCGCGCGGATCCTGGCCGCGTGTCCCGATATCGACGCGCAGAACGCGGAACGTTTTACGCCGCACATGTTGAATCTCGATCGGCTCGGAGCCCTGAGCTTCGATAAAGGCTGCTACACAGGGCAGGAGGTTGTCGCTCGGACGGAGCACCTGGGAAAAGTCAAACGACGCCTCAAGCCGTATCGAATCACCGGCGCGGACGCGTCTGTCGGCGACAAGCTGACGCTCGACGATACGGACGCCGGCGAAATCGTCAACGTGGCCGGCGACGTCGCGTTGGCCGTCGTCGGCGTCGAGCGTCACGCGGCGGTACTCGCTATCGGTGACGGTGTCGCCGAACCGTTGCCGCTCCCCTACGCCATCGACTAGATTAAGGCGACTACTCGAATACCTCAGGGCGCATGTAAGGAAACAGCAGCACGTCACGAATCGACGGCGAGTCCGTAAACAGCATAACCAGTCGGTCGATACCGACACCGAGACCGGCTGTAGGCGGCAGCCCGTATTCGAGCGCGCGGATGTAGTCGTGGTCGAAGGACATGGCCTCATCGTCGCCTTCACTGCGAAAGCGCGCCTGCTCCTGGAATCGGTCGGCCTGATCCTCGGGATCGTTCAGCTCTGAGAATCCGTTCGCCAGCTCACGCCCGGTCACAAAGAACTCAAATCGGTCCGTGATAAACGGGTCATCATCATTGCGCCGAGATAACGGCGAGACCTCGGTCGGATAACCGGTGATGAATGTCGGCTGTCGCAACTTGTCTTCCCCGGTCTTTTCGAAGATCTCGAACTGCAGCTTGCCCGCACCGTAACTGTCCAGAACAGTCACACCGAGCTTCTCGGCGTAATCCGCCAGGTAGTCTCGGTCCCGAAGTCGGGCCGGATCGATATCCGGGTTGTACTTCAAAACAATTTCCTCGAGCGTCATGCGTGCGAACGGCCGCGAGAGTGCTACTTCCTCACCCTGGTAGGTCAGCGTCTCGCTGCCTGCGACGCTCTGCGCCAGCCCCTGCATCATCGCCTCGACCATCTGTATCAGGTCTTCATAGTCCGCGTACGCCCGATACAGTTCGAGCATCGTGAACTCCGGGTTGTGCTGTGTCGATACACCCTCATTGCGGAAATTTCTGTTGATCTCGTAGACACGCTCGAAGCCGCCGACGACGAGCCGCTTCAGGAACAGCTCAGGCGCGATTCGCAGGTAGAGCTGCATGTCGAGCGCGTTGTGATGCGTCACGAACGGGCGCGCAATCGCGCCGCCCGGAATGGACTGCATCATCGGCGTTTCGACCTCCAGGAAATCCTGGGATTCGAGGAATGCGCGAAGGTAGGTAATGATCGCCGACCGGGTTCGAAATACGTCACGACTCTGTTCATTCATGATCAGATCGACGTAGCGCTGGCGATAACGCAATTCCTGATCGGCCAGGCCATGATACTTCTCCGGCAGCGGCCGCAAGGACTTGGTCAGCAACCGGACCTCGTCGGCCATGACGGTAAGCTCACCGGTCTGGGTCTTGAACAGCGGACCGCTGGCCGCAACGATGTCACCCACATCCCATTTCTTGAACGCCTGATACACACCTTCCGGCAGTCGGTCTCGCTCCAGGCGAACCTGGATCTGTTCGCTGCGATCGTGCAGCTTTATGAAACTCGCCTTGCCCATGACGCGCTTGACCATCATTCGTCCGGCGACACTGACCTGAACGTCTTCCTCGACGAGATGTTCCGCCTCGTGGCCGCCATAGCTTTGGTGCAACTCCTCGGCCAGCGCGTTGCGCCGAAAGTCGTTCGGGTACGCATTGCCCTCGTCGCGCAACGTCGTCAGCTTGCGGCGCCGTTCGGCGATCAGCTTGTTCTCGTCGGTTTGCGTTTTGTCGTTCACTTAAAGCCCCTGCTTGAGACTTGCTTCAATGAAGTCATCCAGGCCTCCGTCGAGGACAGCCTGCGTGTTCCCGGTTTCGACGCCCGTGCGCAGATCCTTGATGCGGCTTTGATCCAGGACGTAGGAGCGAATCTGGCTGCCCCAGCCGACGTCGGCCTTCGTGTCCTCGAGCGCAGCCGATTCTGCCCGACGCTTCTGCAGCTCCATCTCGTAGAGTTTTGCCTTCAACTGTTTCATCGCGGTCGCCTTGTTCTTGTGCTGCGACCGATCGTTCTGACACTGCACGACAATGTTGGACGGCAGGTGGGTAATGCGAACCGCCGACTCGGTCCGGTTAACGTGCTGGCCGCCGGCGCCGCTCGCGCGATAGACATCTATACGCAGGTCGCCCGGATCAACCTCGACGTCGATGTCGTCTTCGATCTCGGGCGAAACGAAAACCGACGCGAACGACGTGTGCCGGCGATTGCCGGAATCGAACGGCGACTTTCGAACGAGGCGATGCACGCCCGTCTCGGTTCGCAGCCAGCCGTAGGCATAGTCACCATCGAAACGCACCGTGGCGCTCTTGATACCGGCGACTTCGCCGGGCGACGCTTCGATTACCTCGGCGGCGAAATCATGTTTCTCCGCCCAGCGAAGATACATACGCAGGAGCATCTCGGCCCAGTCCTGGGCCTCGGTACCGCCCGCGCCAGACTGAATGTCGAGGAAGGCCGCACTGCCGTCCAGCTCGCCCGAAAACATCCGCTGAAATTCGAGACCGGCCAGTTTTTGCTCGAAGCCCGCGAGATCGGACTCGATTTCACCCAGCGTCTCGGCGTCGTCTTCCTCGAGCGCAAGATCGAGCAGTTCGGCCGCATCGTCCAGACCGCTGCCCAGCGCGTTCAACGTCCCGACAATCGTTTCAAGCTGCGCGCGTTCCTTGCCGAGCGACTGCGCACGCTCCGGATCGTTCCAGACGTCAGGATCCTCGAGCTCCCGCTCGACTTCCGTCAGGCGTTCTGCTTTGCCCTCGTAGTCAAAGGTACCCCCTTAACGCCGCAGTGCGTTCGCCCATGTCCGCCAGGCTCGATTTGATTTGATTGATTTCCATGCGACTTGACTGAGGTCCGCTCGAAAAAGGCGGCGATGTTAGCACGATGAACGCGTCTCAGAGCACCGTAATCTGCTCGACGACGAGCTGCGCGGATTCAATGCCGCGAAACTCGTTTACATCGAGCCGATACGCCAGGCGCACATCGCCCCTCAGGCCTGGATGCTCCTGGTTGAAGGCGATGGCATCCAGTGGCCGCGCCGCGCCTGGTGCCACAACTTTAAGCTTGAGATGCCGCTCACCGACTACACGCTGCTCGGCAACCTGGAAGTCTCCCTGGAATACCGGCTCCGGGAATCCCGCACCCCATGGACCCGCCTCTCTGAGCTGGCGGGCAAATCCGAGGTTGAGCGCATCGCCAGGCAATGCACCATCCGTCAGTATCGCACCGGTGAGATCGGCATCGCTGTAGATGCGATCCATCTGCTCCGCGACGGCGCTGCAGAACGTTTCAAAATCAGTAGTGGCAATCGACAGTCCAGCGGCCATGGCGTGTCCACCGAATTTGCGAATCAGTCCAGGCGCATGACTCGACACAGCCTCCAGCAAGTCCCGCATGTGCACGCCCGGGACGGAGCGACCCGATCCCTTGAGCTCGTCCGGCGACGACTGCGCGAATGCAATCACCGGACGATGGCAACGCTCTTTGACACGCGATGCAATCAGGCCCACAACGCCCGCATGCCAGCGCTCGTCGTACAGGCTGACACAACTTGGCAGGTCAACCATCGGAATGCTGTCCACCGCAGCAAAGGCCTGCTCCCGCATTCGCGCCTCGATGTCGCGCCGCTCATGATTGATCGCATCCAGTTCGCTGGCCAGCCTGGCAGCTGTCGCTTCGTCATCCGTCAGCAGACACTCTATGCCGACGGACATGTCGTCGAGCCGGCCGGCCGCGTTCAGTCTCGGGCCGACCGCGAAGCCGAGATCGGTGCTCACGAGGTTGTCGGCGCTTCTGCCGGCGATGCGCAGCAATGCGCGGATGCCCGGCACGGTCTTGCCCGCACGGATTCGTTGCAGGCCTTGCCGGACGAGGATTCGATTGTTGTGATCGAGACGCACGACGTCGGCGACCGTGCCCAAAGCAACGAGATCCAGGTATTGGGCGGGGATGCGGGCGGCCTCGGCCAGTCCGTCGTTCTCGAGATACCGTCCAAGCGCCGCCATCAGGTAGAACGCCACGCCGACGCCGGCCAGATTACCGCTCCCGAACTCGCTGCCAGCCAGGTTCGGATTGATGATCACCGTGGCCTGCGGCAACTCTCGCGGCGGCAGGTGGTGGTCCGTTACCAGCACGTCGATGCCGGCGGCACGGGCGGCAGCGACACCGGACACGCTGGAAATGCCGTTATCGACCGTGATGATCAGCGCCGGCGACTGCTTCGCTGCCACGGCAACGATCTCGGGTGACAGCCCGTAGCCGTAGTCAAAACGGTTAGGGACGAGATAGTCGACGTCGCTAAAACCGAATCGACGCAGGCATCGGAGAACCAGCGCCGTGCTGGTCGCACCGTCAGCATCGAAATCACCGATCACCGTGATCCGGCGGTCGCGATGTTTCAGCAAGAGCTCGACGGCCGGCGTCAGGCCATCGAGGGATCCGATCGGCAGGAGCCGTCGAAGACTGTAATCCAGCTCAGCGGGTCCCTCGACACCTCGCGCCGCGTAGATGCGAGCGATGACCGGATGCAGATCGTCGAACTGCCTGGCGTCACGAACGGGTCGCTGTACAAGTGGGCGCATGGGCAGCAAGCTCAGCGTAGCTCATCCGATTCGTCAAGCGCCGGATCCGGCCGGCGCCAGAATCGGTACCGATCAGTGCGGCGCAATTCGATCTGAAAACCGGCACCCAGGAGCACGATGAGCGTTTTTACAGCCCCACTTTTCAGCAATTCGAGCGCCTGCAGCAGAGACTCGCTGTCGCCACGGCCCGTCTCGACGACAATGCAGGGTGAGCCGTCAGCCGGCAAGCAGGCCGCCAGATCCGTGGGTGCGCGTTCCGGCGTGCACCCCGCTGCGCGCCAGTAGCCGCTGATCAGATCGTCATCGGCAAACAATGCGGGCAGTGCCGCGCGCGAAACCTCGGGCATCTGACCTCCGCCCCACACCCATAAAGCGTTGACGACAACCGGTCCGAGCCGCGGATGCACACCTGCCAACGGCGTTTCGTGCAACACCATCTGCATCTCGGCGTGCAGGCGATGAAAGTGCGCGCCTCCCGGACCCTCCCCTGGACTCGCCATGAACTGCGCGGGTTCGAGCCCGTCGACAGCAAGCGCCGATAACGACGGCGTCAGCAACTCCCCACCCTGGAACTCGATGTAACCCGAGCCGCCGTACGTTTTGAACGCCAGCGTCTCATCGGTACCAAGCTCACGATTCAGTGTTTCGAACACCGCCACAAGCTCATCCGCGTCCAGCGTACCGGCAGGGAGCTCGCGGACACGGAGATGATCAATGCAGGTTTCCATGTGCACGGGATCGGCGGCCGCCAGCCAGCCTGCCGGCACGGCGTCGGATGCGCCGAGGAGTCGCAGCGCTGCGCGCCCCTGCGAAGGCGCCCGCAGATTCAGGATGTCGAGGATTCGATCGAGCGTATCGGCGGGGTAGGAATGCCGTATGACCCTGCCTCGCGCCAACACGTCGAGCGCTCCCGTATCACCCAGATCACCGGGGGCGAGGCGCGGCAATGCGAGCAACAGGGTCTTGTTCCGGAGCGACACCACGGTGTTGGGATTCAGGTTCGAAGTAGCTGACAGGCCGGGTTGCGGCTGGCGATTGTGCAATAATGCCGGCCCGTTGTCGCTGCCGCCGAAGTCGCGGTCGACATCCATTCTGCCCCGATTCCAGGAACGGTACGCCTCGTGAAGTTCACCCGCGAAACTGTGAATGCGCTGACCATTCGCCGCGTCGAGCAAGGGCGCATCGGCATAGGCGAGGACTATTACGAATCGTCAATCGTCCTGACCGCCGACGAGACACTCCAGGAAATCGATGTGCCGACCGTGTCAGAACTCTCGGAGACGCACATCGAGGGCCTGCTGGCGGCGCAGCCCGAAATGATCGTCCTGGGAACCGGGTGGCAATACGCAATGCCGCCGCGTGACCTGACCTTTGCCCTGGCGAAACGCGGCATCGGACTCGAGGTCATGGACACGCCTGCGGCGTGCCGCACTTACAATATCCTGATCAGCGAAGGGCGTCGGCCGGCAGCCGTACTTATCGTCGACTGAGGTCTTTCGTCGACGGACGGTTTTCAGTCGAGTACCGCGTCCCCGGATATCCCATGCCGTTCCATTTTGCGACGAAGAGTCTTTAGCGCGTCCAGCTGGATCTGCCTGACACGTTCTCGCGTCACGCCGATCTCCCGACCGATCTCCTCCAGGGTGAGGCGACGGTGGCCGTGCAGGCCGAACCGCCATTCGATGACCTCGCGCTGCTTGTCGCCCAGCTCGAGTACCCAGTGATCCACGATGTCATTGACGCCGGACCGCTGCGCGCACCGCTGCGGCTCGAACTCCCGACGAGCACGGAGGGTGTCGAGCACGCCAGGTTCGTCGTCAGCCCCACCGGATCGAACCGCCACGCGCTCATGCAGCATCAACAGTCGATTGACGGTTTCGAGATCCTTGCCGGATTCCCGGGCGATGTCGCCGGCAGAGGGCGTGCCGCCGCTCTGTTGCCGCAGTCGGTGCGCAGCCCGGAGACACTGGTTGATCTCCTTGAGCACGTGGATCGGGAGTCGCACCGTCCGCGCCTGATTCATGATTGCGCGTTCGATCGTCTGCCGAATCCACCACGTCGCGTAGGTCGAGAAGCGAAAGCCGCGCTCGGGATCGAACTTCTTGACCGCATGAATCAACCCGAGATTGCCTTCTTCGATCAGATCGAGGAGCGGTAGTCCGCGCTTCAGATAGCGGCGGGCAATTTTCACAACGAGACGCAGATTGCTCTCGATCATTCGCTGCCGCGCCGCTTCGTCGCCATCGCGGATTCGCCGAGCGAGGGACACTTCCTCCTCGGCGGTCAAGAGGCGGGACGCGCCAATCTCGCTCAGGTACTGGCGGGTCGCGTCTGCTGCAGGTGAAGGTATCGCCGGGCTGTTCCGGGCGGTAGGCTTTGGAATGTCGGCTTCTGACGCACTCACTGTGTTACCTCCTTAACAGGAAGAAACAGTCAGCGACCGCGCGTTCAGGTGCTCAAGTCGTGCTATCTCGCGGGCAGGTACTGTCGCGGGTTAACCGGCTCGCCGTTCTTACGAATCTCGAAATGCAGTCGCGGCTGTCGTCCCGGCCCCTCCCCCAGCGTCGCGATCCGTTGCCCCCGTCGTACGGATTCGCCTTCCCTGACAAGCAATGACGCGTTGTGCCCATAGGCACTCAGGTAGGTGTCGTTATGTTTAACGATAATAAGCTGACCGTAACCGGCCAGTCCACCGCCCGAGTAAACGACGCGGCCCGGTGCCGCCGCAACGACCGGCTGGCCAAGCCTCCCGCCGATCAGCACGCCCGTGCCACTGCCCGGTCGACCGCCGAAATCGACCTGGATTGCGCCGCTGGTAGGCCATGTCCAGGCGCTGGGCGGTGGCTCGGTACGAACCTCGGGCAACGGCCGGGCGCGTGGCGCAGCCGCCGCGGTCGTTCGTGTTCCGCCCGGCGGCCTGAGTCGAATCACCTGACCGGGGTAGATCAATGAACCATCCCCGAGCCTGTTCCAGCGCGCGAGATCTTTCGGATCTTTCCCGTATCGCCAGGCGATGGTGTAAAGCGTTTCGCCCGTCCGAACGACGTGTGCGTCCTGCGGCGTGTGATCCCAGCGCGTGCTGCACCCCGCGATCAACAGCAGGCCGAGAAGAGCTGTGAGAACGGTCGAGGGCGCTGGTCGCATTGTCGATGCCCGGCGCATTCCCGCTCAGTGAAGATAGGTCAGGTAGACCCAGGCCAGGACGGCAAGGCCGACCACCGCCCAACCCAGACGTTCGATGTAGCGTGGCAGATACTCGGCCATGCGCTCGCCGCCTGCGACGATAAAACCGGCGACGAGAAAGAACCGGGCACCGCGACCGATCGCCGACGCGATAATAAAGCCAGGTAGATTCAAAACCGCAACGCCTGCCGCAATGGTGAAGATCTTGTACGGAATGGGCGAGAAACCCGCGATAAAGACGGCCCAGACGCCCCACTCGTCAAACCAGGCCCGACCGGTTTCGTAGGCCGCCCAGTAATGCGATTCACGCAACCACGGTTCAATGGACTCGAAGAGGAAGAAGCCGATCGCATAGCCAAGCAGCCCACCGGCGAGCGAGGCCAGCGTGGTGACCGCGGCAAAGCGCCAGGCACGGGGGCGATCGGCCAGACACATCGGCGCGAGCATGACGTCGGGTGGAATGGGAAAGAACGACGACTCGGCAAAGCTCATTGCGGCCAGGTAGCGTTCGGCATGCGGATGGCCCGCCCAACCCAGTACGCGGGCGTACAACGGTGCAAAAAGCTGCATCAGTCAGACTCCCCTGACCGACAACCGGTCTGAAGAAGATTATTCATAATATTGATAGTTCAGGCTTTTCCAGGAACCAATGGTACGAAGCTTACCGCACCTAGCGACACCTGCTCGAAATGATCGTCGCGTCGTGTGACGCAGGCAAGATCCTGATGCCTCGGCGGCCCGACCGGGATAATCAATGCGCCACCCGGCGCCAGCTGGTCGAGCAGCTTCTCCGGAAGCCGCGGCGCTGCCGCCGCGCAGATGATGCCGTCGTAGGGTGCGTACTTCGGCCAGCCCTGCCACCCGTCGCCGCGCCGGTACTGAACGTTGTAGATGTCGAGACTGCGCAGGCGTTGCCTCGTCTTGTTCAGCAATTCGGGGATGCGCTCAACGGTGTAGATCTGACCCACCAACGGGCTGAGGACGGCGGTCTGGTAACCGCATCCCGTGCCGATTTCGAGCACCCGTTCGCAAGACGACGCGTCGAGCAGCGCTTCGGTCATGCGCGCCACGATAAAGGGCTGACTGATCGTCTGGCCCATGCCGATCGGCAGGGCCGTATCCTCGTACGCGCGACTCGCCAACGCTTCGTCGACGAACAGGTGCCGCGGCACGTTGCGAATCCGCTCGAGCACCTCCGGCGAATGAATTCCCTGCGCCTTCAGCCGTTGCACCAGTCGATCGCGCGTTCGCGCCGACGTCATTCCGATGCCCTGGATTGCGTCGTTGCGCGTCACTTCTCGAGCCAGTCCTTGAGGACAGGGACGGCTTCATGACGGGTCAAATCCACCTTGATTGGACTGACGGCAACGGCGCCCTGCTCTATGGCGTGAAAGTCCGTACCCGGTCCCGCGTCCTGTCCGGGACCCGCCGGGCCGATCCAGAAGATCTCGCGCCCCTGCGGATCGGTAGTACGCACCATGGGCTCAGAGCGATGCCGGAAACCCAGACGCGTTGCTTCGATCCCCGTAAGTTCACTGTACGGTCGATCTGGCACGTTGACGTTGAGCAGAACGTCTTCCGGAAGCGCAGCGGTCTGCACTCTGTCGAGAAGATCCACCACGACTTTAGCGGCTGCATCAAAATGCTGCGGACGCTGTCCCACCAGGGATACCGCAATCGCAGGCAATCCGAGGTAGCGACCTTCCATCGCGGCCGCGACCGTGCCCGAGTAGATGACGTCGTCACCGAGGTTGGCCCCGTGGTTGATACCGGAGATGACGATGTCCGGGTCCTCGTCAAACATTCCGGAGAGAGCGAGATGCACGCAATCGGACGGCGTACCGGTAACGAAATAGCGATTCGGCGCCACTTCATTCACACGCAGCGGAGAATGCAGGGTGAGGGAGTTGCTGGCGCCCGAGTGATTGCGGTCGGGCGCGACGACGACGAGATCGGCGACCTCGGCGAGCGCATCGGCCAGCACGTTGATACCTGTCGCCAGGTAGCCGTCGTCGTTACTCAGCAGAATCTTCACGAAAATCAGAGAATGGCGGCCCGACGGGAATCGCGGGCCACCAGATAGCCTGTCGAATCAGCGCTCACTATACTCAATGTTTGGTGGATCAACTAGCAAACCCGTGGCATCGGACGGATGAGCAAAGACGACAGCACAACCGATTCGATAGAAGACGAGCGCGGTGATGTGGATGAGGACGCCGCGGCCTTTCGTCGCGCTATGGCCGATGCCCGACCTCTGAACAAGACCGTTCTGGAACCGGTCAGAAAGCGGATTCCCGCAAAAGCACGTTTCACACGCGCCGACGAACGTGCGGTGATCGGCGAGATTCTGCAGTCACCCAGCGATGAAGTCGAAAGCGGCAGCGGCGATTATCTGAGTTACTACCGGACCAGCGTCGGCGGACGAACGTTCCGCAAACTCGCTCGCGGCAGCTACAGCGTACAAGCGGAGTGCGACCTGCACGGTCTTAACGTTGCCGACGCGAGAGAGACATTGCACGGGTTCATCGAAGACTGCCTGCGTCACGGCCTCACCTGCGTAAGGGTCATCCACGGCAAGGGACGCGGGTCCGGGCACGGCGGACCGGTCCTGAAGCGCAAGGTCGACGGCTGGCTGCGCCAGTGGGACAAGGTGTTGGCATTTGTCTCGGCACGTCAGACCGACGGCGGCACAGGGGCCGTCTATGTTCTCTTGAAACGGCTCTAGGAACGGCCTGGCTCTGCAATCGGCGTAATCAGCTCGCGGAGCACCGCGGTGGCGAAAGACCCTCGGCGTAAGCTGAAGGTCAGCGTCAGTCGGTCGGCATCCGCATGCCACTCCAGTGCATCCAGCCGCACTCGCAGCGGCCGGCGCATAACGTCGGTATTTGCTTCCAGGCCGGTGACGAGATTCAGATGCTGTGCCGCGACCGAGCGCTCGAGCGTTTCAATATCGCCGGATGAACCCGGAGCGCCTTTTCCCCAAAGCGGCCCGGTCGGATGAACGTCGAGTTGCTGACAACGGGTTTCGAGTTCAGCGTCAACTTCGGCAACGGCGAAGACGCTGTCCCGACCATTCAGATTGGCAACGTCGCCGACTTGCAGCGCGGTCCAGCTACCGTCCTCAATGCGCCTGGCGAGCACGTCATTAAAGATCAACGAACGGGCGGCGGACAGTGCAATCGAACGCTCCCTGCGCGACACCCGGGAACCCGCAAACACCCGCTCCGCAATACCGACATTACCGCCACCGCGCCCGAAACGTTGCTCGCCAAAGTAGTTCGGTGCCCCGGACCGCGCCAGCGATTCGAGGCGACGCTGCAGCGTATCCTCCGGATCGTGCACCTCACGAAGCACGAGCGTGAACCGGTTCGCGCGGTGTGCGCCGCGCCGCAGTTTCCTGCGATTCAGCGAACGCTCCACGATGACGATGTTCTCATCAATGGCCGCGGGCCAGTCGACCTCGCGGCGAGGCACACACTGCACGCTGAACCACTGCCGGGTGCGTGCGCGTTTGTCCTTGAGTCCCGAGAAGCTGACGGCGCGGCGGGGAACGCCGGCAATACGCGCAAGCCGGGCGGCTACCTCGTCGGTCGTGCGATTGTGTTTTTCAACAAACAGGAACAGATGTTCGCCGTCACCGCTGGGTTCGAAACCAAGAT
Source organism: uncultured Woeseiaceae bacterium (assembly GCA_964565135.1). GTDB lineage: Bacteria > Pseudomonadota > Gammaproteobacteria > Steroidobacterales > Woeseiaceae > JBFGFX01. Next base: position 12,149 of record CAZMEA010000062.1, read on the forward strand.
CCTCCTCAACGACGAAGTCGTCCACCGAACTACGGACGATCGCGCGAGCGCTGGGGCGCCCCAGTGCGCGACTCCAGTCCGGTGTGTGTGGTTTGGAAGGGCTGGACAAGAAGGTCGGGCTAGCGACCGTCGTCCGCAACGGGAACGACCTGGTAGAACGTCTCACCGCGACCGATGAAGCCGAGATCCGTGCGCGCCCGCTCTTCAGCAGCATCGACGCCACGCTTCAGATTGATGACCTCGGCGTCAAGCGCAACATTTCGCGCGCGCAGCTCCTCGTTCTCGCGCCGCTGCACGTCGACAGCCTGGCGCAGTGCCCGAGTCTTGCGATAGCCGTCTTCTGACAGCAGCAATTGACCGCCCAGCGAAAGCGACAAAATCGCCAGCAAGACGA
>CAZMEA010000063.1:0-12481 GCA_964565135.1 uncultured Woeseiaceae bacterium
AGACGCGCAGATGCTTCGACCGCTTAAACCCTTACTTCTGATTTGCCTGATCGCTTTCGGCGGATGTTCGACTCAGGTCGTCGTGCAGGAAACGGCCATCCCCGACCCACTCATCGCGGAGCTTCCGCTGTCGGTAGGCGCGAAGTACCCGGACGTCTTCGACAACTTCGTGCATGAAGAACAGGTCATCGGCAAGGACAAGTGGAAGATCGATCTCGGCAAGGCAAACCGCCTGCTGTTCGACAAGCTGTTCAGCTCCATGTTTACCGAGTACCAGGTCATTGCAGAGGGCGAGAATCCGAACGACTACGGTTTCGATGCGTTTATCGAACCCAGCATCGACGCGTTCGAGTTTTCGGTTCCTGAACAAAGCCAGACCGATTCGTTTGCCGTGTGGATCCGGTATCGGATCAAGGTCTTCGACAATGCCGGCACGCAGATTGCCAACTGGCCGATCAGTGCGTACGGCAAGAGCATGACGACGACGTTTGGCGGCGACGAGGCGCTCAGCAAGGCTGCACTGCTGGCCATGCGGGACGCAGCTGCGTTGATCATCATGCAGATGGACAAGTCGACAGGGATCAGCAGCCTGGCAAGTGTCAATTCGTCCGCTGTACCGGAGCGCCCCCCGACAATACAGACCACCGTTGAGGAGATGAGCGATGATTCCGGCTGACCGGCGTGCGATTCTGACCCCCTTTCTGCGCGGCGTGGTTGCGGGCGCGGCAGCGCTTGCCCTTTCGGGCTGCGTAACATCGCGCATCGAGGATGCACGTACGACCGCGACCGGCCTGAACGATGGCGAGGGCGTGGTGATCATGGCCAAGAGCTATCACCTGGGCAACGAGACCGAGAGCGCCTTCATCGAGTGCGTTGGCCAGTCGATCGGCAGAGGCTCGGATCGTCTTCGCGTCGTGCCGAACAAGGAATTCGTCGATGCGCTGTTTCCCTGGTTCGAACCCCGCACGGCGCCGGCAGACACCAAGGGATTGCCGGACCTGATGGCCCGCCCCGGCGTGCCCGAGATGATTCGGGAAAAAGGGGTCCGCTACGTGATCTGGCTTGATGGCGACACGGATCGCGTCGCTGGCGGCGGCAGCCTTTCCTGTGCGGCCGGTCCGGGCGGCGGCGGCTGTTTCGGCTTCGCCTGGTGGCAGAATGACGCCAAGTACCAGGCGTCGGTGTGGGATCTGTCAGGACTCGAGGACGCGGGTACCGTCAGTGCCGATTTCAGTGGCACATCGTTCCTGCCCGCCGTGGTCGTGCCGATTCCGCTGATCGCCAGAACGCAGGCCAAGGCGTGCCAGGGACTGTCCGACCAGCTGAAACTTTTCGTCGTCGGCGACCAGCCGGTTTCCTGACCACCGCCGCACGAATCGAACGAATCCGCAAACCGCAACTGCTCAACCGGGTATGGATCGGCAGCACGACCTAGAGGTAATGCTTCGCTCGCGCGTCCCGATGATTGTCATCGAGACGACCGACGAAGCTGCGATGCTGGGCATGCTGCAGCGGTTTACGCTGACCCAGTCCGGCGACGGCTACGTACCGCTGTTTCGCTGGACAGTCACTGACGGCCTGCAGCGGCTCGACATCCAGCTCGAGCCTCAGCTGCACAACTCCGAACCCGAAGAAGTGCTGCGACACATTCGGGCCGTCACAAAGCCGGGACTGTATGTCCTGCTGGACTTTCACCCGTATCTCGAAGACCCCGTCGCTGTTCGGCTGCTAAAGGATATCTGCATTCGATTTGATCAGACGCCACGGCAACTGGTCCTGATCAGCCACCAGGTAAAGATACCCTCCGAACTGGACAGCTTCGCTGCTCGCTTCGAGATGGCTCTGCCAACGCTGGCCGAGCGCGACGCGATCGTAAAAAGGGTCGCCGCCGAATACACGGCCGAGAATCCCGGCAATCCGGTCCGGTACGACCCGAAAGCCTACGACCTGCTGCTCGAAAACCTGGCCGGACTCACCGATGGCGATACAGAGCGACTCGCCCGCAACGCGATATTCGTGGATGGCGCAATCTCGAAGAGCGACCTGCCGGACGTCATGCAGGCAAAGTATCAGCTGCTGAACCGCGGCGGCATCCTGCACTTCGAGTACGACACCGCACGATTCCGGGATGTGGGCGGATTGCGCAACCTGAAAACCTGGCTTGCGCATCGCAAGGATGCGTTCCTGAACCGGGCCGTCGCGGGGCACCTCGACGTCCCGAAGGGCATTCTGTTGACCGGCGTCCAGGGTTGCGGCAAGAGCCTCGCGGCGAAGGCGATCGCCGGCGTGTTCGACCTGCCGCTTCTTCGACTCGATTTTGGCACCCTCTACAACAAGTACCACGGCGAGACCGAACGGAACCTTCGTGAATCGCTGGATACCGCAGATGTCATGTCGCCCTGCGTATTGTGGATCGATGAAATCGAGAAAGGCATTGCGGGACGCGGGGGTGAAACAGGCACCACGCAGCGCGTGCTTGCGACGTTCCTCACGTGGATGGCAGAGAAGAACAGTCGGGTCTTCGTCGTCGCAACCGCGAATGCCATCGACGAACTGCCACCGGAACTCGTGCGCAAAGGACGATTCGACGAGATCTTCTTCGTCGACCTTCCCGACGCCGACGTTCGTCAGTCGATTTTTCAGATTCACCTGCGAAATCGTGAGCAGCCGATCGATCGATTCGACTTCGCGACGCTCGTCGCGGCCACGGACGGCTTCTCCGGCGCGGAAATCGAACAGGGCATCGTCGCATCGTTGTACGCGGCACACGCCCAGAATACGGAACTGTCGACCGAACTCCTGCTCACCGAGATTCGGCGCACCCGTCCATTGTCTGTCGTTATGTCCGAAAAGATCGCTGGATTGCGGATGTGGGCGGCCGAAAGGACCGTGCAGGCAGGCTGACACAGATTTCATCAGCATTATGTTCGGTGACGGCGCTCTGATCCGCGAACAAGTGCACAATCGCCGTAACTTTTCGTACGGCGACGCCGTGCTAGTATTCCAACATGGCAAGTGAGAACAATATCAACAGCTTGGCCAATGACGCTCCAGACGTCGATACCAGCGAACTCGAGATCCTTTCTGTCGATCTGATACCGACAGACGAGGAACTCGAAATGGATGCGGACACGTTCTCGCTCGGTGAACGCGAGCACGAGGACGAGCATAGCGACCATACCGTATCGAGCCTGCGGTCCGATCTTCGTTCCCGAGAGGAGCGAATTTCTACCCTGCAGTACGACATTGAGCAGCTGCGCTCCCGCTGGTCAGGGCTGGAGAAGGAGATCGAAGCGCGCGAAGACCTGACGGTCATGCTGCAGAACGATCTGAAAGCGGCGCACAAGAAGCTGTCAGAGAAAGACCGCGAAGCCGCCAGGCTCCAGCGCGAAATCGACGATCTGGGAAAACGCCTGGACAGCTCCGAGACCGCGGCTGCCACCGCGGCAGAAGAATCTGAGGCGCTGGCCCGAAAGATCGACGCTGAAAGAGCGACCAGCGAGCAGACGATCAAAGAGCTTTCGGACGAACTCGCAAACGTTCAAGCCGAGGCCACCGAGCAACGCGAGCTGGCCGAATCGATCTCCGTCGAACTCGAAGACGTACGCGAGCGTCTGGCAGCCAGCGAAACCCCTGAGCAACGCTACATTGACGCGAGACAGGAAGTCACCGAGCTCCGCGACTATATCGACGGCCGACAAGCGGACTGGGCTCGTCAGGAAGAAGAGATAGAACGCCTGACCAATGAGCTTTCGGAACGACGCGACCGTCTGGTGAAACGCGAGCGGGAACTGTCGCGGCTTGAGACCAACCTGAACTCGATCGACAGCGAGCGCGGCCGGCTCGAAGCCATGCTCAAGATCGCTCGCAGTGAGAATGCAGATCTCCGCTCACGCCATTCCTCCGCCCGCAAGCAGATCATCGACTTTTCCACAGTCGAGCGCAGGGACTTTGAGGAGACGATAGCTGAGCAGCGCGGCACCATCCTGGATCAGAAACACCGTATCCAGGCGCTGGAGGAGTCGTCGGCGCGATTTCAGAAGTATGCTGACGGCTTGCGAGTCAAGCTGAGTGACGCACAGCAAGAACGATCCACGCATAGAGACGAGCTGCAGGGCCAACACGACGAGCTCGATGTCGCGCAACAGACTATTGCGGATCTCGAAAACCGGCTGCAGGAGACCTCTGCGCTCGCGAGCGACGCGACGGCAGAGCTCGACCTGCTGCGCGAGCGATTCAACGAAGACGACATAGCAGATCTCGAGAAGCGGCTGCGGGAAGCAACCGCGGCTGCTGATGAGGCGACGGCCGAGCTCGATGAGCTGCGCGAACGATTCGACGAAAAAGAAATTGCCGATCTTAGAGAAGAACTGCAGGAAACCACCGCGATTGCCAATGCGGCGACGGCCGAGCTGAGCGACCTGCGCGAGCGTTTCGATGAGGACACGATCGCAGACCTGCAAGAACAACTGCAGGAAACTTCTGCGATCGCCAGTGCGGCGACGGCCGAGCTGAGCGACCTGCGCGAGCGTTTTGACGAAGAGGCCATCGCCGAACTTAAAGAGCAACTGGAGGAAAGGTCTGCGATTGCCAGTGCGGCGACGGCCGAACTGGACCAGCTACGCGAGCGATTCGACGAGGACACGATCGCAGATCTGGAAAAACAGCTGCAGGAAACGTTCACCCTGGCCAGTGAGACGACGGCCGAACTCAATGAGTTGCGCGGACGTTTCGATAAGGAAACTACGACGCTTCAGTCGGATCTGAAGAACGCGAACGAATCGCTCGAGCATCAAACCGAACTCAACGAGCGGCTCGGTGCGGAGCTGAGTGAGGTTGGAATAGCCAAAAACCTGCTCGCTGAACGCGTCAGCGAACTCGAAGAGCAGATCGAATCCAGCGAAGTCCCTTTGCGCTCCCAGATCGCATCTCTGGAAGAGAGCCTAGAAGAAGCCAAGGCCGCTTTAGCCAAGAAAGAAAACGCCATCACGGCCCTGCTGAACGAGCTTGCCAACAAGAGCCGCTCGATTGAATCAATCGGCGAAATCGAGAACGTCATTCATGAGATCGACGGCCGGATATCCGAACACATCGAAGATCCGGCGGTGGAGGAGCGTGATCGCCATACGCGCCTGCTCACGGGCACTGTAGACGGCCAGGATCTGCGCTTTCCGCTCTTCAAGGATCGGCTGACAATCGGGCGCACGACGAACAACGATATTCAGCTTCGCGCGCAGTACGTGAGTCGCCGTCACGCTGTCGTTTTTCACCAGAAAGGCGTGACCAAGATCGTCGATTGGCAAAGCAAGAACGGTGTTTATGTCAACAAGGCGCGCATCTCGGAGCAGATTCTCCGGAACGGTGACCTGATCACGATCGGTACGGCCGAGTTCCGTTACGAAGAACGTTCCCGACGCGAGCCGGATCACGCTTGACACCCTGATGGGCCTCCGCCGCGGGTTGCCGGCAATCTGTGAGCACCCTCACGGACATCCCAGCGCCAGGCAGCTATCGTTGCAACTTGTTCGAAGAGCCTATCGAAACGAACGAGATGATCAGCGACGCGACCACCAAAACGGAACCTCGATCAGCGGTCTCCGCTGAGACGAACACCGAGTCACTTCTGGGCCGTAAAGTCTGGCTGCCGAAGTTGGTGTATGACGCCCTTCCGTACTTCTATGTGACGGCTGGCTTCGCGGCGCTGTTTTCCACGCTCTACATCAACCACTGGTTGTGGCTCGTTCCGCATTACGTACTCTTCTCGGCGGCGTGCGTGCACCTAGGCTGGTCCGTCTATCGCAAGCGCCGCTCGGTCCCCGGGCAGCAGGCGGAAGAGCCAACAAACCTGCCCTGACCGTTCAGTTCCAGCATCAAGGCAACGGCGCTCGCTTGACGATGCGCTGCGCTTGAGGAACGATTGCCGGCTTCGTATTCAGACGTAGCCGCTGTGAGCAGCCCCACTCCTTCGACATCGCGCGTGGCCAGACGCGAATCCATATTGCTGATTGCCTGTGTGCTTTTCGGCTTCACTGCCTTACCGGCTGCCATCTTTGTGGTCGGACGCAGCATCTTCGGTGATTACGGCGGTGGCTATATTGGTGACTTCTTCAGCTCGCTGATCGGTGACATTCTGTCCTTCGACCCCGTCGTCTGGTTTCTGGTGCTATCACCCTACGTCGTGATTCAAGGCACCCGTGCAACGGTTCGTGCATTCCGATTGTTGCGGCGTTAACTGACGCCAAACAGCGACACTGGCGCGAAGCCAGTCCACCCGACACACTGTGACCGACCTAACGGTTTTGCGGATTGCTGCCTTTTCGGCGCGTAATCCGGGCAGAAACTATGTCAACTTGCTCCGTGCAACGACCCGGTTGGGCTGTAGAATTTTTAACCAATACGGACACAACCACGTAAGACGAATGCCATGCAAGGTTTGATGAACTGGCTCAAAGAGCTCCTGAACATGGACGATGCGGTAACGCCATCTCCTGATCTGCGGGCAACGAACAGCCACCTGCGCGCCGCGCAGGTACGGCGTCGTGCGGCTGTCATCAAGGGCCATGACGGAACCGCACCGAGGGCCTCACAGCCACTTGGCGAGGACATCGACGAAGACAGCGAGCTCGGCTATACCATCGAAGACGGCGGGCCCGGCAAGAACATTCTCTCGCGCCGACGCATGCAGCATGCCAAAACCGGCACTCACGAAACGCTGTCGATCCTGGACACGGATGATGGCGATACCGGTGATGCCTCCAGCTTTGATCCTTACAACACCGGCCAATTCGACCGCTCGCGGAACTGGGCGAAGCACACTCGCAAGTAGCGGCCGGCTCGACTCCGACGGGTTCCAGGGGACCCGCACCCGGGTTGTCAAACCCCGCCCGATCCTCCCTTCGCGTTGACCGTCAGCGCGACCGGGTTTAAGTTGCCTGTACCTGCAACCTATCGACGAATGAGCGCATCATGACCCTGAGAGTCGTTTTCGACCTCGACGAAGAGGATCTCAAGCACTTTCGGCTCATCATGAAGCAGGCGAGTGATGCGGCTGCAAACATGCCGCCGGAAGACATCGTCGCGGCCGCCGAGGGGCTTCTGGCAAGTGTTGCCAATACCAAGGCACCCCACTTCATCAATCTCCGCCTGCAGAAGCTGCAGAACCTCATCGATATGATCAAGGATCACGAATGGGGCCTACCAGACGCCGATCGCGCGCGGGTACTCAACGCCCTGGCCTATTTTTGCGAGCCGGACGACCTGATTCCGGATTCGATCCCGGGGCTCGGTTATCTCGACGACGCCATCATGATCGAACTGGCGGTGCGTGAGCTGGCACCCGAAATCGATGCGTATCGCGACTTCTGCGAGTACCGGTCCTCCGAAGCGAACCGGCGCGGCGTCAAGGCAAAGACCACCGACGTTACCCGCGAGGACTGGCTTCGTGACCGCCGGGAGCGCCTGCAAAGCCGGATGCACCGGCGCCGGAAGGCACTTGTGAAGGCGAACAAATTCAAGCTATTCCGAGCCTGAGCGCCGAACTCAGGGCCAGTAGAACCACGCTGTCGCTGCGACGCCGGCCCACATGGCGACCTGCGCCACTGCGCGAGCCGGATGGCGGATCAGCAATCCGTAGAAACTCACCGCGGATATCGCTGTCATAGCAACGAAGACGACGAGACTGGTCGTCAGCGCGTCAAATTCGTAACTGACGCGAGGATAGTCGTCCCCAAGGACGACGAACATGAGCATGACGGCAGCCAGGCTGACCGCTATGGACAGACAGGTACCAAGGACGATCCCGGTGATTACAGTCGACGGCTTCATCAGATTTTCGCGGCAACCATGCGCCGTGAGTCGTTGCTGGGACGCGGAATTATGCCAACTGCGCCCTTGATTGATACCCGTATGCCTAATAGCCTAAGCCAATTGGAAAAAATAACGCGGACACCGTCACGAGACACGGAGATTTCAGATTGAATCAGGGTGTAGCCTTCATTCGCGCGGCGGTGTTTTCATCGCTGCTCCTGCTAAGCCTGCAGGCCACTGCAGCCACGGTCGTCCAGCCTGAGTTGGCACCGGAGCCGCGCCACGAAAAAATCGGTCAGCTAGTCCGCGATTTCATCGAGCGTTCACACTACAGCCACGCCTCCGTCGACGACGAGCTCTCTGAGCTGGTGCTCGAGAAGTACATCGAATCACTCGACGGCAACCGCATGTATCTGCTGGCCAGCGACGTGGAGACATTTCGCAAGTTTCGCTACGAGCTTGACGACATGGTCGACCATGAGCCGCTCGACCCGGTCTTCAACATGTTCGACGTCTACCGAACCCGGGCCCGGGAGCGCATCGAGTTTGCTTTGACGCTGCTGGAAGCCGAGCCCGACTTCGAGGTCGACGAGGAGTACACGTTCGACCGTTCAGAGATGTCGTGGGCCACCACTCGGGCGGAGCTGGACGAAATCTGGCGCAAGCGGGTGAAGAATGATGCGCTGAATCTGGTGCTTGCCGAGAAGGAGTGGTCCGAGGTTCAGGAAGTGCTGGAGAAGCGCTACAACGGCTTCCTCAAGCGGATGGACCAGATCAAGAATGACGACGTTTTCGAGACGTTCATGAACGCTTTCGCGCACACCCTCGATCCGCACTCGAGCTACCTGTCGCCGCGGAACTCCGAGGAATACCGAATTCAGATGAGCCTGTCGTACTTCGGCATTGGCGCGTCCCTGCAGATCGAAGACGAGTATGTGCTCGTCGTCAACATCATCCCCGGCGGCCCGGCCTCCATCGACGGCGAGCTGCAGCCGAAAGACCGGATTACGGCTGTCGCCCAGGGCGAAGAAGGTGAAATGGTCGATGTCATCGGCTGGCGACTCGACGATGTCGTGCAGCTCATTCGCGGCCCGGCCGACACCGTCGTGCGCCTGCAGATCATGCCCGGTGGTGCCCTGCCCGGGACACCGGAGAAGGTGATCGCCCTGACGCGCAACCAGGTCAAACTGGAAGAACAGGCTGCCAAGAGTGAAGTGATCACGATTCCGCGCGATGGACGTGACTGGAGCATCGGCGTCATCGAGGTGCCGAGTTTTTACCGTGACTACCGGGCACTGAGCAACGGTGACAAGGACTACACGAGCACGACGAAGGACGTAAAACGCCTGATCGACGACCTGGAGCAACAGGGCATCGACGGGCTCGTCATTGACCTCCGCAACAATGGCGGCGGACACCTGACGGAGGCGACTGCGTTGTCGGGACTGTTCATTGACAACGGCCCGGTGGTCCAGCTGCGCAACGCCAACGGCCGGATTTCCCGCCTCGACGATCCCGACCCGGTGCCCCGTGTGGCCTACGACGGACCGCTGGCGGTTCTCGTGAACCGCTACAGCGCCTCCGCTTCCGAGATTTTCGCTGCAGCGATTCAGGATTACGCGCGCGGCGTCATTATCGGCCAGCAGACCTTCGGCAAAGGAACGGTGCAGAATCTGTACAGCCTGGATCAGTACGTGCGCCGACCGGACGACCAGGGCCTCGGCCAGTTGACCCTGACGATCGGCAAGTACTACCGCGTCACGGGTGAAAGTACTCAGCACCGCGGCGTCAGCCCGGACATTGAGTTGCCATCTCCCATCAATGCCGAGCTCGTGGGCGAAAGCGTCCGTGACAGTGCATTGCCGTGGGACACAATTCGGACAGCACGATTCAGCGCCGGCAATCCGCTGGACCAGACGATCGCGAGTCTCGCCACCAGTCACGCTGAGCGCAGCAAGGTCGATCCGGATTTCCGCTTCCTCGTCAACGGGATCGAGGATGTGACGGAAAGCCAGTCCCGCAAGACCGTGTCTCTCAGCATCATCGAGCGACGGGCCGAACGTGAACGTGAGCGGGATCGTCGCCTGGTGCGCGAAAATGAGCGCCGCGCCGGACTTGGGCTCGAGCCTCTGGCAACCATCGAAGAGCTCGAGGACGTGGAGCTGCCGGACGTGCAGCTCAACGAAGCGGCCGATATCGTCACAGACCTCGCCGAAATTCGGCAGGCGCCAGCCGAAACGGCAAGGACTGCGCGCATAAATCCGTAGCAATCCTGTAACTTGCCGGCTCGGCGCCAGCTGTTATACTCGGGTATAACACCGCAGGATACGCGGTAGCCTAGGGCCAGTATGAATCTGACAGGGAATTCCTTGAAGGCAGCAAGCATGGGAGCAGCGACGCTCTCAGGGGTGTTGCTGCGAGGGCTGGCGATCCTGCTGTTCGGCCTGGGCTCAGCGGCCGCCTTGGCCGCCAGTCATCTCGACATCAACTGCATGGAGTCCGCCGTCCTGCATTCCGAGGATGGCCATGAGAACCTGCTCGATATAGACGTAGTCGATTTGACCACCAGCGCCACCGCGGACATGGAAGAACTGCGAAATCCGGCGGGCGTCGCCATCGATGACGACACGGGCGCGCCGCACCTTTTCCTCGGCCCACGCGTGGCCGCCATTGTGCGCGATGTGTTCGGCGAGGAAGAGACGTCGGAATCGACCGACCTGGTGGAGCTCGACGAGCTTGGGGCGACGCCCAAGCTATCGCCGCTGGCAGAGCGCGCTGAACCGGCAGCGGAACCGTCAGACGACAGCGGCATCGCACTCGAAGATGCCGGCTACTCGCCACTCAGTATTCAGCGAGAGATGTACCGGACGGACATCTGATCATCCAGCCGCCACTCTCGGTCAGCGGCTCATTACCTTCGCAACACCCCAGAAATTGCGACCCAGCAGGTCTGCATCGGATGTCTTGACGACGTCGTTTGCGTCGATTTGGAACAGCGTCGCGACGGTGCCGGTCACGGGAACAGCATCTTCAGGGTCTCTGTAGATCGCACCCTCGCTTATGAGCCTGGCGCGTTTCTGCAGGATTTCCGCACAACCTCCGCCCTGCTCGAGTAAGTCCGCACTGCGCCTGATCCGCCGTACGATAGCCTCGCAGTCCGCGTCGGTACCGTAACGCAGCGCCCCTGCACTCTTCTCGCTGGCTTCCTTAACCATTGCCGCGAGATTGTCATCATCGAAACTCAAATAGAGTTGCTGGGCATAGGACAGAATCATGAAGTTGATCGAGCGCTTTGCGCCCAGCCCAAGTCCGAGGGTTTCTGGGGTTTCCCGTGATTGAATCTCCTCAATCTCGGCGCGCTTGTCTTCTTCACTGCTCTCCAGGACCTGAATCTCAGCCGTCAGCACTTCCGCACGACTGCGGAGCGACCGGCGCCGGAACAAGTGAAACAGCCCTTTCGCAGCCTCGAGCTGCTGGTGAACCGACTGCAGCTCTTCTTCGTGGCCGAAAACCTGGTTCCGAATCGATCGGATCTCTTCCAGAACTCTGACGCATTCCGCCTTGATGCCGGCGCGCCATTGGTTCAGCGCCTCATTGTTCTGCTTCTGCTCACGTTGCTGCTTCAATCCCTCCGCGAAGCGAGCGACCTTCCGCTCGCAGCGATTGTTCAGACCACGCAGCTGGTAGAGCACCAGGATATTGCGGGCCCACTCCGGGTCGGTCAGCAGCGATTCGAGGTGTTCGAGTTTCTGCTCAAGCCGGGCGATGTCGCCCTGCTGAGTCTTCAGTCGGTCCGTCAGCTTGAACTTTTCAGTACGGAGCCCCGCAAACTCCTTTTTCAGCTGATTGCGATTCCAATACAGGTCCATCAGCCGCTCGTCGTCTTGCGACGAGTCCTTTTCGGCTGACTTCCCTAAGATCGCGGTGATGCTTGACACGGGGTCGCTCCTTTACATAACCCGGTTTCGTCCCGAAACCCATGTTTTGTGAAGTCGCAATGATGGCAACGGCCGCATGCCGGGGCCTTGATCGAATCGACACTTCGGAGGATCGCAGGCGGGTTCGTCGCGCCTCGCGCGGTGGTTTGAGAGCAGCGTCTAGCGCTCGAGTACCAGGTGCCCTTGCTCGGTCAGGTAGTCGAGCCACTTGTTCAGGACGATATTCCGCCGCCAGCGATTATCGAGCTCACGCTTGTGTGCGCACCAGATCCGGCGCAGTTCCGCATGACGATGATCGTTGCTGAACGACATAGCCTCGGCCAGCTTTCCGTCGAGATACACGCGTACCCGCATGTCCGGATCCGCGATGCGTTTGCCGTCTTCGAAGAAAAAGTACGACAGCGACAATGTCACCGTGTGACGTGACCGTTCGAGAATCTCCACGTGCAGGCTGCAGTCACCGGCCACCTGCGACTGGTAGTAGCCATCAAGGCGTTCAAGCTCGGGGATAAGGGCCAGTAGGCGCAGATAATTGCTCTCGTACAGCGACATCAGGCCGATGAAACTGTTCGGCGTTGCGATGGCCTCGGGAACGATGTCGTGATCGAGCAGCATAGCCGCAATATAGCATAGCGACCTGCCCGTTTAAGACTCGGAAAATGCGCCCTGGTTGGTAGTTTTGGCCGCCTGAATCAGGAGCGAACCCGGCGTTCCACACCCTTGGTTTCGAGGATCCG
>CAZMEA010000064.1:0-12436 GCA_964565135.1 uncultured Woeseiaceae bacterium
ATCGTGCCGAGCTGCTCGAGCAGCCCGTTCCGCTGCAGGAACTGCGTGTACCCAAAATGTACGGCGGCGATCCGACGGTGCCGGTTCGCGGCGAACCTGCCGGCTTCGAAACAGGCGTGGTGGAACTCGAGTATCGAATCTCCATGCGCGGCCGACCCATGAACATCAAGCTGCTGAAGGCCGATCCGGAAGGCCTCGATTCGATGTACCAGGCCGTTGCCCGGGACCTGCGCCGCATCCAGTATCGGCCGCGATTTGCTGACGGCGAGGTGGTCATGAGTGACGCCGCCACCTTGCGGCACGAATTCTATTATCGCCCGGCGGATCTCGACCCGGCCCAGACCACGGCGGATAACGCAGCGGCGGGTAATCCCTAGTGCTCCTGGCCAGCGTGGGCGGGCGCCGTTGTTTCTCCACGATCGTCTCGCTCGTCCTGTGCCTGCCGTTGCTGCCGGGCACAGCGGCCGCCGAGGCCGAATGTGACGCCGGCGCAATCTGCATCGACGAAAATCGCGTTGACGATACAACGCGACTGGTCGTCGAAAATCTGACGAGATTTCCGCTGACCTACACGATGCGCGTCCGCACGCGCAACATGACGTCCGAAGGACCGACCAAAGTGACACGGACGCTCGCCGGCGGCGAGACCGATATCGCCTTTGAGCTCACACCTACGAGCAGCGCATCGGCCGCCCGCTATCGTTACTTCTATGAGTGGACGGTCGGCGACAAGAACGCCGAGCACAACGAGGATCACCTGTATCGACTCCCGTACGCCGAAGGCAAGAGTTATCGGGTGATTCAGGGATTCGGCTCACGCTTCAGTCACACCGGCCTCGAGCAGTTCGCGATCGACTTCCTGATGGTCGAAGGCACACCTGTACACGCGGCTCGCGAGGGGGTCGTAGCACGGGTCGAAGAACAGCATTCGATCGGTTGCTGGGAAGACGGTTGTGGCAAGTACGCCAACTACGTCGTTGTGCTGCACGACGACGGGACCACCGGCGAGTACTATCACCTGCAGCAGAATGGCGCACTGGTGGACGTGGGCGAGCGCGTGTACGCAGGCCAGAAGATCGCCCTGTCCGGAAACACCGGCCACACGACCGTGCCGCACCTGCATTTCGCGGTGTACCGTGCCGCTGACTGGGGCAACACGCAGTCAGTGCCGATTCGGTTCGCGACCGCAGATGGCGTCATCGACCGTCCACGCCGCGGCGGCCGTTACCAGGCCATCTCGATACCCAGATACACGCGGGCGCGAACAGAACGTCGCGCCACCTTGAAATCGTCCGGCGGCGAATAGATATCCGAGCCATGTTCGACAAACTCAAGAAGTCCGTCCTTCCCGGTGCCGATAATTCCCTGCCCGGCCGCGACGATGAAATGCCGGTACCCGACGCGCATTACGTGAACGGAAACCCCCTGAAACCGCCGTTTCCCGAGCATCTGGAAACCGCCGTGTTTGGCATGGGCTGCTTCTGGGGCGCCGAGCGGCTGTTCTGGAAGCTGGATGGCGTCTTCTCCACATCCGTCGGCTACGCCGGCGGCGCAACGCCCAATCCGGATTATCGCGAAGTATGCTCCGGCGGCACGGGCCATGCCGAAGTCGTTCAGGTTGTGTTCGACCCATCCAGGATCAGCTATGCCAGGCTTCTGGAGACGTTCTGGGAATCTCACGACCCGACACAGGGAATGCGTCAGGGCAATGATATCGGCACCCAGTACCGGTCGACGATTTACACAACAACCGACGCACAGCTTGCGGCGGCGCGCGATTCGTTGTCCGCTTACCAGGGCCAGTTGAGCGCTGCCGGCTTTGGTGCGATCACGACTGAGGTGGCGCCGCTGGGAACCTACTACTTCGCAGAGGACTACCACCAGCAATACCTGGCCAAGAATCCGAACGGGTATTGCGGCATCGGCGGTACCGGCGTCAGCTGCCAGATCGGCCTGAACGCCTGATTCGAAGACCTTCTCTATGCTGCCACCGTGGCATGCCCGGTGGCCTCGATCACGTTACTATTGAACAGATAACCACGACTGCAGACGCAGTCTGAAGGACAGACCATGGCGACGACTCCAGCGAAAACCACCAAGAAAAAGAAGAAACGGCGGCCGGGCCAAAAGCAGGCCGAAGAGGCGATTCGCACGTTGTTGCTATGGGCCGGCGATGATCCCGAGCGCGAAGGCCTTCTCGATACCCCAAAACGCGTGGCGCTTGCGTACAAGGACTGGTTCAGCGGTTACAAGGAAGACCCGGTGCGCTACCTCAAGCGCACGTTCGAAGAGGTCGAGGGCTACGACGAGATGATCGTGCTTCGCGACATTGACTTCGAATCGCACTGCGAACACCACATGGCGCCGATCATTGGCAAGGCGCACGTTGGCTATCTGCCGAACAACAAGGTGGTGGGTATCAGCAAGCTGGCGCGCGTCGTGGAGACCTTCGCACGACGCCTGCAAGTCCAGGAGAAAATGACCGCCCAAATCGCGAACTGCATCCAGGACGTGCTGAAACCGAAGGGCGTCGGCGTCATTATCAACGCGTCTCACCAGTGCATGACGACGCGCGGCGTCCACAAGACGGGCGTATCGATGGTAACGAGTCAGATGCTGGGGTCGTTCCGCAAGGATGCGCGAACGCGAACCGAGTTCCTGCAGATCATTCGCGACACCTGATAAGAACGCGCTGTCCCGCCGCTCCGGCGGGACGGCTCAAAGTAACCGCTAGTCGAGTCCCGATTCCGCAAGCCCCTGGCGGAAGATGATATCGACGGGGATATTCTGCTCCGTCAGTCGATCCAGATCGGCCTGCAGCTGCGGCTGAATCACACCGCGCTCATTGGTCAGCGAGCTGGCCCCGGCGTAATCACCGTCACCTTGCAAGGTCAGAAGCAGTTCTGACAACGCGGCCATAGCGCTCTGCATTCGCTCGAAGTCCACGCGATACGTACCCGTTTCCGGGTCACGGACGAATGCGCCCTGCTCGGCAAAGAAATTGAAGCGCACCATGTTTGCCTTGCCGTGAGCGCTGCTTGCGCCGAAGCGAATGGAACGAAACACGCTCGCCATGAACGTCGTGTAGTAATCGCGAAGATCAACTTCGCCGAGCTCGCCTGCCTCGTGCAGCTCGGTAATCATGTACAGACCGAGTATGTCCGCCTTGCCTTCCTCCATGCTCGACGCGACATCCTTGAGCGCTTCGCGAACGGTCCCGTTGCCGTTGATCGTATTCTTGACGCCAAGACCGTGGGCCACCTCGTGGAACATCGTGTTTGCAAAAAAGGCGTCAAAGGTCACATAGTCTCGCTGCGACGCATCGATCAGCACACCCGTAATGGGCTCCAGAATCTGCTCAAACTTCGCCTGCATCGCGTTCTTGAGCTGCAGGCGCCGGGTTCCCTTCGCGAGCTGAACTTCCTCATCGTTCGGGAGGTTGATTGCTATTGTCTTGGACCCCGCATTGCTGTCACCGGCGTAGTAGATAACGTCGTACGCGTTCAGGTCAGAGTCGGTGCCGGGCGTTTCCGCCTTGTACGCATCGGGCACAGGCAGCCCGCGCTGCAGTTCAGGCAGAAACGCAGCAAATCGGGAAAGTCGCTCGCTCCACGCCAGATCCTTGATGAGCACGTAGGATTCGTACGCGGCCCGATAGCCGTAAAGGCGATCCTCGTAGGTTTCTATCGCGCCGATGACGAGTTCGATCGGATTATCGCGCACGTCCATCCAGGCGAAATCACTGGGCTGATAGTCGTCCGTGACCAGTGCGTCAGCCCGCAGCCGCAGATAGTTCGCGAATCCGCCGTGCTCGGCCAGATCGGCGGCCTCAAGCAGCAATGCCGCCGCTGCCTCGAGTTCCTCGGCGAACTCGACATGGTAGGGCACCGTGTACAGGCTCCCGTCGTCCGCGCGGCGAACGAAGGAATACAGGCCCGTCTTGTCCTCGAAATCCGCCGCCTCGAACTCAGCCTTCGTCATGTCGACGGGGTAGAACGTGGCGCCCAGGGGCTTGGCACCAAAACCCTCAATGAAAGGCTGATCGTCGGCCAGACGGTCCCACGGACCGTAGTTGATTTCCGCGAAACGCCGAACGTCGTCGACACCAATCGTATTCAGCCACGACTCATAGTCGTCGCCGAACGCCTGGCGCCAGAACAGGTCGTCCATAATTTGAGACGCTTCAATCAGGTGCACGAGAAGTTGCCGCTGATTCTCCGACAGCCCGGATAGATCCGCAGTCAACAGAAAATCTGCGTACACCTCGGGGCGAGCCGGCACGTTAGCCGCGGCCTCCGGCTGAGACTCGACAGCCGGTTCGATGGTCTGGTTTGTCGATGGTGCGGGCTGCTCACCGCCACAGGCGGCGAGCAGAGCCAGACAAAATCCGGCAAAGAACGGTTTTACTGAGATTCGAGAGAGCGCCACTGCCGACTCCGTGCGACTTCGAAAGAAGCGCCGGAGTATGGCACAAGACGAGACGGGTCGATCGGCTAGACGGTCTTCAGAAGCATTGCCGGCACGTCGGCGCTTTCGTCCTCGGTATCGACCGCCACAGGTGCCGAGACCGCCCTGCTCCGGAGCAGGTCACCGTAGATTTCCACGAGCATCTTTGCGCATTCATCGGCTTCTACGATCGACATCTTGCGGACCGAGGCGCAAATGGGCCCTTCTCCGTTCAGTGGCGCGACGGCGGTCATTCGATCGCGCAAGCGGGCAAACGCCTGACTGACCGGTCGTGGCAGCGATGTGTCATCGATCTCGCCCAGATTGTCCTCGAAAGCCTGAATCAGGCGGTTCTTGATGTGGCCATGGCCGGCCAGCACCGACAGCGCGGTGCCGAAACTATCGACGTGGTGGGGCATGCGAGCTCCAACGCTTTGATTTTATTATTTGGTACCGCTTTTTTTGGTCCTCTCAGCGGCTTCGTACGCCGGGCGGTCTCGGTCTCTCTTTGATTGCGCTGTCGCGCTGTTTTTCCTGAGCTCGCCCGTGGCCAATCAATGACCTGCGTGCATTTCTTATATCAGAATTTCGGAATAGCGCGCAAGCGTCGCGAAAAGGTGTCACATCTTCGTAATCTCGATGCGCCACGTCTCGTCGTCCAGGCTCCGATCCTCGGTGTACAGAGGATCGGACTGGCCGACTTCCCACGCTGTCGCCAGGGTCTCGGTCAACAGGAAGTCACGGTACTCATCGAGGGCCTCTTTGACACCCGCCGAGCCCGATACGCCGAGCCGAATACGGTCCGACACCTCAAGTCCCGCACTCTTGCGCGCCTCCTGGACGGTGCGCACCAGCTCACGAGCCACGCCCTCACGAACGAGGTCGGCATTGAGACTGGTATCCAGCGCGGTCAGATAGCCACCGTCTTCGCCACACACGTAGCCCTCCGCGGACTCCGTCTCCACAAGGACATCCTCCGGACCCAGGGTTATCGTCTGATCCGGCAACGCCAGATTGAAGTCCTCGCCGCGCGCCGCGGCACCGGCAATCGCCGCCCCGTCCGCGTCCTGCAGGGCCTGACGAATGACCGGAATCAGTTTCCCGTACTGCCGACCGATTCTTGGCAGATTCGGCTTCAATCGGTAAGTAACCAGACCGGCATCTCGGGCAATGAACTCGATCGACTTCACATTGAGTTCCTCGAGTATCTGCGCCTTGTGGCCATCAAGTGCGGCCGCGGCGCGGTCGTCCGGCGCCCGAATCAACAATCGACTCAGTGGCTGACGCGTACGCACACCTGACTGGCCGCGCGCCGCCCGCGCGAGGCCTACCACCTTCTGCACAACCCCGACCTCATAGAGCAGCGCTTCATCGTCGCGATCGTCTCGCGCCTCCGGCCAGGTCGTCATGTGCACGCTGGACGGCGCGTCAGGATGCACGCTCAGAACCAGATTGCGATACACATGCTCGGCAATAAACGGTACGAATGGCGCCATTAAACGGTGTACGCCATCGAGGCATTCGTAGAGTGTCAGGTACGCGTGCTTCTTGTCCTCCGGATCCGTCGACTTCCAGAAGCGACGTCGATTACGCCGGATGTACCAGTTGCTGAGCTGATCGACGAAGGATTCGATGGCCTCACCGGCACCCTTCGCATCGAAGCTATCCATGGCTTCTGTGCAGGCCCGAATCGTATGATTCAGCAGCGCAAGCGCCCAGCGGTCGATCTCCGGCCGGTCAGCAACAGGCACCTCTTCGGTGAAGTCGACGTCATCCAGACGCGCGTACAACACGAAAAAGCCATACGTGTTCCAGAACGTATTCATAAACGAACTGGCGACGTCGGCGACGATATCGACGGAGATTCGCTTCTGCACGTCCGGTGATAGCCTGGCAAGGAAGTACCAGCGCAGCGCATCCGCGCCAACGGTATCGAAGACGTCGTACGGGTCGACGATGTTGCCCAGCGACTTGGACATCTTCTTGCCGTCCTGGTCGACAATGTGACTTAGACAGATCACGTTTTTGTACGCCACGCTGTCGGACACCAGGGTCGCGATCGCGTGCAGCGTGTAGAACCAACCGCGCGTCTGGTCGATGGCCTCGCAGATATAGTCGGCCGGGAAATGGTTCTCGAAGGTATCGGCGTTCTCGAACGGGTAATGCCACTGCGCGTACGACATGGCCCCGGAATCGAACCAGCAATCGATAACCTCGGGAACCCGGGTCCAGGTCCTGCCATCCTTCTCGAACGTGATGTCGTCCACCGCCGGACGATGCAGGTCGAGATTGGAAAGTTGCTGGCCGGTGAGTGCTTCCAGCTCTGCGACGGAACCGATGCAGACGTAGTCACCCTGTCCATCCGTCCAGACCGGTAGCGGGGTGCCCCAGAACCGTTCTCTCGACAGCGCCCAGTCGATGTTGTTCTCCAGCCAGTTGCCGAAGCGTCCGTCACGAATGTGCTCGGGCACCCAGTTGATGGTCTGGTTCAACTCGACCATGCGCTCGCGAAACTTCGAGGTCCGTATGTACCAGGCGTTCTTCGCGTAATAGATGATCGGGTCACCGGTCCGCCAGCCGAAAGGGTAGTTGTGCAGGTAGCGCTCCGCACGGAACATCAGGCCGCGGTCTTTGAGCAAACGAATCAGCGGCTTGTCGGCGTCCTTGAAGAACATGCCGGCGACGGGTTCGACGGCGTCCACAAAATGACCGTCCTGACCGACGCCGTGGACCACCGGCAGCCCGTACTCCTCACCGAGAGCGAGATCGTCGACGCCGTACGCAGGCGCACAGTGCACGATACCGGTACCGTCCTCGGTACTGACGAAATCCGCCGGCAACACGCGGAATGCATCTGCGTCGACCTCGAGATAATCAAACAGTCGCTCGTAGCGCATCTCCACCAGGTCGGACCCTTTGACGCGCTTCGTCACCGTGTATTCCTGGTCGCGGAAGACGGCGTCCAGCAGGGCCTCGGCGAGGATCAGCGTCTCATCGCCGGAGGTCGCATACACGTAGTCGATGTCGGGATGCACGGCGAGCAGCAGGTTGGACGGCAGCGTCCAGGGCGTCGTCGTCCAGACCAGGAAATAGGTATCTGTTGCTTCCTTGACCGGAAACCGGACGTAGATCGACGGGTCCTCAACCTCCTTGTAGCCGAGCGCCAGCTCGTGCGACGAAAGGGTCGCGCCGATACGCGGATCGTAGGGAACGACCTTGTAACCGCGATAGATGAGGTCCTTGTTCCAGATGTCCTGCAGCAGGTGCCAGACACTCTCGATGTAGGCGTTATCGAGCGTGTAGTAGGCCTCGTCCATGTTGACCCAGAAGCCCATGCGATCCGTCATCTTTTCCCAGTCGCTTATGTAACGCATGACGGACTCGCGGCAGCGGCGGGTGAACTCTGCGATACCAACCTTCTCTATGATCTCCTGCTTGTCGAAGATGCCGAGCTCTTTCTCGATCTCGTGCTCGACGGGCAGACCGTGGGTATCCCAGCCGGCCTTACGCGGCACGTGGTAGCCACGCATCGTCTTGTAGCGCGGGAACGCGTCTTTGAAGGCACGCGCGAGAACGTGATGAATGCCAGGCTTGCCGTTAGCCGTCGGCGGCCCGTCATTGAACGTGAACAGCGGCTGTCCCGCTGATTGCTCCAGCGTCTGCTCGAACACGTTGTGCTCACGCCAGAACTCGAGGACGTCCTGTTCCAGCTCCGGTCCGTTGTAGCGGCCCTGTACTTCGTCAAATGCCATGTGCGTTACTCAAATAAAAACGCCCCGGACGCCTTTCGGCGTCCGGGGCGATGAGAAATCTCTGTCGCGGTACCACCCGGCTTCGCTGCGGGCGTGCCCGCAACCTCGATTGGCCCTGTCTCGGGGGCTGGCCGGCTGCGTCTACTGAACCGCCGGAAGGGCGTTGTTCGGGCAGCGACTCCGGGGTGATATTCGATGACCTTCGCTCCGGGGCTCTCACCGTCCCCCGGTCGCTTGCAGCGGGGCGGCCACCTACTCGTCCCCTTCAACGTCCTGATTTGCCGGCAAACTAGCGTCAGTTGCCGCCAATTACAAGAGATTGGGACGGCCGGCGCGCCGTCAAGGGCCTAGCGGCCGGTGGCGCGCGCAATGAATCCCTTCACGACCTCGAGCAACAGCCAGAAGATGCCGAGCGGCAGCAGGATGGTTTGCAGCACAAAGATGACGATCAGGTTGATGATGTGCTCCGCGGCGTCTGAGGCCGTTTCCTTCAGCTGCTCCAGACGTTCCGAGGCATTCAGCGAGCGCATCGATTCGTCCAGCATCGTACCCAGTCGATCCATGAGACCCTGGTCGGTATCGCTTGGAGGCTCTTCGGTAGCACCAATGGCCTCAATCTCGCTGCTGGTCGCCTCCAGCACCGCGGCAGACTCGTTCAGACTCTCGTCGAGAAACACCTGGGATACCAGCCCGGTCCCTAGTATGAGCAGCGGAACCGCGAAGCGGACGAACAGCAAAATCAGGAACATCCGTCCCATCACTGTGGTCGTTGCCGAACTCCGCGTCGACGGTACCCACAGAGCAATAAGCCATGCAGCCGCCACCAGGCCAAGCGCCAGGCTCATTCCCCACCATCGGGAGATACCGAGCAGGATGTTCTGCAGCCCCAGCGAACTGCTCGCGACCAGCATGACCGACGAAAAACGCTCGACGAGATCGTTGATCGGATCCAGCGCTTCGCCAACCGACAGGACCACACCAACCCCGCCAGGCTCGAGCGCGATCTCGGTACCCTGCGCCGCGGAAATCACCCCGTTCAGGGTACGGGCCGCCGCGAACGTCACGAGCGCCCGTTTGAACGCGGCTTCCGCGACGTCCCGGGATGCGTCGTCAAGCAGACCGCTGACGGCAATGCCGACGGCAGCGATCACGAACACGGTTTTCAGGATGCCGGAGCGTTCCATGCGCGCCAGTATAAACGTCGGACCCCGCCCGATCCGCCGACTAGTCTTCGACGATCACGGCGGTGCCGACCGCCAGTAGTTCGGCGGCACCGCCCATCAGGACCGACGTCGTGAAGCGAACGGCAATGATGGCGTTTGCCCCAAGCCCGGCGGCTTCCTCGATCATCCGGTCGAGACTCTGCTCACGGCTCTCGGCGACCAGCTTCGCATATTCGTGCACCTCGCCGCCGACGATCGTACGGAGACCGGCCATGATGTCCTTGCCGATGTGCCTGGCCCGGACGGTATTGCCTCGGACGATGCCCAGGGTTCGGACAATGCGCTTGTTCGCAATAGTTTCACTCGTCACAACGATCATGATTCAGATCTCCACATCTTTGTATTTATCCGTCTTGCGCTCAATCAGTCGCTGGCGCAGCACTGACACGAACAGCAACAGCAAGCCGCCGTAGATGCCGCCGATGATCAGCCGTTCGACGAGACTCAGGCCGTCGACATTGAGGAAGAACACGAAGACAAAAAATCCGGCTGCGATCAACGCGCCGCCGATCAACAAGAGCCAGCCCAGTCCGCGCGAAGCGCGCGTTGGCATGTCATCCATTTCTTCCCTCCATTGGTTCGCGTCATGTGTACCGAAGGTGGTTTGTCCCACCTGCTTTCGCAACGCCGTGAGCTCCGCGAGCTGCTTGCTGCAGATCTCGCAGCCCTCACAGTGCAGTCGCACGCGCTGATGCTCCTGTTGAGTCAGCTCGCCGTCGATGAATCCGGACAGCAGTTCGCCGACATGGTCGCTGTTATTCATGGCAATCACCGTCAAGGGATTCGTAAGCCTTGGCCAGCGCAAGTCGCGCCCGATGCAGACGCGACATCACGGTTCCCGGCGCAACCTCCAGAACGTCAGCTATGTCCGCATAGCTCAGGTCCATGTAGTCGCGGAGGATCACGATCTGCCGCTGCTCCGACGTCAAAGAGGACAGCGCCCTTTTCAACAAGCGGTCTCGCTGCCCCTCGGCGACGGTCTCTTCGGGACCCGGCGAGGGCTCGACGAGCTCGTCGACCGAATCGCTCTGCGGCCGCCTCCGGCGCAGCAGATCGATACAGCGATTCCGCACGAGGCGAAGAAACCAGGGTTTCAGCGGCCCCCTCGTCGGGTCGTACGCGGACGGACGCCCGAGCGCCTTTGCTATCGAGTCGTGCACCGCATCAGCCGCGTCCTCGGCATTGCCGAGTATTTGCAGCGCCAGCGCCTGCGCACCGCCACCAAGTTGTGCAAGTTCCTGTCGCATAGACACATTTTTCATGATCTCAGGGAATATACGCGCCAGCCGCCGGTTTATTCCCGGCTCCGTGCACATTTTTCTCACGGAGCCTGCAAAACAGTAGGCGCGGGGGCCGCCTCGGGTAAACTGGCGACAGGAAACAACCAGAATCGAGCTTGTGGGGGGAAACATGCTTGCAAGAACACTGCTTGCGTCGGCGACGCTATTGGCCTGGCTGGCGCAGCCCGCGTCGGCGGACGACGCCTGGCCGGAACGCTTCGGCTTCGGCCACGAAGCGACGCCCGAGGAAATCGCGGCCTGGGACATCGACATCCTGCCGGACGGCGCCGGACTGCCGGAAGGCAGTGGCTCGGCGCGCGAGGGAGCGGAGATCTACGCAGTGAAGTGTGCCGTTTGCCACGGTGCGACCGGCGTCGAGGGACCGAACGATCGACTGGTGGCGCGAACGGGTGAGGGATTTCCCTCCGGCGCGGATGCCGACTCCTGGACAGGCCGCACGATTGGCAACTACTGGCCGTATGCCCCTACGGTGTTCGATTACGTGCGCCGCAGCATGCCGCAAACGCAGCCCGGTTCCCTGACGAACGACGAGGTGTATGCCCTCACCGCCTGGCTGCTGTGGCGCAACGACATCATCGAAGAGGACACGCAGCTGACAGCGGCAAGTCTTGCCGAGATACAGATGCCTGCCCGCGACCAGTTCCGGCCCGATGATCGTCTCGACTATACGGAGGTGCGCTGATGAGCAACGACAAAACCCGATCAGGCAGCGTTACCCGACGCGCCGCCCTGGCAGGGATGGCTGGGGCCGCAGGCACGGTATTGGCCAGAAACTCGGCGGCTCAGGATGTACAGGTATCGACCGATCGCCCCTGGGCACCCGATGACCCGACCAAATTGATGGGGCCGCCGGCGAGCGATCTCGGCGGCCGATCGGCGTTCGAGCAGCCGCGTCGCGACGTGACGTTTCGCGGCACCTCATCGCGCACACCGCATCATCTGCTGCACGGAACCATTACCCCGGCTGACCTGCACTTCGAGCGACACCATGCGGGCGTGCCAACCATCGATCCGGAGCGGCACAAACTGGTGCTGCACGGCATGGTTGATCGACCGCTGACGCTTACCGTCGCCGAACTGAAGAAATTTCCCGCGGTCAGCCGCATTTGTTTCCTCGAATGCTCCGGCAACATGGCGCGCGAGGCACCGGAACAGACGACGCCGCAGCAGCTCTGTGGCATGACCAGCCAGAGTGAGTGGACGGGCGTGATGCTGACGACCCTGATGCGCGAAATCGGCGTTGATCCGGACTCGACCTGGCTGCTCGCAGAAGGCGCAGACGCCGCGGTGCTGACCCGCAGCGTGCCCCGCGAGCTCTGGGACGAGGCCATGATCGTTTACGCGCAGAATGGCGAGCCGATCCGGCCATCGAACGGTTATCCGATCCGCTTTCTCAATCCCGGGTGTGAAGGCAACACGTCGGTGAAATGGCTCAGGCGTGTCGAGTTCGGCGACGCGCCGTTCATGACCCGCGAAGAAACCTCGAAGTACACCGAGCCGCTGCGCTCCGGCGGCGCCCGCCAGTTCAGCCTCGTCATGGACGCGCGCTCTGTGATCACGTACCCGACGTATCCCAACACCGTCGAGAAAGGCTGGATCGAGATCCAGGGCATCGCCTGGACGGGGCGCGGACGCATTGCGCGCGCGGAAGTCAGCACGGATAACGGCAAGACATGGCAGGCAGCAAAGCTGCAGGACCCGGTCCTGCCAAAAG
>CAZMEA010000065.1:0-12150 GCA_964565135.1 uncultured Woeseiaceae bacterium
AGTAGGAGAATCGGGGGCGAGGGACTACCTCTGCTTTGCGACACCAGGGTGCGAGTCATCTCGCTTATGGTCAGTATAGGCGGGCTCAGGAAATTGTCAACCTTTTGTCTACATTTTTCTTAGACATTTATTAAATAGCCTTCCGCCCTACAGCAAACCCTCCTCCCGGGCGACCCTCTGCAACGCGCGCTCGACCGTCGCACGCGCGTGCGCGGTCGAGCGATGCAGGTACCGGTGCAGTTTCGCGTCCTCTTCATTCCGGTTGGCGCAGTTGTCGCTGTAGATCTCAAACGCGCTCAATGCCCCAACCAGCTGCGCCAGGTGCTGGGGACACTCGCACTCGATCGTGCTCGAGACCTGAGCCAGGCGAGACAGCTGCTGCTGATTAAACAGTCGGGGTTGAATCGGAGGCAGATCGTCACCGTCGTCGACGGCCTCCTCCAGCGGGGCCAGATCCGGCAACCGCGGGCCACCGGTACCCGGTGAACCGTTCGCCGCTGCCCGAATGACCGCTTGTACCGCTTCGTCCGTTGTCACCGGCGAGCGCAGCAATGTGACGCCCGCATCCCGCAGAGCGGCCGCATCATCAGACTGCGCGAAGCCATAAATGCACACGACACGCTCGGTTCCGGCGACATCCTGATATCGCCGCAGGCGCGCCGCTGTGTCCTCGGCAATGACTGGCAACTCGACGACGAGAACATCGACCGGCTGCTGGCGAAGATCGGTCAGAAACCGCTCCTCCTGCGTGTCCGTCACCTGCACATTCAAGGGACCAAGCTGACGCTCTTCCGCACGGATCAGCGCGGGCAGCATTTCGCCGTAGATCGCCACGGCTATCGACTCGGCAGGCTCCGCGGGCGCCGCCAGCGCGCGAACCTCCCGCGCCCTCGCGCGCAGTTCGTCGACAGTCTCATTCGCCATTCGGCCGATCGATATGCCGTGATCGGTCAACAGCTTGAGCAGCTTCAGTTTCTCGATGTCCGTACCGGTGTAGACCCGCCGCCCGTTCGCTGCCCGCTCCGCGACGATCGCCCCATAGCGTCGTTCCCAGACCCGAATGGTGTGGTCCGTGAGCCCGGTGAGCCGGGCAACCGCGCCGATACCAAACGTCTTTTCACTGACGGTACTGCTTGCTTTTTCTGCCATCACGCCCCCATACCGGGTGCTTGCGCGACCCGTGCGTACTGTTTAGGATGAAGTTAGACAAATTATAGACAGACTTTTACCCATGGACCAAGTCGGATACGCAATAGCGGGCCTCTGCGCGGCAATCGCCGCGGGTTCGATCGTTTTTCAGTCCTTTATCGTGGCCCCGGCTGTGTTCAGCAGCCTGGAGACTGACGCCGCGCGAAGCTTCCTCAGGACGCTCTTCCCACGATTCTTCCGCCTCAATCTCGTCGTGGCGGCGCTGGCCTGCGGAGCGCTTCTGGCTGCGGGCCTGTCCAACGGCTGGTCGGTCCTCGAAACCTGGGGAGCAGCGGCAACAGCGGTCATCGCGCTGTCCATGTTCGTATCGCTGTCCGTCGTGCCAACGATCAATCGGGCACGAGATGCAGGCCCGGAGGGGGATGCCGCGTTTCGGCGCCTGCACAAACTCACGGTAATGCTCACCGTTCTGGCGCTGCTCCTGTCCATTGCCGTCATCGTTGCGATCGCCGGCACGAGCGCCGGCTACTGAGGCAAACGATGAGCACCGTTGAGCCTGACATCGCGGAAGCCACTCTCGATTCCATCCCGTCGACGGTGTGGTCCCTGCTGCAAACCGGCGTCGATGTTGCGGCCAATCCGTTTCATACGCCCACCATTGCGACGGTCGGGCAGCACGGGCCGATGCAGCGCACGGTGGTGCTGAGATTTGTCGACCCGACGGAGCGACTGCTCATCTGCCATACGGACCGGCGTGCCGCGAAGGCCCGGGAAATCATCGACCAGTCCGCCATGAGCTGGCACTTCTACGATCGCAAGCTGAAGCTGCAGCTCAGATTCCATGGTCGCGGCGTGCTCCACACGGATGATGCGCTGGCCGACGCGTGCTGGGCCCGCTCGGCAAACCGCAGCCGCGTTTGCTACAACACCGCCACCGGTCCCGGCACACCCGTGCGCAAGCCGCCGCTCGCCCCGGGCGCCATTGCAAGCGAGGCCGAAGCGGAAGATGCACGCAACAACTTTGCGGCCATCGCCTGCCGCGTCGAGTTTATGGACTGGCTGTACCTTTCCCGCGAAGGTCACCGCCGCGCCGTTTTCGAGCTGTCCAACGATCGGGTCAGCGCAACCTGGGTAACTCCCTGACGCCTGCTTCGCGCCCTGATTTCACGGTACGCGGCCATTGCTGAAAAGGCCCGTCGCAGACGGATAGAATACGGCGCCATGAGCCTCGTACGCGCCGCAGCCCTGTCTCTTCTGATGTTCGTCGGTTTTCTGTCCGACGTCTGGGCACACGGGAGTGTCTCTAACGAAGACGATCTGTGCGCGATCCAGATCGGCTATTACAAAGCGCACTTCAAGATCTATCTGCCGCGCACGCGACAGCATCGGGACTACTGCGAGGACCTGCCCGGCACCGGCGAAAGCATCTTTGTCATGGAGTACCTGCACCCGGGTCTGGGGAAAATCCCCGTCGATTTCAGAATCATTCGGGATACGACGGGTATGGGTCGCTTTGCGCAGCTGGAGCACGTCGAAGCCCTGGGCGACCTCGACCCGCTCACCGTCTTCTACCAAGCTCCGACCATCAAACCGGACGTCTATACGGTGATGCACCATTTCGACCGGCCGGGTGAGTTCATTGGCATCGTCACCGCGGTGCCGGACGGGGGTGGCGAGCCGTACGCAGCCGTCTTTCCGTTTCGCGTCGGATTCATCGGCTTCGGGTATTGGCCGATAATCGCCTTGCTGGTCGTCGGACTGCAGCTCAACTACCTCTATATGAGCGGTCGCTTCCCCTTTCGCAAACGCGCCAAGTTGTCGGCCGTGCCGACCGTGATTGCGGCGGCTGCCTGTGCGCTTGTCGGCAGCCTCGTCGCGCCGAGCAAGGCGATCGCTGACGCATGGACATCCGCCGGCGGGCTGTATCGGCTCGCCGTGGATCCCGCTCCCGCATCGATCGACATCAACCGACTGCACAGATGGACGCTTCACCTGACCGATGCATCCGGTGCCCCGGTATCGGGCGCTGAATTCGAGGTGACCGGCGGGATGCCGGAGCACAATCACGGACTCCCGACTCAGCCCATCGTGACGAACGAGATCTCAGCAGGCACTTATCGGCTGGAAGGCATGCGCTTCCACATGCACGGCTATTGGGAGATTCGAATCCGCGTCTCCGCGGAGCCCGGCAATGACTCCGTATTGCTGGAGCTGAATCTGGACCCGGAATGAAACGCTCGCTGATCGTGTTTGGTCTGCTTGTCGGCGCCGGTCTGGCGACGCTGGCCTGGCAGTGGCGACCGCTCGGAGCACCCGACTGGACCGCGGCAGAGATCGCGGAAATGCGCTCGCTGTCTCTCGAGAACCTGGCTCCTCTGCCACCCGATCCGTCCAACGCGGTTGCTGACAATCTGATTGCGGCTCGACTGGGACAGGCTCTGTTCTTCGATAATCGGCTTAGCGGCACAGGCGGCGTTTCCTGCGCAACCTGCCACCAGCCAGCACGCAAATTCACCGATGGCCGGGACAAAGGTCAGGCGCTGGGCACCTCGAAGCGGAACACTCCAAGCATTGTTGGTACCGCCTACAGCCCGTGGCTGTACTGGGACGGCCGCCGCGACAGCCAGTGGGCGCAGGCGCTGTCGCCACTCGAGGATCCGGCCGAGCACGGCGGCAACCGGATGATGTACGTTCGCCTGATCGCGAATGATGCGTGGTACCTGGATCAGTACACGAGTCTCTTCGGCGAACTGCCGGACGTCACTGATGCGTCTCGCTTTCCACCGCGGGCGTCGCCGCTGGGCGATGAGGACGAGGTCGTAGCCTGGGAGGCGATGCACGCGGGCGATCGTGCGCTTGTGAACCAGGCGTTCGCCAATGTCGGCAAAGCAATTGCGGCCTATGAACGACGCCTGCTTCACCGTGAAAGCCGATTCGACCGCTACGTCGCGGCGATTGCGGCTGACGGCCCGTCCGCCGCGGACGATGACGTATTCACCAACGACGAGGCGCACGGACTGCGCCTTTTCCTGGGCAAGGCCCGCTGCACGGAGTGCCACAACGGTCCGTTGCTGACGAACAACGAATTCCATAATAACGGTGTGCTGGCCTACCCCGGCGAGCTGCCGGACGAAGGGCGTTCCGAGGGGTTGCGGAAACTGCGTCGGGACCCGTTCAATTGCCTCGGTGATTTCAACGACGAGGCTGACCCCTACTGCGGCGAGCTGCGCTTTGCTCGTGAGGGCGTCGAACTCATCGGCTCGTTTCGCACGGCATCCTTGCGAAATCTTGCAGGCACCGAGCCGTACATGCACAAAGGCCAGCTGAAAACGCTGGCCGAGGTAATCGACCACTACAATCGCGCGCCGCTCGCGATGATTGGCCACAACGAATCCGAGTTCCCGCTGTCGCTGAATCGACGCCAGCGACAGCAGCTCGAGGCCTTTCTGAGCACGCTCGATTCGCCAATCGCCGCTGATGACAGCTGGCTAACACCACCGTCCCGTAAAACGACGGTATCCGTATCTGGGGGACCAATCGATGGCTCGCAACAAGACCGTTGATGACTACGTTGCCGGATTGAGCCAATGGCAGCCTGAAGTAAAAACGCTGATCGAACTCTGCAGGAAGGCCGGACTCGACGAGAGCGTCAAGTGGGGTGCGCCGTGTTACTCGCGCAATGGCAGCAATGTCGTCGGCATCGGCGCCTTTAAATCCTACTTTGGTCTGTGGTTCTTTCAGGGCGCATTACTCGAGGACAAGGACAACGTGCTGGTTAACGCCCAGGCCGGCAAGACCAAGGCGCTGCGGCAATGGCGCATGCAATCGGCAAGCGATATTCGAAAGGCGGCGATTCGCCGATACCTTGGCGCTGCTGCCCGCCTCGCCGATCAGGGTAAAGCGGTCGCCGTGAGTCGGCGGTCAGCGGTGACGATGCCGGAAGAACTGGGCACGGCGCTGGCGCAGAACAGCCGAGACAAGGCGGCATTCGACAAGCTCCGCCCTGGCCAGAAACGCGAGTATGCAGCGTACATCGCTGACGCGAAACGGCCGGACACGAAGCAGCGGCGTCTCGAGAAGATTCTGCCCATGATTCGTGCCGGCGCCGGCCTCAACGATCGTTATCGCTAGACCATGCCGTCGCTCGACATCAGTGGCGTGAAGGTTTTACCGCGGCTCCCTGACTACGTCACCGAGTACGCCAACACGACGCCAGACGCAACCGCCGTTGTCTTCGACAATGAGCGCATCTGCTATGCCGAGCTGGAGCACCAGATTCGCCGCTGGGCCAGGGCCTTGTTGGCGTCAGGCGTCCGCAAGGGGGACCGCGTCGCGATGCTTTCTACGCCGCGGCCTGAATTCTGGATTGCGTTCCTCGCGACCGCCCGGATTGGCGGCATCTGGGTTGGCCTGAATCCCCGATACACGCATCGCGAGTGCGCCTACGTCGTCGGAGATGCGCAACCGAGTGTCCTGGTGTCGATCGCGGCATTCGACGGGATCGACTACCAGGAACACGTCGACGCAGTATCCGCCGCACATCCGGGGCTGCAGGCCGTTGCGTTTGCCGGGACGCTTGAGGGTTGCGACACGCTGGCCGCATTCCTTGCGGTCGGAGAGCGGATCGACGACGCGACGCTCGAAGCGGCGGAAAACGAAGTTTCAACGACCGATCCCTGCCTGATCGTCTACACATCGGGATCGACAGGCAGCCCGAAAGGCGCGGTGTTGACGCATTACGGGCTGACCTACGGTGCGACACTGCAAACAACGCATTTCGACATCGATGATCCAGGCATCGTCGTAAGCTTCCCGATCAATCACGTAGCCAGCGTCGCCGACACCTGTGCCACGACGCTGGTAAAAGGCGGAAAGATCGTGTTTCAGGAGCAGTTCGACCCGATATCCAGCGTCGCAGCCACATCTGACGAACGCTGCACGTTGATGGGCGGCGTGCCAACGATGTACCAGATGCAGCTCGCCGCGACGGACTTCGATTCCGTGGACCTTTCGGCCCTGCGACTCATTCTCTGGGGCGGCGCGGCCATGCCCGTCGAAACGATTCGGCAACTCCAGGCAACCGGCGCACGACTGGTCACCGCCTACGGCATGACCGAAACGGCGACGCACGTGACCTACACGGATGCCGATGCCGACTTCGACACACTGGCAACGACGGTGGGACGCCCCGATCCCCATTGCGAATTTAGAATCGCAACTGACAACGGCGAGCCGTCGTCCGAAAACAATACGGGAGAGATTCAGCTCCGCGCAGACTTCCTGATGACGGAGTACTGGCGACGCCCGGACGCGTCGGCGGAAGCGAGGACGCCGGACGGCTGGTTTCGCACCGGCGACGTCGGCTATATAAGGCCGGACGGCAATGTGCGTCTGGTCGGTCGGATGTCGGACATGTTCAAGTCCGGCGGTTACAACGTGTATCCCCGCGAGATCGAGTCTGTGCTTGAACAACACGCCGCTGTCGCACTCGCAGCGGTCGTCGGCGTGCCCGACCCGCTGTATCAGGAAGTCGGCTGCGCGTGGATTCAGCGCGAAGCCGGCACCGACGTCGAGGCCAAGGCGCTCGAGCAGTGGTGTCGCGACAAAGTGGCGAACTACAAGGTGCCGAAGTCCTTTCGTATCGTCGACGAGCTGCCGCTATTACCGGTCGGCAAGGTCGACAAAACGGCGCTCAGAAAGCGCTCGCGGGAGGCGTGAGTCGCTACACCGAGTCGCGTGCCACGATGCCTTCGATCGCGTGATAGGCAGAGAGAATTGCCCCCTCCTGCCACCCTTGCAGAATACTCAGGTGTTCTCCCGCGAAGAAGATTGCATCGTCCGGTGTGAGTAGAACGCCCGGGTCCGACACACCCCAACCACCCAACTGGAACGGCACCTTGTTCCAGGCCACGCTGATGCCGCGCGAGACCTCGCTGCCAAAGTTGGCGTGTACGGCGTTCGCCTGGGCAATTGTCGAAGAGATGCGCTGTTGCACGGTCTGATTCGTGAAGTCGTTTCCAGCGGCGCCACCGAAGATGTAGGAGCCGACGACGATGCCCTGTGACCGACCGAATCCGGCACTCGGGTACCACAGCTGCGTAATGTTCTGATTCGTCCAGGAGATGCCGCCATAGATGTTGTTGTCCTCTTCCCAAAACCGACGTGACTGGAACCCGATCTTGGTGGACGACGTGTAGTTGAATGCGGCGATGGCCGTAGACACGTTGGGACTGAAGTCATTGGGAATTGTGCGCAGAACGGTTGCCGGTATTGTGCAAACGCAATAGTCGGCTTCGATCGACTGGTTCGCACCGACGTTGTCGCGGTACCCAACACGCGTGCCTTCGGCCGTCTTCCGAATCTCGGTGACCTCCGCCTGATAGACGATGTCGGCGCCAACACGCGCCTCGAAAGCC
Organism: uncultured Woeseiaceae bacterium; assembly: GCA_964565135.1. Classification (GTDB taxonomy): domain Bacteria; phylum Pseudomonadota; class Gammaproteobacteria; order Steroidobacterales; family Woeseiaceae; genus JBFGFX01. Next base: position 7,566 of record CAZMEA010000065.1, read on the forward strand.
TGTGCAATCCGGTCCATTCCGCCAACGGGCTGCAGCATGGTCGCCTGCTGCTCGAAGGACTCGGCGAAATCGGCACGGAGCTGAAAGAAGGTTTCGCTGACCAGCTCGGCAAGATCCAGCGGCGGTAAAGGGTCGCCGCGCTGGCGACTACCTGCCATTTCCTGACCGGGAAAGCCGGCCCTTTCGCTCCCGGTATACGCAAAACCACCGGTCAGGTTGCCGAAGTTCTGCAGCATCGCCAGCACGTTGGCCCGATCGGAAGCCGTCAGCTGCGTGTCGAGCGCGCCCTGGTTGATAGCAGTCGCCAGCAGCGCAGCGATGTTTCCGCGAGTGTCCGCCACGACCCGTCGCGCGATCTGGGGCTGGCCGCCGAACGCCGTCGGGCTGTGGAGTAGCGCCGCACGATTGCCGTTTATGAACGGCTCGAGCGCAACACCAAACTCCCGGCAGTAACCCAGCACGAACTCATGATGATGAGGAATTCGCGCGGGACCCGGATTGAAATACAAATCGGGATCGACATCGAAGTTGCAGGTCTGCGCGGAATCGGTTTCGACCGCTGTGTCGCCGGCGCGCAGCGTGCGATTGCGGCCACCAGCTCGCGCTGTCGCCTCAAGAATCGTGCAGCTGTAACCAAGCCGCGTCATCTCAAGGGCGGCGGTCATCCCTGCAATACCGGCACCAAGGATGACGACCGACTTGCCGACGCCTACGTTCGCGGGCCAGTCGCCGGGCCGCGGTGAGCGGGCCAGCGCAGGCGGTGGCGTGTTGCCGGGCGGCGGTGGCGATGACGAACCGCCCGACGCCGAGGACGAACCACAGGCTGCGAGGCTGCTCCCCAAACCCATGGCGGCCATGGTGCGAAGCATCGCAGAGGTGCCGGCCGCCCGACCTATCGACGTCAGGAATTCGCGGCGGTGAATCGTTCCGTTGTTTTTGCTCATGCTCTCCCCCCGAATCGCATGCCGTCGCTCAGCTCGCCTGACGCGACGTTCGTAACAACGGTTTGGACCGGCAAAGACCGGGCAGGTTTCTTCAATCGACGCGCTCAGCGCGACCCGGCAAACTTTCTCGCCAGATCGGATTCAGCCGCAATTCGCCCGAAGGATGCCCAGCCGCTGTCTGCCACCATGCGTTCGAACATCTCCCGCGCCTCGTCCGTACGGCCGTTGTAGTAGTGCCAGTTACCGACGCCGTACATGGCAGAGTCGCCACCGGCCGGCGTGATACCCGCCGTCAGCGCAGCCGACATCTCGCCCTCGCCTTTGTACAGGAGACAAAGCTGGTGATACGCCATGCTTTCGAGCACGTTCATATCCGCAACGATCGGTTCCAGCACCGCCTCTGCATCAGCATCGCGACCGAGCAATCGAAGGGACATGTACGTCCAGTGCGTCGTCGCGACGCGCATGTCGTCATTCGGCGTTTCCGCAAGTGCACGCTCGTACACCCGCAAAGCGTTGTCCAGATCGCCCTTCAGGTAGTAAGCGAGACCCAGGTGGTAACGAATATTCGAATGCAGTGTGCTGACCGGGATACCGGCAGGATTCGGCGCACCGTCCGGTTCGACTTCGTCTTCGGTACCCTCGATCAGGGTTGCAGCATGCTCGAGATCGTCAATCGCACGATCGAATTCCCGCACGGAAATGTAACGATGACCTCGGTGTCGATACATGCGGGCGTCGTCGGGGAACTTCTCGATTCCTTCGGAGAACACACGAATAGCTGCTCGATAGTCCCCGGTATAGCCAATCCGGCGCCCCAGCCAGATGACGTTGTCGGCGTTATTCGGGTCTGCTTCGTAGTCAGCCTGCGCCTGCGCAAGATTCTCCAGCACCGCCTGTGGCGGTTCGGCAGCTCTAAGCTCCTCTCCGAGCAGGGACATCGCCTGCACGCCGTCGGGCAGGTCCGGCAGTATATTCGCGGCTTCCGGCGCTGCTGCCGATTCCGGCGCCGCTGCTGTCAGTGAGGCAGCCTCGGGCGCTGCCGGCTGTTCGCCGCCACAGCCCTGCAGAAGAAACAGCAACGAAACCGCGGCCAGCAGTCGATGCATCATGATCACCCCCGTACGATGTCCAGTGGGCGCCAAGTATAGAGAATTCCACTGCTAACCGCGGTCGCTCTGCTACCCGACCCTCACGGCCTATACGCCCTGAATCGCACACCGTGACGCCTCAAAACCGTCTAAAAATCAGCATTTTGTGACCTGGTTGCCGTTATGAAATGGCACGAATCGGTAGCATAAGCGTTCGCAATTGAACGCGATATCTCAAGCAATGCGGAAGGAATCCCGGCACAGGCCGCTCGCGCGGCTCGTTTTTCTGTGGGCAGCTCTCTGGCTGTCCACCGTCACGCATGCGGCGCCCGGCGATATTCTCTTCTCCGATGACTTCGAGCGTGGCTCCCTCGGACCGTGGACGGCCAGCAATAGCTCCCGTGCCGGCATCCTCAGCGGAACAGACGTATCGGGATCACCTACCCGCGGCGCCTATACCCGACGCAACTCGGTATCGGTCACCAGTCCCGGAATTGCCGCAGCGGTGCCGGCGGCCGAACTGTCCATCTGGGTCCGGCGCGGTAGCGACGCCTTCAGCGAATACCCGGATGGCGGCGAAGACCTCGCTCTCGAGTACCGACGCAGCGACGGCAGCTGGGCCGCCATACGCGTGTACCAGGGCGGTGGGCCCGCAGGCGAGATCTTCACGGACACCTTCTTCCTGCCAACCGACGCTCTGCACGGAAACCTCGCAATTCGCCTGCGGCAGACAGACGGCAGCAATGGCAACTTCGACTGGTGGCACTTCGATGACGTGGTCGTACGCGAGGCACTGCCCGCATCACCGCTGGGCATCGGCAGCTGCGACGACTTCGAATCCGGGCTTGGCAGCAACTGGACGGTCAATGCCGGCAGCGGGCTGGCCTCCGTCAGCGGCGCCGCGTTCCAATCGCCGTTTTCCGCCCTCGCGCTGAACGGGGGCGTTGTCGATGTAACCTCGCTGGCGGTCGATACGGCGGACCCGTCGTTCTCGCAGATTTCACTGTGGGTCCAGCGCGGCAGCGACAGTTTCAGCGAGAACCCCGACTCCGGTGAGAACCTCGTCATTGAGTATCTCGACAACGGCGGTGCCTGGATTGCTCTGGAAACGTTCAGCGGTGGCGGCACGCCCGGCCAGACCTTCGTTCGTTCCTATCAGATACCTGCCGCCGGCCGTCACGCGGGCTTTCGTCTGCGGATCCGGCAGGTGGCCGGGTCAGGGACCCCCTTCGACTTCTGGCATATCGACGACGTCTGCTTCGAGCAGCTCTTGCTCCCCGATTTGCAGATCACCAAGATCGTCGAAACATTGGCTGACCCCATCAACGGAACCAGCAATCCGAAAGCGATCCCGGGCGCCATCCTGCGCTACTCGATCCAGGTTACCAACCAGGGGCCCGGCGCAGTAGACAGCGACACACTCGAACTTTTCGACGCGATTCCGGCCGGTACAGCACTGCAGGTGGACGCGGGCGGCAACGACGCCATCGTCTTCAACGACGGCACCGTCTCAAGCGGCCTGAGCTATAGCTTTCCCGGCGCCGTGCAGTACAGCAATCAGAGTGGCGGCGGAGCGCCGTTTGATTACACGCCCGCGCCGGACGCGCAGGGCTTTGATCCTGTCGTCACGGGCGTGCGTATCAACCCGACCGGCAGCATGAACGCCGGGGGTGGCGGCAGCAACCCGACGTTCACGATCCAATTCAACGTCCGAGTTGACTAACTGCGCAAGCGATAGCCTGTGCGGAATATCCACCACACCGCAAACAGACAAAGCAGGAGGAAGGCCAGCGTCATGGTCAGGCTAAGCCCGACACTGACGTCCGCATTCTCGTAGAAGCTCCAGCGAAAGCCACTGATCAAATACACCACCGGATTGAAGAGTGTCACGGTCTGCCAGAACGGTGGCAGCATGCTGATCGAGTAGAAGCTGCCGCCAAGGAACGTCAGCGGCGTCAGAATCAACGTTGGTACGATCGCGAGCTTCTCCCAGTTGTCTGCCCAGATACCCAGCAGAAAGCCGAAGAGGCTGAAGCTGACCGCCGTCAGAACCAGGAACGCGACCATCCAGACGGGATGCGCAACCTGAATCTCCACAAACAGCGTTGCCGTCGCAAGAATTATCGCGCCGAGTATCAGTGACTTTGTCGCGGCCGCGCCGACATAACCGATGACGATTTCGACGAACGATACGGGTGCAGAAAGCACTTCGTAGATGGTCCCGGAGTACTTGGGAAAATAGATGCCGAATGACGCATTGGATACCGATTCCGTCAGCAGCGACAGCATCATCAAACCGGGCACGATAAATGAGCCGTAACTGACTCCGTCGATCTCCGTAATTCGCGAGCCGATAGCGGCACCAAAGACGACGAAGTAGAGCGACGTCGAGATAACCGGCGAAACAATGCTCTGAAACAGTGTGCGCCGCGTTCTCGCCATCTCAAACGCGTATATCGCCTTGATCGCCTGAATGTTCATGCGTCGCCCTCTCGCACCAGGTCGACGAAGATCGACTCCAGCGACTTCTGCTCGGTACTGATGTCGTTG
>CAZMEA010000066.1:0-12086 GCA_964565135.1 uncultured Woeseiaceae bacterium
GCGAAGGTTCCTGCGGCGGTGACAAGGGCGGTGAAGGCTCTTGCGGCGGCGACAAAGACGCTGAAGGCAAATGCGGTGAAGGCAAGTGCGGTGGCTCGATCTAAGCACTGCCAGCCAACTTAGGCAGTACAGAGAAGCCCGCGGCGACGCGGGCTTTTTTTTTTGCCCGTTTTTCGGACTTTTCAGTGTTGTCCAAAGCGCGGGCGACGATGCTAGAGTGAGCGACCCTTGTACGGGTATCCATAGCGGAAGCGCGGCCATGCCGAGACAACCAAAACGATGCGGGTGGGCTGATGGCGTCGGCGACAACTACCTCGACTATCACGATACAGAGTGGGGTGTTCCCGTTACGGACGAGAGAACCCAGTTCGAGTTTCTGCTTCTCGAAGGCGCGCAAGCCGGCCTCAGCTGGTCTACGATTCTCAACAAGCGTGCGGGCTATCGGAAAAACTTTGCTGACTTTGACCCGCAAAAGGTGGCTCGCTTCACGCCCAAGCGGATCGAGAAGATTCTCACGGATCCCGGCATCGTACGGAATCGCCTGAAAGTAGAGTCGGCCGTCACAAACGCTCAGGCATTCCTTAAGGTGCAGGATGAGTTTGATGGGTTCGTGAACTACATCTGGGGTTTCGTCGGCGGCACGCCAAAACAGAACCGCTATCGAACGATGCGGGATATGCCAGCAACATCGCCCGAGTCAGATGCCCTGAGCAAGGATCTCAAGAAACGCGGCTTTCGCTTCGTGGGCAGCACAATCATCTATGCGCACATGCAGGCCACCGGCATGGTCAACGATCACCTGGTCGGCTGTTTCCGGCACAAGCCCTGTAAGGAGCTCGGACGATCCGTCCGCATAGAGCGATCCGCTTGAAAATTTCGCAGGCGCGGCGGAATATCGGTGAAGATTTCGGGGTCGAAGCAATCCCGGGACATTGGATCGGCTTATTCGGGGGGGACTTATGGCCGAAAGCACCGTTGCGCCGCCGCGCTTGTACTGGATCATCAGCGGGCTTGCCCTGGTCTGGAATCTCATCGGCCTCGCGGCATATGTAAGTCAGGTCACGATGACCGATGAAGCGCTGCGGCTGTTGCCCGACGCTCAACGTGAGTTTATGGCAGCAACACCGGCATGGGCGACGGCGGCGTTTGCCGTTGCCACGACCGCGGGCGTTCTGGGTTCGCTCCTGCTGTTATTGCGAAACTCCTGGGCGGTGCCGCTGTTCCTCGTCTCTTTGGGCGCCGTGCTCGTTCAGACCTACTACGGTTTCGTCATCGCAAACGGTATAGAGGTCCTGGGCGCTGGCTCAGCGATACTCCCGGCCGCAACGATTGCCATTGGCACCGGGCTGATCTGGTACTCGCGAATCGCAAAGGAACGCGGCTGGTTCAGGTAGCACTGCTCTCGGCGAGTCCGGGCATGTCGAAGCCGACCGAATCGAGAGCCTCATAGAGCGCACCGTACTGCGTCTCTGTAAGCGCGACGAGGGGCGGCCTCAGACGACGCCAGCTATCGATGCCGCTGTAGCGAGCAACGATCGCCTTGAGTGCCGGAATCATCGGCTGAGTCTGCACAATGTCACGCAAGGCATTCAGGTCCGCCTGCTGATCGTCTGCAGTGTCCGACTGCCACTCCGTGTAGAGTTTATGGATCGCCGCCGGGTTGACGTTGGCCGTTGCTGAAATACATCCGGCCCCGCCGGAGCGCATGTTCTTCAGCAGGAAAGTCTCACTACCGACCAACACGCGGAAGTCGTCCCAGCCGCGATCCAGCATCGCCTGGGTATTCGACCAGTCACCGGAGCTGTCCTTGATGCCGACGATGGTATCCGGGTAATCCGTCACCAGCCGTTCGATCAAATCGAGACTGATGCCGACCTGGGCAACGGGCGGAATGTGATAAAGGTAGACCTTCAAACGTGCGTCGCCGACGCGCTCGATGACCTCCGCAAAGTTCCGATACAGGCCCTCATCGCTGACGCCCTTGTAGTAAAACGGCGGCAGCATAAGAACCCCCCGACACCCGACGTTTACCGCATGGCGGGTCAGTTCGACGCTGTCCGACAACGCGCAGCATCCTGTGCCGGGCATTAGCCGGTCCCCGGGGACGCCGCTTCCTGTCAGCTCGTCCAGTAACGAGATCTTCTCGCCCACCGACAGCGAATTCGCTTCGCTGTTGGTGCCGAATATCGCCAGCCCGACACCTTGCGACACCATCCACTTGCACTGCGCTGCCAGACGCGGTGCATCAGGATTTAGCGCGTTATCGAACGGCGTGACTACCGGCGAAAGGACGCCGCTGAATCGGTCGACTGTGTCGGTCATGCAGATGGATTCCTGTGTCGTTTCGGGCGCTCAGTTTTCGATGTTGATGACGGTGACGCCCACGAGCCCTTCCGGTGTCGTGTGGCTGATACCACCCAGATAGATCGTTTGTGGCATCAGCCCGTTCCAATCGACCTGCACATCGACGGTGGCACCTGCGGTGACGAACGTTGGCGCCGTCACGGTCATATTGCCGACATCGTCGTTCAGACCGAATTGCCAGGCGGCAATGTCATAGATGGCGCCCGGGCCGCCGCTGACGTTGTCGGTCTCGAAGCCATGCACGAACACGACGTATGTCCCGGCGCCCGGAAACAGAACGTTGATCTGCTCTGCCGATGTAGCGCTGCCACTCTCCGAGATTCTTTCGCAGCTGAAATCGTCCGGACAAAAGTACAGGTACATATCCAGATCGTCGTTACCGTCCGTCAGTTCGTCGAAAAGCTGAAAGCGCAGGTACGCCTGGTCTGCATCCACATCGTAGACGTGCGCGGTGACGCCGTTGGCCGGATCCTCCACCGGTTCGAACAGTTTGTCCGGATCCTGGCCAACGAAGTTATCCGTCAGCACAAGCGGGAGTCGCAGACCGTGGACGCGAGGCGTATACGCGCCCGTGTAACCGAACGTGACCTGAAACGCTTCACTTCCCGTGCCGCCGAAACCGAAGGCCTCGGCGGGCGCGATCAGAGAGGCTGGCCTGGCGGCTATGGGGCTGCGTACCCGGTGCTGATCGGACACCCACGTCAGGCTGCCGAAACGCCAAAGATCGAGCGGCCCGCTCGCGTACTCCAACGTGACGTCGAAATTTGCCGTCTGCCCCGGGCCAATCGACAGGCTGGAAGGCGAAACGGAGACACTCATCCCGGGTGGCTGCTCGATTTCGGCAACGTAGGTTTCCGATGATTCGGAGACATTGGTGACCCGTCGTGTGAGCGTGCGTTGCCCGATGACACGTGCCGCCGCAATGGATGGCTGATTCATGTCCGCCGCGGAAAACGACAGCCCCTGATTTTCAAGATCGGTGCAACGTGTCGGATCGACAGCCGGCGAATCAATGCCGCAGGCAAGCGCATCGTATTCGTCATTCGACGTGGCGTAGACAAGGCCTGGATCGATCGCGTCATTCGGGGCGATATGACCGGCGCCAAAATCGAAAGGGTTCGCTGGCTGATCGCTGTTTTGCAGTGTGATGTCCTGACGCGCAGTCGTCATCAGCGCGGACTTGATGACCGACGGTGACCACTCAGGGCGAGCCTGGCGAAGCATGGCAGCGACGCCGGCAACATGGGGGGCCGACATGGATGTGCCCGTCAGGAAGCCAAAGTTCTCGCCCGAATTGGAGTTGGCCGCGTCCGGGGTAAAGCCTGCAAGAATATTGATACCGGGCGCCGTGACATCCGGCTTGAGGATGTCCTGAATCGGTGCCGGACCTCGAGAGGAGAAGCTGCCGAGCTTGTTGCCCGTTTCGTCTTCGGTTAGGAACAGGCTCTTGTTCAGCACGACGTCGACCCGTTCGCCGGCATCGAGTTCGGCCAGCATCAGGTTGCCGTCCGCCTGGCCAACCATAACGGCCGGGATGCTGACCTCCGTTTGCAGTGAGATCCGCGTCATGACGATGGGGTCGCCAGCGATATTGAAGACGACGACTGCGGTCGCACCCGCGTCCTCGGCATTGCGGATCTTGGTGACGAACTCGCAGCCGCCACGTTCAATAAAGGCAACCTTGCCATCGATCTCCGAGCCGTTGACGAGCGGTTCGCAGCCATCGATGGTCGTCCCGGGATTGCCATCGGCCAGGGAGTCGTCGCCGTCGTCGACGAGAACCAGTTCGCCCTCGACAGGGCCTGCTGTAACCAGCGCCGGCGTGAAGCTTGCTTCACGAACCTCGAAGCGTCCGGCAATACTCGCCGGCGCGTCGACTTGCATAGCCTCAACGGCGAACTGACCGTCGCGACTCGATGCAGCGGTCGTCATGACCCAGGGTGCGCCCGCCGGCGAGCCAATCGTGCCGAGGGCGGGACCTTCGTTGCCGGCCGCTACGACCGGGAACACGCCGGCCTTTGCGGCAGCCATCAGCGCCAGATCGTCGGGTGCGGTCAGGTCGCGTCGGGTGTTTCCCACCGAGTAATTGATGATGTCCACACCGTCCGCGACGGCGGTGTCGATGGCCAGGGCGAGATCCGAGGTATTGCAGGTAGCGCGGGTAGTGCCAGGACGCAGCCAACACGCTTTGTAAACGGCGACGCGCGCCCGCGGTGCTATTCCCTCAACGCGGCCGAGCAGGGTGCCGAAAGCCGATGCGTCCGTGCGATTGCCGGCGCCGGTCGTCGCCGTATGCGTTCCGTGTCCGTCGACGTCACGTGGCGAAAAGAATTCCCCGGTATCGATTGGGCCACTCGCAACCGCGCCGTCAAAGAAGTAACGAGCACCGATCAGCTTGTTGTTGCAATCGTCCTCTGTCCAGCCATCGCCGGTCTCGCACGCGCCATTCCAGTTTTCGGGTGTTTCGTACAGCAGCGTCTCTTCGGCATTCTCATACTGCCGGCACAGCCACTGGCCGATGAACGACACATCAGCCCAGGTGCTGCGGCATGCCCTGGGTCCGGACTGTCTCGAGTCCCGGAGTGACGGGTGATTGGGCACGATTCCGGAGTCGATGAAGGCGATGACGACACCTTCACCATCCAGCGCCAGGGGGCCGCGCAATCCGCGCTCGTTGTCAAAGAGATCGAGGAAGTCCCGACTGAAATTCGTCGTCAGCGGCCGAATCTCGTCTTCCCAAACGGCGAGAACCTCCGGCATGGATTCCATCTTTGCCGCCTGCAATGGCGTCATCCGGGCGGAAAACCCGTTCAGACTGTAGCGATAGCTGTGGATCTTTTGCGTGCCCGGCCCGACGCGCGCAATCACGTTGTCCTGGGCTGCCTCGAGGCGTCGAGTGTAGCTTTGTACCGCTGCGCTGTTGCGATCGAATCGGATCGCGGAACGCAAGGGCTGCCCACCCGCAGCAGCGCGCGAGCCAAACGTTTGAGCATGAATCTCGGCCGCACCCGGTTCTCGCAGCTGCACGATGTACGTGCGGAGCTCAGCGGCCTGCGGTCCGTTACCGGGCAGATTGAGACCGAACGTCGAATCTCGCGTCGATAGCTGACTCTCCGCGCCGCTTTGTGCCTGCGCGGCAGAAGCAACGCCTAAGAGTGCGGCGATTATGATGAGTGTCTTGTTCACGACCCTGGATTCGGCCTGGTGCCGGTGTGACGTCCGTCCTGTCAGTGATCCGAGGAAACCGTCGTAACTCGCGGTTTTACCGGCACGCTAGCACAGGATCGAAGTAGGCTGCCAGCGCGTCAGAGCATATCGCCGGCCGCTGTCGCGGCTACAGCCAGTCGCGCGGTCGCAGGTAGTCGGTGTACAGAAGGGCTTCCGGGGATCCGGCGTCAGGCTGCCAGTTGTACGCCCAGCGGACCTGTGGCGGCAATGACATCAGGATGGACTCCGTTCGTCCGCCCGACTGCAGGCCGAATACCGTGCCGCGGTCATACAGCAGATTGAACTCGACGTAGCGTCCACGGCGGTACAGCTGAAAGTTGCGTTCGCGTTCGCCGAAGGGGGTGTCCCTACGCCGCTCGACAATCGGCAGGTAGGCTTTCAGAAAATGGTCGCCGACGGAACGCTGCAGCGCAAAGGATGTGTCGAATCCGTCGGCGTTGACGTCGTCAAAAAACAGCCCGCCAACGCCGCGCGTTTCATTTCGATGCTTCAGGAAGAAGTATTCGTCGCACCAGGCCTTGTACTTCTCGTACGTGCCCTCGCCAAACGGCGCGCAGGCGGCGCGAGCCGTTTCGTGCCAGTGCACAACGTCTTCGTGAAAGGGATAGTAGGGCGTCAGATCGAACCCGCCGCCGAACCACCAGACCGGTTCGTCGGTATCGTTCTCGGCAATGAAGAACCGGACGTTCGCGTGCGTCGTTGGTATGTACGGGTTCTCTGGATGAAAGACCAGCGAAACGCCCATCGCCTCAAATCGTCGGCCGGCAACCTCGGGCCGGGCCTTCGTCGCTGAGGGTGGCATCTGGTCGCCAAACACGTGCGAAAAGCCGACGCCCGCCTGTTCGAAAACGGCGCCTCCGCTCAAGACGCGACTTTCACCGCCCCCGCCCCCAGGCCGTTGCCAGCTGTCGTGCTGGAATTTCGCCTTGCCGTCGGCTTCTTCGAGCGCGGTGACGATGGTCTGTTGCAGCCCCCGAAGATAGGACTCGACGTCAGACTTGCGTACGGTGTCGGTACTCATTCGCCGCTCGCGGATTTTTTGCGAGCCACTTTCTTCTTGGCTTTTTTCTTCGCCGTCTTTTTCTTGGCCGTTTTTTTCTTGGTGCCCTTTTTCTTGGCCGCGGCCTTTTTCACCGGCGCATCTTTTGCCGCGGTCTTGGCCGCCTTCGCCTTCTTCTTGCCGCGTCGCCCGCGGACAGGGGCAGCCGCCAACAGCTCCTTGCACTCTTCGAGGGTCAGCGATTTTGGCTCACGATCCTTGGGTACCCGCGCATTCTTGGTCTTGTCGGTAATGTACGGGCCATAGCGGCCATTCAGTACCTGAATACCTTCTTCTTCGAAGTCCTGAATAATGCGCTCGGCATCTTCCTTCTTCTTTTGTTCGATGAGCTCAAGCGCGCGCGGCAGTTCGATCGTGTAAGGATCATCGTCACCGCGAATCGAGACATACTTGTCGCCGTAACGCACGTAGGGGCCGAATCGTCCGATGCTCGCGGACACCGCCAGGCCCTCAGGCGTTTCGCCCAGTTTGCGGGGAAGCTTGAAAAGCTCCATGGCGTCTTCGAGCGTGATGTCATTCATCTTCTGACCGGGACGCAGGCCGGCGAACTTTGGCTTCTCTTCGTCGTCCTTCGTGCCGATCTGCACGAACGGGCCGTATCGCCCCATGCGCACGGTAACCGGCTTACCGGATTTCGGATCGGTGCCCAGTTCCCGGGCCATCGCAACCTGCTCGCGGGTAACCGATTCTTCCTTCTCGTCGACGAGGTCCGAGAACGGCTTCCAGAATTCCTCGAGCAACGGCACCAGCTCTTTCTCGCCAAGCGACACCCGGTCGAGATCGTCTTCCAGCCTGGCAGTGAAGTCGTAATCGACGTACTGCGTGAAGTGCTCGGTCAGAAATCCGTTCACGATGCGCGCGATATCGGTCGGATGGAAGCGCTTGCCGTCCATCTCAACATACTCGCGGTTCTTCAGGGTCGCGATGATGCTGGCATAGGTCGACGGTCTACCGATGCCGTATTCTTCCAGCGCCTTGACGAGACTCGCCTCCGTGAACCGGGGCGGCGGCTCCGTAAAGTGCTGCTCCGGACGGAGTACGTCGAGGGAGATAACGTCACCCTGTTCGATCTCAGGCAGCAGTCGATCGCCGTCGTCCTGCTTGCTGTCGTCCGAACCTTCCTGGTACACGGCCATAAACCCAGGCTCCACCAGGACCGAGCCGTTCGCCCGAAGGCGATGGCCGTCCGGCGAATCGGGTCCGGCGCTGAACTCTAGCGTCACCGTGTCGAACACCGCCGGTACCATCTGGCACGCCATCGTGCGTTGCCAGATCAGGGTGTACAGCCGAAGCTGTTCGTCGTCGATGACGCCCTCCAGTGACTCCGGCGTGCGCGCTACCGAGGTGGGTCGCACCGCTTCGTGCGCTTCCTGAGCGTTCTTTGATTTGGTTTTGAAGACCCTCGGCTCGCCTGGAACGTTCTCGGCGCCGTAGCGCTCGGCAATTGTCTCGCGTATTTCATCCAGTGCTGTTTGCGCGAGCGTCACGGAGTCTGTTCGCATATAGCTGATCAGTCCGACGTTGCCTTCGCCCGGAAGCTCGATTCCTTCATACAGTCGCTGCGCGACGCGCATCGTTCGCTGCGTATTAAAGCCCAGTTTGCGGGACGCATCCTGTTGCAGGGTTGACGTCGTAAACGGTGCGGCCGGGTTCCGGCGTCGCTGCTTCTTTTCGACCTTGACCGTCGTCAGCTCGCCGCCTGCAGCGTCGAGAATCGTCTTTTCGACGTCGCGTGCGGCGTCTTCATTCTCAAAGCTGAACTGTTCGACCTTTTCGCCCTTATAGGTCACGAGGCGGGCAACGAACGGTTGCTTCTGTTTGCTGACATCCGCCTCGATCGTCCAGTACTCGCGTGCCTTGAACTTCTCTATCTCGAGCTCGCGCTCGACGATCATCCGGAGCGCGGGGCTTTGTACGCGCCCGGCGGACAGACCACGCTGCACCTTCTTCCAGAGCAGCGGCGACAGGTTGAAGCCGACCAGATAGTCGAGAGCGCGCCGAGCCTGCTGGGCAGTAACCAGATCGTCCGAGATCGTTCTCGGCTGTTCGATCGCGTCGCGCACAGCGTCTTTGGTGATCTCGTAGAAAACGACCCGGTGCACCGGTTTGTCGTTTAGCGCCTGCTTTTCCTTCAGCAGCTCGATCAGGTGCCAGGAAATCGCTTCGCCTTCGCGGTCCGGGTCAGTCGCGAGATAGAGAGCATCGGACTTTTTCAGCGCGCGGATGATGGCGTTGACATGCTTCTCGTTGCGCTCGATCAGCTGGTACTTCATCGCGAAGCCATGTTCCGGATCGACCGCGCCTTCCTTGGGCACAAGGTCTCGCACATGCCCGTATGACGCCATGACGTCGTAGTCCTTGCCAAGATACTTGCTGATCGTCTTGGCTTTCGCGGGCGACTCTACAATGACCAGATTGCGGGACATCCCTTCTCCGATTTCGGTGAGTTTTGCTGGCCGCAGTAAAAACCGCGGACGTTGCCGCGGTTGAATACCCTTCTTGACACTGGGGTGTCAAGAAATCATGTCAGTGAATGTGAGCAAATAGCCAGGTTGGCTCGGCGGCCGAAGGCGCCGGAACCCTGGCTCAGTGCAGCTCGGCAGGCTCTTCCTCGAATACGAGGTCTTCCATCCGGGCGTACGCGAGTTCCTGTCCGGGCTGGCTGAATAACACCATGAGAACCACCCACTTGATCTGGTCGACATCGATGTCAGGTGTTTCCAGTGCAAGGAGTCGATCGATCAGCAGCTCGCGCTGTGGCGGCGAGAGAATGCCGATTTGCTCAAGATAGAGAATGAAGCCGCGGCATTGGCTGTCCAGGCGTTCCGACTCGAGTTCGCTGTACACGCGCGTGCCGTGTTCGGTCTGCGGATTGAAGATGCGTGCGTCATGGTTCTCGGCGAGGGCGTCGAGCCAGTCGAGCGCGCGATCGATTTCGATGTCGCCGAAGCCGGCTTTCACCAGTTCGCCGCGAAGTTCGTTTTGATCGGGTTCGGGGTCTTCTTCGGCGTCGATGTAGGTCTCGAACAGGTACATCAGGACGTCAAATACGCCTTCTTTCATGCCAGGAGCGGCCTCTTTGTCGTGAGTGTCACGGTGAATCCTGTCGCGCCCAAGTTGCAACGCCGGCTTACGCCTGAGCCCGCGTATTTCGACAGAATTCTAGGAACCCAGTTTTGAGTACGCACCGCCCGGAAGCGATTCGATTCGTTCCTGAAGCTCCAATATAAGAAGCATGGAGGAAACCTGTTCGATCGTCAATCCAGTCTTCGCGGCGAGTTCTTCGGGCGTTTGCGGATCAAATCCGAGCGCATCGACTAGACGAACATAATCTTCATCCTGTTCATCCGTCGTCGTCGCATACCCTGCGTCATCGGCGTTTTCCATAAGACCGGCCACCAGGGGCGCGAGTTCCGACAAGATGTCGTCCGCAGTCTCGACCAGTCGAGCCCCCTGGCGTATCAGCTGATGACAGCCGCGAGACATCGGGTTGTGAATAGAGCCGGGAATGGCGAACACCTCGCGCCCCTGCTCGCCTGCGGTTCGTGCGGTGATCAGAGAGCCACTGCGCCGCGCTGCCTCGACGACGAGCGTACCGAGGCACAGTCCGCTGATGATGCGGTTGCGTTGCGGGAAATGACCGCGCCGCGGCGGCGTGCCTACCGAGTACTCGGACACGAGCGCGCCGTCTTTCAGAATGCGTTCTGCCAAAGCGCCGTTCGACGCCGGATAAATCTGATCGAGGCCGTGCCCCAGAACCGCGACCGTGCGACCACCCACCGCCAGCGCGCCTTCGTGCGCTGCTGCATCGATGCCTTCGGCGAGGCCGCTGACTATGACAAATCCGGTTGCGGCAAGGTGTCGCGCAAAGTGAAACGCGTTGTCCCGGCCACCGCTGGTCGGGTTGCGGCTGCCGACAATGGCGATGGCGGGCAGATGTAACGTATCCGGATCACCCACGGCATAAAGCGTGTCTGGGGCGTCGCGGAGTTCCATGAGCAACGGCGGATAGTCTTTCGAACCGCGCACGAGTTGCCGGAGGGCTTCACCTGCAAGCGTCTCTATGATGGTCAATACTGCTACCTGAGTAACGCCTGCTGCAGAACAGTCAGGCATAAAAAAACCGGCGCCCCCGTTCGAGAGCGCCGGCTTTATGTCAGGCGTCTCAACCCGGGTTGCGGATTGTATCGAGGACTCGAATGGACGTCGTTGCTTCCATTACGAGGCCGTAGCCAATGCGGTCGTAAACCTTGAACATCATGACGGTCCCTGCCTGTTCGTCCGGCAGGCGTACCTTCTCACCGCCCGAGCTCCGCGCAAGGAAGCCGCTGGAGAAACGATCGCGCACGACTTCGCCGGTCTGGTAGATGTCGAGCACGTCGCCAGGCTCGAGGCCGTCGCGGCTGCCGCGGTTAACGACGACAACCTGGTACTGGCCGATCAGCGATACACCATCTACTACCGAGATGATGCGGCCGTCGACTTCGTAACTTGGCGCTTTCGGGAAGAAATTCATAGCCAGCTGATCTTCTTCCTGGATCAGACGATCACCCAGCAGCGCCTCGCGACTCGTGTCGGTGAGGGTCACGGTTGCCGGATCGCCGCCCCGCGACATGACGCCTTCGCCGACGTACTGCGCCTGATAACCGACGGTCTTGCCGTCGTCCGGATCAACGAGCTCATCGCCAACATGCACAACGCTGAAGCGTGTGCCGGTCGGGGCGGGTGAGCCGCCGCGAATATAGATGTCATTGCCGGCCGCGGCGATGATGTGATCCTCGCGCGTTGCAAGGATGTACGGAAGTCGGTTGAGCTGATCGCGTTCAAGCACGACTCCACGCGACAGGAACGCGGCGATGTCCTCGTACGCGATTGTCTGTATCGACTCCTCGAGCGGCGTGATTCGGGCCTGCGGCGACAGTCGGTAAGCCGACCCGCGAGCCGTCGTGATTCTTGGCTGGCCGTCGATCGTCACGAGCGCCAGTACGTCACCCGGGTAAATAAGGTGCGGATTCTCGACCTGCGGATTGACATACCAGACTTCGGGCCAATACCAGGGGTCGCTGAGGAAGGTGGATGCAATGTCCCACAGCGTATCCCCTTCCTGGACCGTGTACTGATCCGGTGCGCCGGGCGCAATGGGCACCGGTTCGGAAATCGGTTCCAGGCGTTGCGTGTAGGTGGTCTGCTGCGCCGATCCCGAATCGCCGTAGAGCGACTGTGAGCGCTGCGGCGCGGCCTGGGCCGGACGGCTCACTGGCGTTGGTTCGGACGACTGATCGTCGTTGCCGAACGGATTCAGCGAGCTCAGCGATGAGCACCCGGCCACGCTGGTCGCGAGCAGCGCGACGGCGGTCAAGCGGAAGCCGGAGGTTTTGGTTGTTTGGGCTTGGAACATATCGACGGTTGCTCCATCAAATAGCTGTCGAAGGCG
>CAZMEA010000067.1:0-11555 GCA_964565135.1 uncultured Woeseiaceae bacterium
ATGGGCCGAACCTCAATCTTCTCGGCAGCCGTGAACCCGATGTCTACGGGAGCACCACGCTGGCTGACATCGAGACCCGCCTCGCGGCGGCCGCGAGCGCAGCTGGACATGAGCTCAGCGCGTTTCAGAGCAACGCCGAACACGAGATCGTAGATCGACTGCACCAGGCAGCCGCCGATGGCGTCGACTTCATCCTGTTTAATCCGGGCGCCTTCACGCATACGAGCGTGGCGATCCGCGACGCCTTCCTGGCCGTCGACATTCCGTTTATCGAAATTCACCTGAGCAACGTGTTTGCCCGGGAAGCGTTTCGGCACAAAAGTTATTTCAGCGACATCGCTGCCGGGTGCCTGTTTGGCCTTGGCGCGCAGGGTTACGAACTGGCGTTGCAGGCAGCCGATCTGCAGCTCAAGAAGAATGGGGGAAAGTAATGGACATTCGCAAAGTCAAAAAACTGATCGAGCTTCTGGACGAGTCCGGAATTGCCGAGATCGAAATCAGCGAAGGCGACGACTCCGTTCGCATCTCGCGGTACGCGCAGGGTGCGGCACCGGTTATTGCCGCGCCAGCGCCCGTTGCAGCCGCAGCACCGGCGCCCGCACCCGCACCGGCCGCTGCGCCAGCGCCTGCGGCCGCGGAGGCGGCCCCGGCAGCGGATCCGGAAGACGACGGCTATGTGGTCACGTCGCCCATGGTCGGCACCTACTACGCGGCGCCAACGCCGGGAGCACCCAACTACGTGCAGGTCGGCGACAAGATCAGTGAAGGTGACACGCTCTGCATCATCGAAGCGATGAAGATGATGAACCAGATCGAGGCCGAGGTATCCGGCACCGTCAAATCCATTCGCGCACAGAACGGTGAGCCGGTTGAATACGGTCAGCCGCTGTTCGTCATTGACCAGCGCGGCTGAGCCGGAACGGCCTGACGATCATGCTGGACAAACTTGTTATCGCCAATCGCGGGGAAATCGCCCTGCGTATTTTGCGTGCCTGCCGCGAGATGGGCATCAAGACCGTTGCCGTGTACTCCTCGGCGGACACCAATCTCAAGCACGTGCTTCTGGCCGACGAGACGGTCTGCATCGGCCCCGCGCCGTCGGACCAGAGCTACCTGAACATGCCGGCCATCATCAGCGCTGCAGAGGTGACCGACGCCGTCGCGGTGCATCCCGGTTACGGCTTTCTGTCGGAAAACGCGGACTTCGCCGAGCGGGTGGAAACATCCGGCTTCACTTTTGTCGGGCCGCCGTCGAACTGTATTCGCCTCATGGGCGACAAGGTCTCGGCCATTCGCGCGATGAAAAAGGCAGGCGTGCCGACGGTACCTGGCTCGGACGGTCCGCTCGGCGACAATGCGGAAGAGAATCTTCGCCTGGCAAGAGAGATTGGTTACCCGATTATCATCAAGGCGGCCGGCGGTGGCGGTGGCCGCGGCATGCGCGTCGTGCACTCCGAGGCGTCTCTGACCAATGCCATTACTGTCACCCAGACCGAAGCCCGGGCCGCCTTCGGCAATGAGGTGGTGTACATGGAGAAATACCTCGAGCAGCCGCGACACATCGAGGTCCAGGTCATCGCTGACGGACAGGGCAACGCGGTCCATCTCGGTGAGCGCGACTGTTCGATGCAGCGCCGCCACCAAAAGGTCATCGAAGAAGCACCTGCCCCGGGCATCAGCGAGGAAAAACGCCAGTACATCGGTGAGGTCTGCGTAAATGCCTGCCTTGAGATGGGCTACCGAAGCGCGGGCACTTTCGAGTTCCTCTACGAGAACGGCGAGTTCTATTTCATCGAGATGAACACGCGCGTCCAGGTCGAGCACCCGGTCACGGAGATGATCACGGGCGTCGATATCGTGCGCGAGCAGCTGCGTATCGCCGCGGGCGAGAAGCTCAGTTTCACGCAGGACGACATCGTCATCCGCGGTCACGCGATGGAATGTCGCGTCAATGCGGAAGATCCCAAGACGTTCATGCCGTCGCCGGGCCTCGTGCAGGTTTGGCACGCACCGGGGGGGCCGGGCGTGCGCGTGGACAGCCATGTTTACAGTGGTTACAAAGTCCCGCCGTTCTACGACTCCATGATCGGCAAGATCATTACGCACGGTGCCGATCGCGATACGGCCATTGCGCGAATGCGCAACGCCCTGTCAGAGATGGTCATTGAGGGCATCAAGACCAACATTCCGCTCCACCAGGAAATCTTCCAGCACGCGGCTTTCCAGGCCGGCGGCACGGATATTCATTACCTGGAGAAGCGACTCGGCCTGTCCTGATTCAGGGCGCTTCGCGCCGCCGGTTCGGTTATGAGTTGGCAACAATTCGTCATGAACCTTGAAGCCCTGGAAGCGGATCGCGTCGAAGAGGTGCTGGAGCGCCACGGAGCGCTCGCGATCACGCACAGCGATGCAGGCGATGACCCGGTGCTGGAGCCGCTGCCGGGCGAAACGCCGCTGTGGCGGGATTCCTGCGTCACCGGCCTTTTTGACGCCGACACAGATATGGCGGCGCTTACCCGCGACCTGAAGCAATCGCTCTGCCTGCCTGCCCTGCCGGCGCATCGCGTCGAGCCTCTGGACGATCGCGCCTGGGAACGGGAGTGGCTCAACGATTTCAAGCCGATGCGTTTCGGCCGGAGACTCTGGGTGTTTCCGGTCGACGCGGCGGACACCCCAGATGCAGACGATGCCGTCATCATCCGCCTTGACCCTGGTCTCGCGTTCGGCACCGGGACCCATGCCACCACCGCGCTGTGCCTGGAGAAACTGGATGGCCTTGCGCTGACCGGTACGCAGGTACTGGACTATGGCTGCGGCTCCGGCATTCTTGCCATCGGTGCGCTGCTGCTGGGTGCGGCTCACGCAACGGGCTACGACATTGATCCTCAGGCAGTGACGGCGACGATGAACAACGCGAGACAGAACCAGGTCGATGACCGGCTTTTGTCGACACTCGACGGCAGCGAGCTGGACGGTGCCTACGAGGTCGTTGCCGCCAACATCCTTGCCAAACCGCTGATCGAGCTCGCCGAAGAGATCGGCGCACGCGTCAAGGACGGCGGCACGCTGATCCTGTCGGGAATTCTCGAGGGTCAGGCAGATACGGTCGCCCAGGCCTACGCCGACCGGTTCGACTTCGGCGTTGCGACAACTCGCGAGGGCTGGGCGTGCCTCGTTGGTACGCGTCGTCCGGCGGCGAGGTAGGATAGCGCTATGTATACGCAGTGCCCAGAATGCCAGGTAACGTTCAAGGTTACGGCCGAGGTGCTGCAACAGGCGCGCGGCCGCGTTCGCTGTGGCAATTGCGGCGAAGCCTTCAACGCGCTGGACCACCTGTCAGAAAGCCCGCCGGTCAGTCAACCGCTTGCACCTCCGGATCCTGAAACCGAGCGCAAGAGTCAGGAGCTCCTGAACACGCTCAACCAAATGGTCGGACCGGAGGACATCCGGATCGAGGACACCGGCATCGAGTGGCGAGTTGTCGACGACGAAGTTGTACCGCAAGAGGGCTCGCCGAACGGGGAGCAAGCGCCTGCCGAGGATCAGCCACCGTCCGACGCTGAAGCTGCGTCCACGCCAGAAGACTCGCCCTCCGAAGAGGAACTCCGTTACGACGACAACACGCCGCTGCCCGAGGAGTTTGAGGGCGACGACGATGAACAATCGTTCGTGCACGCCGAGGCTACAGGATCTTTCGAATTCACAGAGCCGTCTGAAGGCGATGTCGAGGACGAGCTCGACCTGAGCGAGCCCGACGAATGGACCGACCTCCTGGACGAAGTCGATGTTGATGTCGACGCCGGCGAGGCGGGCGAAGACTCGTCGTCGACACCAGAGGCTGACGCAGAAGATACAGATGAAGACGCCGCGGAAACCGGAATTGATATAGCCGCCGAAAAAATCACGGCAGAAGACATCGAGCCCGCCGATGCGCACGACGACGAATCGGATCACGCGGAAGACGATGACGAATTCGAATTCATCGACGACGAAGACGTTGACCCGAAACAACCTTCGGATGAGGAGATCGCTGCAGAGGCAGATGCGGAAGAAGACGTCGACGACTGGGACGACGGCGAGCCCGAGACGGATAGCGGTGAGTACGCGTTCGAAGAAGAGACCGGTACTGACGACGACGAAGCCGAGGACGGAGACGAATACGACACCGAGTCGGACAGCGGTGAGTACGCGCTCGAAGAAGAGACCGGTACTGACGACGAAGCCGAGAATGGAGACGAATACGACACCGAGTCGGACAGCGGTGAGTACGCGTTCGAAGAAGAGACCGGTACTGACGACGACGAAGCCGAGGACGGAGACGAATACGACACCGAGTCGGACAGCGGTGAGTACCCCGTCGAAGACAACGTCGATGAGGACGACGTATTTGAGACCAATGCCGAACACACAGGCGACGACGAGGACGATCTCGCTGGCGAGTCCGGGGAATCGAGCGATGACGACGATGAGTTGGAATGGGCCGCAGATGCGTCGGATGAAGACGAGCAACTGGATTCCAGCGGGGAGTTCGAACGCGCGATCGAGATTGCCGAAGAAGAAGCGGACGATGAAGAGACCGACGACGAAACCCGTGTCTTCGATGATCCGGTAGAGAGTGCCGACGATAGCGAGGGCGCTGGCTCGGATGAATCCGGGTCTGACGAGGTCGACGAGATTCAGAACGACATCGCCGCGATGACGGCGAACATGCAGATCGACCCCGAGGTCATTCGCGCCATGCAGGACGGCGACTTTGACGCGGCGATGACGAACGAGGACGGCAACCCGCTCGTCGAGACGATCATCATGGAGGGCGATGCCGTCCGCGACGCGTTGGAGGCCGCGGACACGGGCGAACGACGCGGCATCAGCGGCGGCGACCCGGCGTCGCTGCTGGATACCTATATATCGACCCGCAAACCGGAGAAAACGAGTGCGACCCCTCAGCGGGTGATGCTGATTGGCGCCTTGGTGCTTGCGCTGGCGCTCGCCGGTCAATACATACACAGCCAGCGCGAAACCCTGGCCACACAGGCGTGGTTCGCCGCGGCTGTGGCGCCGATCTACGAAAGCATGGGTATGCCGGTGACCCCATACTGGGACATCAAGGGTTGGCAGTTCGAAGCAACGAGCGGCTCGACAGGCGGCAGTGGCGGCGATCTGCTGACAATTTCCTCGCGGGTATCCAACCGGTCCGGACAGCCGCTGCCCTACCCTCTGGTCCATGTTTCGCTGACTGACCGCTATCAGGAAGTCATTGGCAGTCGTATTCTGGATCCGGCCGACTACCTCACCGACGGCGTCAGCGGCGACGGCATGGTCGGAGCGGGCGGCAGCTTCACCGCGACCATCACGATCACTGACACATCCGCCGACGCAACCGGTTTCAACCTCAACGTCTGTTATCCCGAGCAGGGAGACCGGGTCCGGTGCGCCATCGAGGATTTCAAGGAACGATGAGAATCGGTCCCTACACGCTCGCCAGCCGATTCCTGCTGGCGCCGATGGCCGGTGTTACCGACGCCCCGTTTCGGCGCCTGTGCCGGACGTTCGGCGCCGGCCTGACGACATCTGAGATGACCACCGCGGACATTTCCCTGTGGCAGACGGAAAAGTCACGGCGACGACTGGACATCGACGGTGACCTGGAACCCAGGGCGGTACAGATTGCCGGCTCGGACCCGGCACAGATGGCGCTTGCGGCCAGGCTGTGCGTTGAACGTGGCGCACAGATTGTCGACATCAATATGGGCTGCCCGGCGAAAAAAGTGTGCCGCAAGCTGGCCGGATCGGCCCTGATGCAGGACGAGAAGCTGGTACAGGAGATTCTCTCCGCCGTGGTCGCAGCCGTCGACGTACCGGTTACGTTGAAGATGCGCACCGGCTGGGATCCGGAACATCGCAATGGCCCGGAGATTGCCCGAATCGCTGAGGGTGAAGGCATCCAGGCACTGGCCGTTCACGGGCGCACGCGCGCATGCCGATACAAGGGTGAAGCGGAATACGAAACAATCGCGAGGATAAAAAACTCGCTGTCGATACCGGTCATTGCGAACGGAGATATAACAACTTTAGAGAAGTCGCTTGAAGTTCTTCGCCTAACTGAAGCGGATGCGTTGATGGTCGGTCGTGGCGCGCAGGGGCGTCCGTGGTTCTTCCGCGAGCTCATACATTTCCATCAAACGGGCGAGAAAATCGCGCCTCTGGAATTCGAAAAAGTCCGTGATATTATGCTCGACCACCTTAACGGGCTGTACCGGTTTTACGGGGAGACAACCGGAGTTCGGGTCGCTCGCAAACACCTGAGTTGGTATTGCGCCGAACTGACAGACTCTGCTTCGTTTCGCTCGAAGGTGGTGCGCGTTGACAGCGCCTCCGAACAACTGACGCTTACGCGGGATTATTTTGCCCGGCAGAGGGAGAGGGCCTCTCTGGCTGCGTAACCCGTTTGGAGTGCTGTCGCTGCGATTCGTTGATCGTGCATGCACTAACGTCGGGATACAAAAACGTGGCGTCAAAGAATTCAAAGAAGAAATCTAAAAAACCGAAGCAGAACTCCCTGAAAAACAGCAAGCCGCTCCGCGTCCACACGCAGGAAGCGCTGGACCAGTACTTCACCAGCCTGAACGGTGATCGTCCCGGCGATCTTTACGATCTCGTCATGGGCGAAGTCGAAGAGCCGTTGTTTCGGGCCGTGATGAGCTACACCCAGGGCAATCAGAGCCAGGCCGCGGGCATCCTCGGCATTAACCGTGGCACCCTGCGCAAGAAGCTCAAGACCTACTCCATCATCCAGTAACCTCGACCGCAGAGCGCGTATGTTCAAAGTCAGCCGGGCGCTAATCAGCGTTTCCGATAAACGTGGCCTCATTCCTTTTGCCCAGGGGCTCCACGACCTGGGCGTGGAGATCGTTTCCACCGGTGGCACTTGCCGACTTATGCGAGAGTCCGGCATTCCCGCGATCGAGGTGTCCGAGAAGACCGGATTCCCGGAGATCATGGCCGGGCGAGTGAAGACCCTGCATCCCGTCATTCACGGCGGCCTGCTCGGACGCCGCGGCGAGGACGAGGCGGTCATGGAGGAACACGGCATCGAACCGATCGACCTGCTTGTCGTAAACCTCTATCCGTTCGAAGAGACCATCAGCCGGCCGGACGTATCCATTGGTGATGCCATTGAGAACATCGACATCGGTGGCCCGGCAATGATCCGCGCGGCGTCGAAAAATCACATCAGTGTGGGTGTTGTCGTCGACCCGGAAGATTACGAAGACATTCTCTCGACCTTGGGCGAGGGCAGCATGACGCTCGAGTACCGGCGTATGCTGGCGGCGAAAGCCTATGCGCACACGGCCAGCTATGACACCGCCATCAGCCGCTACCTGGCCGATCCGGAGAAAAACGAAATCCTGGGAGAGCGCTTCCTTTACTCCGGCGGTCGAGTGAGCGCGCTGCGTTATGGGGAGAACCCGCACCAGCAGGCAACTTTCTATCGCGACCAGAATCCGGTCAGCGGCTCGCTGGCGAGCGCGCGACAGATTCAGGGCAAGGAGTTGTCCTACAACAATATCGCCGACAGCGACGCGGCCCTCGAATGCGTGCGGCAGTTTGCCGGCCCGGCGTGCGTCATCGTCAAGCACGCAAACCCCTGCGGTGTCGCGGTCGACGAGACCATACTCGCAGCGTACGACCGCGCCTATCAGACGGATCCAACGTCCGCGTTCGGCGGCATTATTGCCTTCAATCAATCGGTTGACGAAGCGACTGCCCGAGCGATCATTGATCGACAGTTTGTCGAAGTGGTCGTTGCCCCGGCCTTCTCGGACGGCGCACTCGCCGTTTTCAGCGAGAAGCCAAATGTCCGGGTGCTGCGGACAGGCGATCCGGCTGACTCCGATCAGCCGCGATTCGAATTCAAGAAGGTCACCGGCGGCCTCCTCGTCCAAACACAGGATGACGGCGTCGTGACCGAGGCGGATCTGAAGGTCGTGTCGGCGAAAGCACCCTCCCCGGAGATGGTTGCAGATTTGCTGTTCGCCTGGAAAGTGGTCAAGTACGTCAAATCGAACGCGATCGTGTTCTGCAAGGACGGCATGACGGTGGGCATCGGCGCCGGCCAGATGAGCCGCGTGTACAGCACGAAGATCGCAGCCATCAAGGCGGGCGACGAAGGTCTGAAGGTCGCCGGATCGGTCATGGCCTCAGACGCGTTCTTCCCGTTCCGCGATGGCATCGATGCAGCGGCCGAACACGGCATATCGGCAATCATCCAGCCCGGCGGCTCCATGCGTGACGAGGAGGTCATTGCCGCGGCGAACGAACACGGCATCGCGATGGTCTTCACCGGCATGCGGCACTTCCGCCACTGATTGCCGATGAGAGTCCTGATAATCGGCTCCGGCGGCCGGGAACATGCGCTGGCCTGGAAATGCGCCCAGTCAGATATCGTCGACGAAGTGCTCGTGGCGCCGGGCAATGCCGGCACCGCTCTGGAATCAGGCGTTCGGAACGTCGATGTAGGCGCGGAAGACATCGACGGGCTGATAAAGCTCGCGAAATCAGAGGACATCGAGCTGACCATTGTTGGCCCGGAGGCGCCGCTTGTCGCCGGGCTGGTCGACCGCTTCGACGCCGAAGGCCTCCCCTGTTTCGGCCCGACGGCTGACGCAGCACAGCTCGAGGGTTCGAAGGACTTCACCAAACGATTCCTGGAAAAGAACGGCATTCCAACCGCCGCTTATCGCAGCTTTACGGACGCAAACGCAGCGCGCGACTATATTCGCGCGCAGGGCGCACCGATCGTCGTGAAGGCCGACGGGCTGGCCGCCGGCAAGGGCGTCGTTGTCGCAACCACCGTCGATGAGGCTATCGAGGCGTCGGACGGCATGCTGTCGGCCGGCGAATTCGGGGATGCCGGTGCACGCGTCGTCATTGAAGAGTTTCTTGAAGGTGAGGAAGCCAGCTTCATTGTCATGACCGATGGTGAAACCATCGTACCGCTGGCCACATCCCAGGATCACAAGGCCAGAGATGAAGGAGACACCGGCCCGAACACGGGCGGTATGGGTGCGTATTCGCCGGCGCCGGTGCTAACGGCCGAGCTCGAAGAACGCGTCATGCACGAGGTAATTCGCCCAACGCTCGAGGGCATGGCGAATGATGGTATTCGCTACAAGGGGTTTCTTTACGCGGGACTGATGATTGCGGCCGATGGCACGCCGAAGGTACTCGAGTACAACTGCCGTTTCGGCGATCCTGAAACACAGCCGATCATGGCTAGGCTGAGGTCGGACCTCGCTGTGCTATGCAAGGCGACACTCGATGGCACGCTGCGCGAGCAATCGGTCGACTGGGACCCGCGGCCCGCACTTGGCGTTGTCATGGCGGCGGGCGGCTATCCCGGCTCATACGACAAGGGTCTCGTAATCTCCGGCCTTAGCGATGTTGTCGACAGCAAGGTATTCCATGCTGGCACCCGGCTCGCTGGCGACAACGTCGTCACCAGCGGTGGCCGCGTACTGTGTGTTGTCGGACTCGGTGATTCGGTCGCAGCCGCGAAGGACGCTGCATACTCGGATGTTGAGCGCATTCACTGGGACGGCGAATTTCATCGCAACGATATCGGGCATCGCGCCATAAATCGCAACTAAGCCATGCTGAGCACAGCAGAAGCACGTCGCGCCATCTTTGCGGCCATGCCGCGGCTCGAAGCCGAAGCCGTTTCTCTCGATGGTTCAACCGGGCGCGTGTTGCGTCAGTGCGTGGCGACAGAGCGCGATCAGCCACCTTTTGACCGGGTGACGATGGACGGCATCGCAGTTCGCTTCGCCGACATTGAGCTTGGACGGCGCGAGTTCAGTATCAAGGGCACCCAGCATGCCGGTGATCCGGTAACGAAGCTCGACGATGGTGCTGGCTGTGTTGAAGTGATGACCGGCACGACGATGCCCATCGGCGCGGACACCGTGATCGCAGTCGAGCGAATACGGGTAGCGGATGGCATTGCGATACTCGAAGAAGGCTATCGGCCGGATCCAGGCCAGTTCGTCCATCGGCAAGGCTCCGATCACACTGCCGGCACCCGGGTACTCGAGGACGGCTGCGTTATCTCGCCAATGGACGTGGCGATTATCGCCTCGTGCGGTATCGACACAGTCAGTGTCGCAAGGCTGCCAAATATCCGGGTCATATCGACGGGTAACGAGCTCGTGTCGCCCGCAGGTCCGATCGAGCCGCACCAGATCCGTCTGTCGAACGGTCCGGCGCTGGTATCTATGCTCGTATCCCAGGGGTTCGTAAACACAAAACATGACCACATTCCCGACGACCCGCAAGAACTCGAACAGCGAATCGGTCGTCATCTGGAAGCCGCCGATACCCTTGTGCTAAGCGGCGGCGTTTCGATGGGCAAGGCGGACTTCGTGCCCAGGGTGTTGGCCGATCTTGGCGTGAAAGTCGAGTTTCACAGAATCTCGCAGCGACCGGGCAAGCCAATGTGGTTTGGCATCGGCCCGAATGGGCAAACGGTGTTTGCACTACCCGGCAACCCCGTATCAACGCTCGTTTGCTGTCGCCAGTACGTGCTGCCCGCCCTCTTTCAAGCCTGCGGCCGACCCGAACGTGCGTTGCAAACAGTCGTTCTGGATACTCCCGTCGTGTTCAAACCGGCACTGACCTATTTTCTTCCGGCGCGTCTCGCGTCCAGCGCATCCGGTCAGACAATCGCGACACCGAATCCGACGAATACGTCCGGAGACTTTATGGCTCTGACGGGTACGGACGGATATCTGGAGCTGGGGGCCTCGACGACAGAGTTTCGTGAAGGCACCACCTTGCCGTTTCACGCCTGGGCAAGTCCCTAGCGTCGGGTTTCGAGACCAACGCACGCCTGTCAATCAAGCCATTTATACATCACGAGTGCGTCGACATAGCCTAGGGCCGGATGCTTAAAGGCCTTTGGTAACCGTCCGACGGTGTCGAATCCCAGCTTGCTCCAGAGTCGCACCGCGCCCTCGTTGCTTGCCGCAACAAAGTTGAACTGCATCGCTCGGTAGCCCAGCCCTCTCGCAATTGTCTGCGAGTGCTCACACATGGCGGTGGCGAGTCCGCGGCCTCGAGCCGAACTCGACACCATGTATCCGCAGTTACATACATGATTGCCGGGGCCAGCCTGGTTGGTCTTGAGGTAGTACGTGCCCAGGATCTGGCCCGCTTCCTCGAACACGTAGGTTTCGCGCGGCAACCGTAACCAGACGTCCATAGCCTCGTCTTCGGAGATGTCCGTCGGGTAGGCGTAGGTATCGCCCGCCGCGGCTATCTCGCGAAAGATCGGCCAGATCTGGTCAAAGTCGTTCTCGTTAGCTTGTCTGATGTTCATCGTCTGAATCCGGAATCGCCAGGGGTTGCCAGTCTGCTGCCCCGGGTCGCTTGTGCCGAAGGACTAGTGCGCCGTCGCCGCGTCAATCATTGCGGAAAGCTCGGCCTGCCGTGCCAGCAGCGAGTCCGCCTGGCTGACGACGAACGAGAGTCTTATCAGGTAGGTCGCCAGCCGACTT
>CAZMEA010000068.1:0-11520 GCA_964565135.1 uncultured Woeseiaceae bacterium
CTCCTCCAGCCGCCGCGATTGCACACCCGGGTGCCGGGGCACGATGGCAGCCTGAATGGCAACCCCGTCCGTTCCTCTCCGGACCGATTGAACATGCGGAATCTGATTCTGACATTCTTTGCCGTATTGCAGCTCACGCTCGCTGCCGGCTGTGTCTATGTGGCACCCGTCTCGCAGGGGAATCTGCTGGATCAGGACGACGTCGATCAGGTCGAGGTCGGCATGACACGCAATCAGGTCCGGTTTCTCCTGGGAACGCCGATGATCGACGACCCGTTCCACATCGACCGCTGGGACTACGTGTACTACCTGAAGATTGGACGCAAGGACGCCACCTTTAAACGCTGGCTGTCGATCCACTTCGAAAATGATCGGGTCACAGACATCGTCAGCGAGCAGGAGCTGAGCCCAAATCTCTGACGGGGCCGCGATGCTAGTCGCTTTGCCCTGACGCCATCGTTCGACCCTCAGCCGCATGACGCCGGCGGGCTTCCCGAGGGTCCTCCACAAGCGGCCGGTACAGCTCGACGCGGTCACCGTCCTTCAGTCGGGTACCCCGAGAAGTAACGCGTCCCCAGATCCCGCTCTCGAGTCCGGCTGCAGATTCGGGAATCAGACCAAGCGACTGCGCCTTATCGATTGCGTCAGCGACGGTCGATTCCGCCGGCAGCTCCAGTGTTTCCAGGGTTTGGGATCCCGGCTCGGCGTAGACGATTTCGACAGTAATCACGATGCGCCGGTAGAAGACGATGGCTAACGGTTGCCGTAGATCGCCTCGGCACGCTTGGTGAATGCGTCAACCAGTGAGTTGCACGTCTCTTCGAAGAAACGTCCGAACATCATGTCGACGAGCATGCTTTCAAACTCGAAGTCGAGGTGCAGAGAGACTTTTGACCCCGCCTCATCCAGGGCCTGAAACCGCCAACCACCTTCCAGGTGCCTGAACGGACCACCAACCAGGGCGAGGTCGATCGCCTCCGGTCTGTGCAGCGTGTTTCGGGTCGTGAAGTGGTTGCTCACGGAGCCCTTGTGCAACTCAAGCGTGGCTTCAACGGTGTCCATATCGCGGGAATGCACCTTGGCATCGTTGCACCACGGCAGGAACTCGGGATACGACTCCACATCGTCGACCAGCCCGAACATTTCGGCCGGCGAGTAGGGAACCAAAGCACTTCGATTGACGGTTCTCATCAGGGTCTCGACTGCGGGCGCACGGCGCCCTCTTCGGCTACAGAATACCTACCGCCTGCAGGAAGATGAACAGTATGGCGATCGGCGCAACGAATCGGGCGAGGAAGCGCCAGATTCTGTACAGCGTGCCGGCACCGCCGAGTTCCTCCGCCGACGAGTTGCGGCACATCACCCACGCAGCGAATCCGGTGATGAACAGACCGCTCAGCGGCAACATGATGTTGCTGGTGATGTAATCGATGTTGTCGTAAACGGTGCCGCGCAGGAACGTGAAGCCAGCCAGCTCGTTGAACGAAAAGACGGTGCCGAAGCCGATCGCCCATATGAGCACGCCGACCGCCGCCGCAGCCTGCGTCCGCGAGTAGCTGTAGTTTTCGATGAGCCAGGCGACACCGGGCTCCATCAATCCCAGCGCCGAGGTCCAGGCCGCAAACACGAGCAGGACGAAGAACACGGTGCCGAAGAAGATGCCGAACGGCATCTCGCCGAAGGCAACGGGCAACGTGTTGAATACGAGCCCGGGGCCTTCTGCGGGATCCAGCCCGATGGCAAACACGATAGGAAAGATGATGAGACCCGCAAGAATGGCGATGGCGCTGTCCGCAACGACGACCGTGGTCGCAGAACCGATGATTGACGTTTCCTCGGGCAGGTAGGCGCCGTAAGCCATCACCGCACCCATTCCGATGCTAAGCGAAAAGAACGCCTGCCCCATCGCTGCCAGGACGCCACCCCATCCGAGCGCGTCAAAGTCGGGCGTGAACAGAAACTCCGCTGCGCGGCCAAAAGACCCGCTTGTGACGCTGTACATCAGCAAAACGAGCATCAGCCCGAGCAATGCCGGGACCATGAACCGCACCGCCTGCTCGAGGCCACGTTCAACGCCTCGTGCGATCACCCAGATGCTGGTTGCCATAAAGACCGAGTGTGCGATCGCCACCTGGATCCAGTTGCCGGTGAACGCGGAAAAAATCTCGCCGATCTGCGACGGGGTCGCGTCGACGAACGCGCCACTCGCGCTCTTCAATGCGTAGGCCAGGGTCCAGCCGGCGACAACGCTGTAGTAAGAGAGAATGAAGATCCCGGCGATGACTCCCAGAGCGCCCAGCGATCGCCAATGTCGGGAGCTGCCCTCTTCCTCACCCAGCAACGCCATCGTTGCAACAGGATTTCGCCGCCCGCGCCGCCCGATCAGAATCTCGGACATCATGACGGGCAGCCCGATCAGAAAGACACAGACCAGGTAAACAACGACAAACGCCCCACCGCCGTTGGCACCCGCCATGTACGGAAACTTCCAGATATTGCCAATGCCGACGGCCGATCCGGTGACCGCGAGAATGAACGCGAAGCGGGACGACCAGTTCCCGTGAAGCGACGTGCGTCGCCCTTCGCCAGCGGCGTCTTGCTTGTCCAACCGGTATCTCTGCGGCCTTGCGATGCCAAGAATTCTGGAGCAATTGCGGATACCTGACAACAGCGTTTCGGCTCCGTTCCGGCCCAGACTTCCGTATAATCGCGCGCCCCGAACGGACCGAAGACAGATTGCCATGGCCGGCAAAAAGAAACGCGCAGCCGCCGACAATCAGATTGCTCAGAATCGAAAGGCGCGCCACGATTACTTCATCGAAGACACGATCGAGGCAGGCATCGAGCTGCATGGCTGGGAGGTCAAAAGCCTTCGGGACGGTCGCGCGCAGCTGACCGAGGCCTACGTGATCCTTCGCCACGGTGAAGCCTGGCTGGTCGGCGCGCACTTTTCACCCTTGAACAGTGCATCTACACACGTAAAAGCGGACCCAACGCGGTCACGCAAGCTGCTCCTGCATCGGAACGAGCTTGATCGGCTGGTGGGCAACGTTGAGCGTAAAGGCTATGCGTTGGTGCCGCTCAACCTGCACTGGACACGCGGGCGGGTGAAACTGGATATCGGCCTGGCCAGAGGTAAGAAGCAGCACGACAAGCGCCAGGCGAAGAAGGATCACGACTGGCAGCGGCAGAAGGCAAGAATACTAAAATCATCATAATTATTAAGATTTTATAAACGATATTTAATAGTCTTTCTCAGCTCAGAGCACGCCCTTCTTCTGTCCAAGATGCCGATGACCGTGCCCGAGCTGACGCACAGTTCATTGTTTTCGGCGGATTCATCCATACACTACTAAGACGGTGCCGCTTTCCGGCACCCACCTCATTCGGGGGCGACATGGCTTCGACGTGGGTCGCGAAACTCCGGGTGCATGCCGAGGGACAGATCACCTCGTAAAACCAGCTGTAACACGAATAGTTGCCAACGACGACAACTACGCATTAGCTGCTTAAAAACCAGTTTTAATGCCCTCTGACCGGACCGTGCCTGTGCGTCCGGATTCCAGGGGTCACTGACACAGGACCGCGGTGATGGCACGTTCGGGGCCGGATCCGTTAAATCCTTACCGAACTGGCTTCGGGTCTTCCCTGCCTGACGGGTAGTCCGGAGCGAGACTTAAAGTCAGGATAAGCATGTAGAGCTCGTAGCGGAGGGCTTGCGGACGCGGGTTCGATTCCCGCCGCCTCCACCAAACAGGAAAACGCCCCTTGCGGGCGTTTTTTTGTTTGGCGGCGGTGGTGGGATGAGACGACGCGTTGCGGGTTCACAAATCGGCAGGATTGCCGATTTGGACGCCGCAGGCGCCCGAAGGGCGAGCGCCATGGATGGCGCGAGTCAATTCCCGCCTCCACCAACACAAAGGGCCCCCAATCGGGGGCCCTTTTTTGCTTGGATCAGTCCTGTCCGGCAATCAATACCGATGACCGGCTTTCCGTGTACTCGTCGAGCAGGGCTTCAATCGCCTTTTGCTCTTCCTCAGGCATCGTCGAATCGGCGTTGGCGGCCTGCGCAAACGTGCCCGTGATGATCGGCATTCCATCCACCTCGGTGTTAATGATCAGAGTGTTGCCGGCGACCAGGCGTCGTTCCCACGCAGCGCGTACTGCGGACCAATATTCGCTGGTTTTTTCCCAATACTCCCGCGCAGGCTCAAAGTCATAGCCGGTGATGCTGCGGTAGTCATTGAAGCCGAATTCTCGTACCAGGGTTTCCGCCGTTTCGCGGCCGTCGCGAATTGTCTTCGTGTTGTCCTGCTCGTGCGTCCAGCCGTTCGCCGTTACGGTGTGTCGGTTTTCGACGTTCATGACGTTGTAGTCATCGCGCGTCGTGTACTCACGGCGCGGCAGGGGTCGCCAGGATCGATCGCTCGTCCAGGTCGACACGCCGTAGCGGTGATTCCAGCGACCGGTGCCGCAATAGCGCGGTGCATCAGATACCTCATAGACGCACTGCGTCCACTGCCCCGTGCGGCTGCCCTCAGGCAGCGAAACGACGTCCCACGTCTGATCAGCGGCGTAGTCGAACCGGTGCGCGGCTTCGTAGGTCCAGTCCTGGCGCCAGTGCTTAACGACAGCGCCACCTGGCATCACGAGGAGGTGCTGAAGAACAACCTTGTCCGGCTTGTCGTCCAGAACAAAAACGACCTCATAGCCACCGGAATCCTTCTCGTCTCTTGGCTCATAGCCGTCCTTCAGCGGCACCGTTTCTTCAAAGTGGAAATCCACGCGGTACTCACCCTGCATAGCGAGGATCGCGAGCCGGTCTTTTCCAGCTTTGTCATCCGCCGCTGCAATTTTGTCGAAACCGGGATTGCGAACGGACTGATAGACGACGTCGTCGTAATCGACACCAGTCCCGGTGGTCGCGCAGCCCGTTGCAAGCGCCAACACGGGTACGCACAAAGCAAATTTGATGGTCATTTAGGCCTCCTATTGAGAACGAAATCGGGGTCAGAAGCGCCAGTCGATCGC
Organism: uncultured Woeseiaceae bacterium; assembly: GCA_964565135.1. Classification (GTDB taxonomy): domain Bacteria; phylum Pseudomonadota; class Gammaproteobacteria; order Steroidobacterales; family Woeseiaceae; genus JBFGFX01. The sequence goes on from CAZMEA010000068.1 coordinate 5,032, forward strand.
AACACTCACGTTGCGGCCGGGACGCTGGAATCGATCAGGGTTCGCGACATCCGCAGGCACGCCCTGAACATCGAGATAAGCGGTGTAGTCGCGGTCAGCCAAGTTGTAGATTCCGGCCGAAAGCTGCAGCCGGTCGCTAACCCGCCATGAACCAAGGGCATCAACGATCACGTAACCCTCGGGCGAAAGCAGTGCACCACCCGACTGATCAATATCGTCCTGCGCCGCGGCACCTCTGGCCACCAGACTGGTGCTCCAGCGGCCGCCCGGCTGACGGTACTCCAGTCCCACGACCCCGTTGAGCGGGGGAACAGAATTGATCGGTGCGCCCGTCTCACGATTCTCGCCCTCGGCGTATGCGGCTGAGAACTGCAGGCTCATTCCTTCCGGCATGAAGGCCGGCGCATAACGCCCCTGGAGCTCGACACCGGTAATGTCGACTTTGGAAAGGTTCACAGACTGGAAGATCAGCAGTTGATTGATCGGATCGAAACCGACGACCTGGAACGACTCGATGAAGTCGTCGTAGCGCGTTTCGAAAAGGGCAAGGTCCAGACTGGCCGTGTCGCCACCGAACCGGAGCCCCAGCTCGTAGCCGCGGCTCGTCTCAGAGCGCAGGTCGGCGTTGGGAATGGCTGTGTACCCGAACTGGAAGTTGGTAAAGCCAACGTTCACGTCGTTCACGGGTGGCGCGCGAAACCCTTCGGCATACTGCCCGTAGACCTGCCAACGTTCGCTGACTTGCCAGACAACGCCAAATTTGGGGGATACTCGATCATCGGTCAGCCCGACGCTTTCGATGCCCGGATTGTCTTCGAGAAATATCTGGTCCGGTTCCGGATCGAGCTCGTACCGGTCCCAACGTAACCCGGGAACCAGAGTTACCGGCCCAAGACGAATACGGTCCTGCACGTACAGACCAATGCTCTCTGTTTTGGATTCCGGGAAGTCGCGCAACGGAAAGAGATCTGGCCCCACCTGCTTGCTGTCGAGTCCGGTCACCAGATCCCGTTCCGTCCCGTCGCGAATCTGCGTCGTGTCGGCAATCTCGAATTCCAGGCCGTAGGCGAGCTCGTGCTCTGCCGCACCGGTTTCGAACTCGCTCATGGCGTTTATCTCAAGGCCCGCGAGCTGCTGCTCGAAGCGGAAGTCCCGCTGTCGCTCAGCGCGTCCGGGACGGCCGGCAATCAACGTTTCTCTCGCCTCGAACGTGTTCTGTCGGGTCTCGGAGTCCTGCCAGAACGCCCGCCAGCGCAGGTAGTCGGTGCCAAACCTGCCTGCTACCCACTCCTGCCCGATGCTGAGTCGGGTGCGAGTTCGCTCGTCGTCGCCGACAACATCTGTCGTATCAATCAGGAAAGGGAAGCCGAAGTCGGCGGTGAAGTCCTGGCGCCGTTCCAGGCTGATGACGTCCGTCTCATTCGTGGCACCGAAGTAATCGAAGGTCAGTGCCAACCCTCCTTCGAGTGCATCACCAAAGTGGACTTTGCCGAGGACATTGGCGCTCTGTGCATTCAGCGGATCCGCACCCGGCACGTCGCGTTCGGCGCTGTCGCGGAGGTTCACGCGCAGCATGCTGCTGACCTCACCCGTCCTGAGCGCCCCTGTAAAGCCGGTTACGGTGCTGTCATCGACTGAGTTGTATCCGGCGTTGACGTCGAGATACCGGCCAGCGGCATCCAGGTAGTCCTCCGGACCCTTGGTGACGAAGCTCACGACGCCACCAATCGCGTTGGACCCGAACGCAGCAGACGCCGGGCCGCGCACCACCTCCAGCTGTTTGATGGCGGTTACGTCGACAAAGTCCCGACTCGCGTTCGAAAAGCTGCCGATCGAGAAGGCGTCCGACGTTGCAACGCCGTCGATCTCGGTACGAACGCGGTTCCCGCCAATGCCCCGAATAGAGAAACCCGACAGACCAAATCGGCTGCCCTGATCGACGACATCGACGCCTGGCTCGTAGCGAACCAGGTCATCAATATTCTGGGCAAGCTCGCGTTCGATTCGTTCGGCATCGATAACCGTGACCCGGGTTGCCAGCTCGTTGGTCGCAATTGGTCGTTTGCTCGCCTCGACCGTGACGACATCGAGCCCTCGTTCATTTTCAGAGGCGTTTGTGCTTGCAGCTGATGCCGCGGCAACAACGAGCCATAGCAGGTGAGACATCATTCGGAATCTCCTGAATGCTGTCCGCTCTGGCGTGCTGGCGAATCGCTGGCTGGCTGGCGGGTTACTTGGTCAGTATCAGTTTGTTGTTGCGGGTGATCCGAAGTCGGTAAACGTCGCGGCCGAAGCGTATGGCGATTTCTTTTCCGCCGTTAAACAATTCTCTGGCCTCGAGCGCGCGTGGCTCACGCGGAGCCTGCGCCATTTCCCTGTCCTTCCGATCGCCCATAGATGCGAATGATAATGATTCTTATTTACTTTGCAAGAAGTATCCGCCTCCCCTTTTGGCAGGGTGATCACACGCCGAACGCGGAATGCCTCGTCAAACCGCGTACGATTAGGCCCGCCCTGCAGGACGGCGCCACACACTCATCCGGGAACTCCTCGCAATGAAATCAGCCTTCGTCGTTTTGGCTAAGCCCACTACAGGTCGCAGCCACGCCCCATTCCTTGCTGCGGTGCGACGGTGCGGTTGGGCGCTGCTGCTGTGTTTTGCGGGTGCCTCGGCTGCGTCTGCCGGCGATGACATAGAAACCAGCGGTTCGGTACTTCGCGTTGCGATACCCGTCGCCGCTTACGCCATGACGTTTGTGGAAGACGATGCCGCCGGCCGGACCCAGTTCTACCGTTCTTTCGGCGCCAATGCGCTGGCGACTCTTGCCTTGAAGGAACTCATCAGCAAAAGCCGTCCGGACGGGAGCGATGACGACGCGTTTCCGTCCGGACATGCCTCCATGGCGTTCCAGGGCGCGTCGTTCATCCATCGGCGCTACGGCATGAAACGAGCCTGGCCGGCTTACGCGCTTGCCACCTACACCGGTTGGACCCGCCTGGACGCGGATGAACATGATGAAGCAGACGTGTTGGCGGGCGCCCTGCTAGGGATCGCCAGCTCCATGCTGCTGGTTGACCGATTCGAATCGGTCGACGTGGCCGTAAACCTGGACGGCCAGATCGGCCTCCAGTTCAGCGGTCGGTTCGAGTAACTAGTTGGCTTCGACTTTCTCGCGGATTTCCGTGCGCCAACGTGTCAGGCCGGCCGCTTCGCCGAAGGCCAGCGCTTCCTCCGCGCTCTTGCCTTCCGCACGTGCTTCAAGCGCAAACAAAGACCCGACGCGATTTCCGCTGAAGCAGTGAAGCAGCACCGGGCCGTCGATCTCGGCAAGAATCTCGGCCAGCCTGCCGGCCTGCTCGGTGGTTGCCGCAGAAAGATCCGGCGTGGGCAAAGACACGTACTGCATACCACGAGCTTCAACCTCTGCCCGCTCGTCGATGCCTCTGTCTTCTTCAACCCCGCGCAGATCCACAATCGCCGCGTAGCCCGCCGCGGCGACCAAATCCAGCATTTCCTCATTCGGCTGCCCGGTCGACAGGAACCCGGCGTCCGGCAGGCGTTCGGGGTTTTCAAGAAGCGCTGCGCGTGGTATGTGAACAACCTCCGTGTCTGTCAGCCTGACATCAGCGGGTGCGCAGCCGGCGATCGAAAGAGCGGCGAAAATCCAGCAACAAGCGTGGATCGCTGAGGGACACCTAGACATCGACTCCTCCCTAATCTGCGAGCGTCAGCGTGGCTGGAATCTCGATGCCGCGCTCGGTAAACGTCACGTTCACCGCAATGCGCTCGATCATGTCACCGATACCGCTCATGACCTGGCTGATCGCAGCCTGTACCTCAGGCGAGGCCTGCGCGGACTCGGGGCCCGCCGCAGTGCCGGCCTGCACGGCTTCCGACATGAAGGCGTAATAGCGTTCGCCGTCGAGGTGCATGCTCATGCTTGGCAATGGATCGGTCGGCGTACTCTTCAACAAGTCCGCGAGCGCACCCGGGCTGCCGTTACCGATTGAAAGACCGATGGCGGCGTCCGTCATTGCAATGTGCGCGGCACCGAACTGCTGCGTCAGCTGCGGCAGATCGAGCTCCACCGGTGTACCGTCGGACGGCAGATCCAGCGCCGCAAGCTCGGGGCTGAACATGGCGCCCATCGCCAGCAGTCCAGCTGCGTTGTCGTTGGCAAACAAAAGCCGGGCATCAACGTCCTCCGGCGGCTTCTGGCCCGTCATGTCCAGGCCCTCGATGCGATCGATTACCGCTAGGAACCCTTTGACGCCGTAAACGATGGGCGGGAGCGGCTGATTCAGGGACATGCGCAGTTGAGCCGCCGCCTGCTCCATGCCGGCGAAGTACTCGCACTGGTAAGGATCGGCGTCCAGGGCAGTAAGGCGCCCCTCTACAAATTCTCGCGCGGCTAGCAGGTCCAGACTGAGACCGAAGGACAAGAGCCCGCCATGATCGCTGCCCAGACCAGGTACCGGCGCCGCCAGCCCACTCATACCGGTTGCAATATCGCTGCGAAGTTCGAATACCGTATTCGATCCGATCTCTGACACGCTGACGTCCGTATATCCGGTCGCCAGTCGCGGCATCACACCAACGACGTCGCGAATCTCCGCCTTGCAAACGTCACTCACGCTGGCCGCATCGAACTCCATCATGCTGAGCAGTTCGGCGTTTACTCCGGTCGGACTGTCGACGAAGACGTTGACGAGGCGCTGCATGTCAACGAAGCCGAGACCGTAAGCAGAAAATCCGTAGGCTTCGGCCAGCGACTCGAGCGCCCCGGAGTCCGCAATACTCGACTCCGGTTTGTTGATGCCGAGCACATTAGCCAGCTGCTCCTCGGACAGCTCCGTCGGCACCAGAGTCGCGACGACGTAGTCATCGACAATCGCAATGACGATGCGTCCTGAATCGTCGCCGACGTATCGGTAGGAAACCCCGTCCAACTCGGCAACCGACATCTTGCCGCCGGCGTTAGCTTCGAGTTCGGCGATCTTTGCGTCAAAGGCGACCGGGTTGGAGAGCTCGACCCTGGCGACGGGGAGAAGTCCGACACCGTAGAACGCTGCATGCGGGCTGCGGGCCACGCCTGCTGCCCGAAGGTTGTCGCTCTGCATCAGACCAACAAACTCGCTGGCCAGCGTCATCACGAGTTCAGCCTGCTCGGCATCACCCTGCAGTTCGAGTTCTGCGGCAACATCCCCGAAAGAAGCCTCGATCACGGTCTGGTACGCGGCGTACATGCTGTCCGCACTCGCCTCGAGTTTCGCCTGCACCTCATCCGGCAGTCTTTCCGGCGTCGCAAAGACGTAGGGGGTGTCCGCGGGAACGTATCCCAGCACCCCGGCGGAATTACGCAGCGGATCAGCGGCGTCAGTGCCGGATCGTCCACACGCAGCAATGAACAACGAAACGACAAGCGCGCACAGCGCCCGCCGGCACGGGGAATCAATCATCCTGAGACACCTCAATGCGATTGGAGGAGATAGCGGCCAAGCTTGGGACGCAACGTACGAAACCAGTAGGTGAATGTAAAGCCGGGCCAGATGGCAATCAGCCGCCCGGAATCCGTCTGGTACCAGCTGCTGCAACCCGACGTCCAGACGGTGCCGCGCAATGATCGCTGCAGGCGGGAATTGAAGTCCCTTTGCGCGTCCCCGCGAACGTCGAGCGTTGCGTCTTTCCGTCGGAGCACTCGTAATATCAGCTGCCGCACATAGCGGATCTGCGCCTCGATCATGAAGATGACCGAGTTATGGCCCAGACCTGTGTTTGGGCCCATCAACAGAAACAGGTTGGGATATCCAGCCACGCTGATACCGAGATACGCCTCCGGCCCCTTCGCCCAGTCCGTCGCCAGCTCTCTGCCGCCGCGCCCGATGATTCGTGTCGGCGACAGGGGATCGACGGCGTTGAAGCCCGTCGCATAAATTACGACGTCCACGGGGTGATGCGTCCCCGTTGCGTCAACAATTCCGTCCGACGTAAAACGCTCGATGCCGTCGGTATTGACGGCGACGTTCGGTTTCTCGAGCGACGGATAGTAGTCGTCCGACAGCAGTACCCGCTTGCAACCTATCTGGTAGTTCGGGGTCAATCGCCGGCGCAGATCGGGATCCCGAATCCCCTCGGCCAGATGCCTGAGTGCCTGGCGACGACCGAGCGACATGAGCCGCGGAGAGAGGGTGAATCCGACCCCCAGGACTTCCTGGCGCCAGTACAACAGCGTCCGAAACAGCCACCGCGCCGGTGGCAAGGACCGAAACAAGGACTTCTCCCAAGCACGCATCGGTCGGTCGTTCTTGGCAACGACCCAGGGCGGAGTGCGCTGGAACAGTGTCAGGGAACCCGCCGCGTCCGCGATTCGTGGAACAAACTGAATCGCGCTGGCGCCCGTACCGATCACCGCGACCCGCTTGCCGGCGAGCGACACCTCGTCGTCCCAGTCCGCGGAATGGAAGCTGTCGCCCTCGAATACGTCGAAA
>CAZMEA010000069.1:0-11152 GCA_964565135.1 uncultured Woeseiaceae bacterium
AATCGGTCCCGCAGCTGCTGCCGCTGCTGGGGTGACATGTCCCTGAATCGCTGCCTGAGCTGCTGTCGCCGCTCGGCCGGCAGATCGCGGAAACGCTGAAAATTACGCCGAATCCGCTGTTGCTCCTGCGGCGAAAGCTGCCGAAACTCCTGATACCGCTCGCGAATCCGGTTTTTCTCGCCATCCGTCAACCCCTGCCAGCGCTGAAAGCGGCTCCGTGCCGCGTCACGCTGCTCGGGTGAAAGGTTCGCGTATCGCGAAGCACCGTCGGCGAGGCGCCGCTGGCGCTCGGGCTCCAATCCGGTCCAGTCGTCGGCGAAGCGCTGCAAAATCTGTTGCTGCTGCTGCGACAAGTCCGTCCAATCGACGCCAGGTTCCTGCGCCACCGCAAGCGACGACAGGCACAGGGCAAGAACCGCGATCAGCATCCTGCATCTCTCAGGTTTCATTGTCTTCACCGTTCGATTCGTCTTCATCCACTTCACGTCCTGGTTCCTGTCGCGCTACCTGATCGTCGTCGTCGAATATGAGCCATTCTTCATCCGAGGCGTCCCAGCTCCCGAGATACTCGAGAAACTCGGCATCCGGAAGCTCGTCGTCGGCCGCCAGGGCGGCCGTACCGCACAAGAGCGCAATCAGACCCACCGCAGCTCGCGCCGGATCAGCCGACATGCGCTTCGCCGTCAGCTTCAAACTCGAGGAGCGTGTAGAACTCAAGGTCCTCGAACATCTCGAGTTCGTCACCTTCGAGGAGAATCTCGATGTCCACCACGCCGTTCGTCGGCATCGGCGTCACGTCAGGTCGATTGCCGTTCACGACGAATACGGCCAACACCGCCGCCGCTGCTACGCCGGTGACGGGCACCCACCGGTTCCACGACCAGGCGACGCCACCCGCAGCCTGCTCGAGCGCCTCATGGCGCCGACGGTTCAACTGCGATCGCGTTGCCGCGTCAAGGCCATCCACACTGTCATCAAACAGCTCACGGGCGCGTTTCCCGACCGCGTCCTCCGGCACCTGTCTGTCTTGTTGAGTCGTCATTCCCAGTGTTCTCCCAGCGTCTCCCGGAGACTGTGTACGGCGCGCGAGTAATGCGTCTTCACGCTGCCTTCGGTAACGCCCATCGCGGTCGCCGTGTCACGTACATCCAGGCCCTCGAGCGCCCTGAGCATGAAGGCCTCACGCTGTCGCGCAGGCAGCTCGGCCACCGCTCGTTCGAGTTCGCCCATCGCGCTGGCCGAACCTACTTCCTGCTCCGGCGTCCGTCCGAACGGATCCGGCGCCGACTCGACAGGATCCCGATCATCTTCGTCGGAACTACCGAACCACACCATGACCCGCCGGCGCACGGCCTGCCGTCGATGGTGATCGCGCACCCTGTTCTGCAGGATGCGGAAGAACAACGGCGGCCATTCAGCCGCATCCTTGTCCGCATAGTTGCGAGCCAGCTTGACCATCGCATCCTGCAAAATATCGAAGGCATCGTCGCGATTGCGGACCGCGATTTCCGCCATCCGCAACGCGCGTCCCTCGACTTCGGCAAAGAAGCGATTCAACTCCTCGTGACGCTTCAGTGGCTTAACTCCCTTCCGAGGCTCGCCGCGACACGATACCTCAACTGCCAGCGGAAGCGCGTTCACTGACCCGCCTCCGTGGCCTCATGCTTGCCGGACGCGGCTTTGAAGTCCGTTTCGCACACCGCTTTCACCTCTATTCTGAACTGCGTTCTAATACGTTGCTTGCACCAGTCTCAGATAAATAACGCGGCGCCAGGCCGCCGGTTGACACTCCGGGGATCGGATTCCCGGATTATGGCCAATCGGCGGAACGGCGACGGGCACCAGGATCACCGGGTGTTAGAAACGTGAGCGCATCGATCCTGCGCGTCGCGGTAAACGCGCCGCTGCCGACCCTGTTCGACTACCTGCCGCCTGCCGACTGCCGTTTGCCGGTCACAGGGGCGCGGGTTCTCGTCCCGTTCGGGCGGCGTCGCGAAGTCGGTGTGGTTATGGAGACGGCGCAAGCCAGCGACGTGCCATTGTCCCGACTCCGGGCCGCCGTTCGCATACTGGATGACGAGCCGCTGTTCGACGATGACGCGATGTGGCTCATTCGCTTCGTTGCAAACTACTACCATCACCCCGTTGGCGAGGTGGTGGCCGCTGCACTGCCCGCGATCCTGCGCCACGGACGGCCGCTGTACGAAACCGTCGACGTGGTTGCACTGACCGACGAGGGTCGGGCGACGGACGTCGAGAGCGTCGCTCGACGTGCCCCGAAACGGGCGGCTGTCCTGGAGTTCCTGCAACGCGGAGACAGCGTCCCGGTCACGGCCCTCGATGATTCGATACCGAACTGGCGAGCCACCCGCAAGGCGCTGCTGGAAAAAGGCTGGATCCGGATCGAGGCCTCTGCGGTCGACAAACAGGGCAGCGAGACGGTGAGACAAGGCGCAGTCGCGTCGCCTCTGACGCTCAGTTTCGAACAGCGCTCGGCTGTTGACCGAATTCTTGCAATGGAGGGCTTTGCAACAACGCTGCTTGACGGCGTCACGGGGAGCGGCAAGACGGAGGTCTATCTCCGGGTAATGGAGTCGGTCTTCGCCGCCGATCGGCAGGTACTCATTCTCGTACCGGAAATCGGCCTCACGCCACAGTTCGTTCGACGTCTCGAAGCAAGGATCGGTTCGAGGCCGGCACTTCTGCATTCCGGACTCACGGATCTCGAACGGCTGGACGCCTGGCGCCGCGCACGTGATGGCAGTGCCAGCGTCGTATTGGGTACGCGATCCGCGGCGTTTGTGCCCTTGGCCAGGCCCGGCCTCGTCATCGTCGACGAGGAGCACGACGTGTCGTTCAAACAGCAGGAAGGTCTGCGCTACTCCGCCCGCGACGTCGCGATCGCGCGCGCCAAACGGCTGGACGTCCCGGTCGTTCTGGGGTCAGCGACGCCCTCCTTGGACAGCCTGCGGCGCGTCCAGGATGGCGCGTACAGCCACGTCGAACTGACGCAGCGAGCGGGCGGTGCGCTGCCGCCGCACATTCGCCTTGTCGATATGAATCGGTATCGGTCAGACGACGGGCTGAGTCAACCGCTGCTCTCCAGCATTGCGACTCACCTCGACAAGGGCGGCCAGGTACTCGTCTATCTGAATCGTCGAGGCTTCGCGCCGACGCTGATCTGCCATGAATGCGGACATATCGCCGAATGCCGTCGTTGCGATTCGAGAATGACCGTGCATCGTCGTGAGCGGGCGCTGCAGTGCCATCACTGTGGTGCCGGCCGGCCGCTGGACGATGCCTGCACCGAGTGCGGTGGCCCTGTTGTGCCGCTGGGCGAGGGTACCGAGCGTATTGAGGACGCGCTGACGCGCCATTTCCCCCGGTTCACGGTAACGCGCGTCGACAGTGACACGACCCGGCTCAAGGGCACGATGGACAAGGCACTTGCGTCCGCCGTCAGCGGCGAGGCGCGCATCCTGGTCGGCACCCAGATGCTGTCAAAGGGACACCACTTTCCGAAACTGTCCCTTGTGGGCGTCGTCAACGCAGACCAGGGCCTGTTCAGTACGGACTTCCGCGGGGGTGAGCGTCTTGCCCAGAGTCTGGTGCAGGTCGCCGGGCGTGCCGGCCGCGTCCGCCAGCAGGGCGAGGTGCTGATTCAGACGGCTTTTCCCGAGCACGCGTTCTGGAAGGCACTGCTGTCGGGCGGTTATCAGAGGGTCGCGGAGTTCGCGCTGGCTGAACGCGTTGCTGCCGGCTGGCCGCCGTTCTCGCGCGTTGCGTTGCTGCGCGCGTCAGCACACAAACGCGAGCTCATGCTGCAGTTTCTCGATCACGCGGCGGATATGGCGCAGCGTCATCGCGGCACCGACGTGCGGATTCTGGGTCCGGTTGCTGCGCCGATGGAACGACGCGCGGGTCGCTTTCGCGGTCAGCTATTGCTGCAGTCGACGCAGCGTCAGCCCTTGCATGCGCTTCTCGACGCAATCTGCTCTGAGCTAAGCGGGGACCCACTTGCCCGGAAAGTGCGCTGGAGCGTAGACGTTGATCCGATTGAGCTTTTCTGAGTGCGCGCTAGAATTGCCGGCCATCCCACCCGCAGGCATTTCTGACCTTGAAAGCCCGTATTGCCGAACTCGTCGACGCCGCACTGTCGCGTCTGCCTGAGCTTACCGACGTCCCGGAACGGACGTCGATTCGCACAACCGTCGAGCGAGCCCGTGATCCGCGCCACGGCGACTTCGCGACAAACGTCGCGATGCGTTTCGCCAAGGCCGCGGGAAAGAATCCACGCGAACTCGCTGCGAACATCATTGCGGAACTCGGTGACAGCGAACTGATCGACAAGGTCGACGTCGCGGGACCCGGATTCATCAACTTTTTTGTTAGTGACCGCGCCTTCCACGGCGAGATCGCCACGATCGCGGCCGAAGGCGCTTGTTACGGTCGAAGCGCGCCGAGGGATACACCGCAGATACTTCTCGAGTTCGTGTCTGCCAATCCGACCGGGCCACTGCACGTGGGACACGGTCGGCACGCGGCGTTCGGTGCGACAGTCGGCAACCTGCTCGAGGCAGCAGGCTACTCGGTACATCGGGAGTACTACGTCAACGATGCGGGCAGGCAGATGGACATTCTCGGCGTCAGCGTGCTGCTACGTGGCCTCGAAGCGGCCGGCCAGTCACTGACAATGCCAAAGGGCGGATACCAGGGTGACTACATTGTCGACATCGCAGCCGGAACCGAGATTCCACACGTCGACATCGACGAACTCATGGGAGACGTTCCTGACGGAGCGGACGACGACAAGGCCATCGATGCACTGATTGCAGGCGCACGCTCGCGGCTCGGCAACGAGGCTTTCGACGACCTGCGACGTTACGCGCTGGAAGTGATTCGCAAGGACATTGAAGCAGATCTGGAAGAGTTCGGCGTGACCTTCGATCGCTGGTACTCCGAGGAGAGCCTGGCGAGCGGACGTATTGACGATGCCCTGGCCGTGCTTCGCGATCGCGACATGCTGTACGAGAAAGACGGTGCAACCTGGTTTCGCGCGACCGACTTCGGTGACGAAAAAGACCGGGTCGTTGTACGTGCCGATGGCAACAAGACCTACTTCGCGTCGGACATTGCCTACCACTTCGACAAACGGGAGCGCGGCTTCGATCATCTGATCGACGTCCTGGGAGCGGATCACCATGGTTACGTCGCGCGAGTGCGGGCGGGTATGGAAGCTATGGGTTACACCGGCGACAGCCTGGAGGTTCCTTTCGTCCAGTTCGTCAGTCTCTTCCGTGGCGGCGAGAAGCAGCAAATGTCGACTCGCTCGGGGGAATTCATCACGCTGCGGCAGCTCCGCGAGGAAGTTGGCAATGATGCGGCACGATTCTTCTACGTCATGCGCTCGAACGACCAGCACCTGGACTTCGACATGGATCTTGCCAAGGAGCGTACGAACGAGAATCCCGTGTATTACATTCAGTACGCACATGCTCGTGTGCAGAGCGTGTTTCGCCAACTCGACGAAAAGGATCTGACCTGGAACCGCGGCAACGGCCTGGACAGTCTGGCGCGTCTCGAGGAGTCACATGAGAAGAGCCTGATGTCGACCCTGAGCCGTTACCCCGAGATCATCGAGCTGGCTGCAGCGAACCGTGCTCCACAGAATCTGGTGCACTATCTCAGAGATCTCGCCAACGAATTTCACACGTATTACAACGCACACACGTTTATTGTCGACGATGCGGACCTGCGCGACGCGCGGCTGACGCTTGTGGCGGCGACTCGCACGATCATCGCGGCCGGCCTCGACATACTCGGCGTGTCCGCGCCCGATTCGATGTGGGCTAATGGCAAGACGAAAACGGCGCAGTAGCGGCGCGCGCCGCAAGAAGGACGGTCTCCCCGGCTGGATGTGGATGCTGTTCGGCCTCTCGATCGGCCTCGCGGTCGCTTTTGCAGTCTTTATCAGTGGACGCGACGCCGCGCCGACTGTCGCATCAGCACCGGCCGCCTCGCCGGCAGCTGCCGCAGAACGACCCTCCAGCAGCACGGGTCCAAGCAACATCGATCGCAACGGCGAAGTCCCGCCCGGGGATGACGACGAGTCGCGCTTCGATTTCTACAAGATGTTGCCGAACTTCGAGATCATCATCGCGGATCAGGAACCGGACGTGGAACGCGACGTCGCACCTCAGGCCATCATCGAGCCGGGTGAGTATGTTCTACAGGCCGGTTCGTTCACACGTTATGAGGATGCGGACCGAAGACGCGCAGAACTTGCGCTGCAGGGCATCGAGTCGACAATCCAGCGCGTCGCAATCGATGACAAAACCTATCATCGCGTTCGTATCGGTCCGACCCGCGACCTGGACGCACTGAATCAGCAGCGCGCCCGCCTGCGCGAAGCCAATATCGATGTCCTCAGAATCAGGCTCGGCAACTGACCGACGACGCAGCCCCGCCTTTCTGCTGGTGCTTCTGGCAATGGCCGCATGCGCGTCGGGCCCCAAGCCCGAGGTGACACCGGAACTCGAAGCAACGGCGCCAGTTGAATCTGGGCCCGACGTGTCGGAGCACGCGCGACCTGCGATCGCGCCTGAACCGACGCGCCCGCCAAAGCCGTCCATCGAGCTTACGATTGCAGCCGTCGGCGACATGATGCTTGGCACGGAGTATCCGGAAAATCGACTTCCCGACGATGACGCGGTCGGTTTTCTGGCCGAGGTCTCAGAAATGCTCAGTTCCGCGGACCTGACCTTCGGCAACCTGGAAGGCGTGCTGGCCGACGAGGCCGAACCGGCGAAGAGCTGCAGCAACCTGAACGCCTGTTATTTGTTTCGGTCACCAACCCGATACGCAGACCGTTTCGCGGCGGCTGGCTTTGACGCGTTGAGCCTTGCTAACAACCACGCCCGCGATTTCGGCGAAGAAGGACGAACGACGACGATGCGGGCTCTGGCTGAGCGCGGCATTGCGCACTCCGGTCGTGAGGGCGACTTTGCGACGCTGGAAAGCCAAGGACTCTCGGTGTCATTCCTTGCGTTCGCTGTCACCCGCGAGTCGAACCTGTTGCACGACTACGCCCTCGCTGCCGAAATTGTCGTCGATGCCGCCAGTCGCCACGACATTGTCGTTGTGTCGTTTCACGGCGGCGCAGAAGGCGCAGGCAGCAGCCGACTTCCGTTCGGCGAGGAGGAGTACTTCGGCGAGCCACGCGGCGACGTCGTGCGCTTCGCGCGCAGCATGGTCGACGCGGGCGCGGACCTCGTGTTCGGCCACGGCCCTCACGTCGTCCGCGGCATGGAACGCTACAGGGAACGGCTAATCGCATACAGCCTGGGCAATTTTGCGACCTACTACGGCATCAGCGTTACTGGGTCCAAAGGTGTCGCACCGATCCTGCTGGCACGTATCGACGAACTCGGTCGATTCATAGACGGCAAGGTAATTTCAACCCGGCAGGTCCGACCCGGCGGACCGATCGTTGATCCAGAACGAACGGCGCTCAAGGAACTTCGCGAGCTAAGTCGACGCGACCTCGTTGAACCGGGACTTGTGTTTCATGATGACGGCCGGATTCTGCCGGCCGACCGTCGCTTCATTCGACCTACCGCGAGCTGGTCGGACTCAGAAGGCTGACGGCTCCTTGATCTCGATCTGCAGCGTGTGACATTCCTGAATCACGTTGCTGGTGGTGCCACCGCGAGTCGTCTTGCGCTGCCAGTAGGTATCACCCGGACGATAGGAATATATGCGCTCGCTGCCGTCCTCGTCAGTTACCGTCCATGCACAGGAATTGACGTGAACGACAACTCGATCGCGAAGCGTGTGCAACGGCGACGTCTCACCGTTTCTCTCTCGGGCGCGTAGCACTCGCACCCGATCGTTCTCGAATTCGGTCGTGAACATGTGTGGCGCGGCGCGTGGTGGATCCAGCGGGCTGGATTGCGCAAGGGCAGTTGTGAGCGCCACGCCGGCGAGCAGTCCGGCAAGGAGCGCGATAAAGATGCGAACGTTCATTCAGCCTCCAGACCGTCAAAGCTCAATGTTGTTTCTGCGCTTGTACTGCCAGGTCAGCCAGGCAACCAGCAGAAACATCGCGATCCAGACCGGCAAGAACAGACCGCCCGGCAGTTCTTTGGGACGCTGCGCGAAGAATATCCCCATGAACGCCATGCAGCTCATCAGAAAGCCGAACCAGAACAGGATGTTCTTTGCCCACCGTGCGCCCCGCAGCCCGTGACGTGCGAGGTTGCCGAAAAAGACCGTAAACACGAGCACCATGGTCGGCCTCATGTAGTGTTGCCCGATGTAGAACTCGCTGATTGCCGCAAGAAGAAACGTTGCGATCGCGATGAGTACCGCAATCAGGTCCCAGGTATTCCGGAGCGACAGGGTATTACTCATGATGAATTCCTTCGGGTGGCGAGACACCCGTGAATGACCGATACATACGGCGCCGAATGAATGAAACGCAGAGCTAAGCGACGCTAGTCATCGCTCGAGACCGATCGAAAATCCACGCCGAGAGAGCGCAACTTGCGATACAGATGGGTGCGCTCCATACCGACCCGTGAAGCCAGCTTGCCGACCTTGCCGTCGCACAGCACCAGCTGCTGTTGCAGGTACGCGCGCTCGAACTGTTCTCGCGCCTCGCGCAAAGGCAGCGAGAGGAGGTCCTGCTTTACCAGAGGTTCGTCCGACGCCGCGGTTGCGCTGACCTCACGTTCGACTTCGTCCAACGTGATTTCTTCTTCATCGCCTGTCAGCAATAGTCGCTGCACGAGGTTCTTGAGTTCCCGAACGTTGTCGGGCCAGGGATAGTTTCGCAGGCGATTCTGCGCGGCGACGCTGAAGCGACGGAAGCTCGCGCCGTCGGTATCGACGAGTCGGTCGACGTAGTAACTCAACAACTCCGGCACATCCTCTGCGTAGTCGCGCAAGGGTGGAACACGCACGGTCAGGGTACTCAGGCTCGAGATCAGATCGCGGCGCAGATTGCCTGAATCGATCGCATGTTCGTAATTCGCGCTGACGGTCGCGATCACACGTGCACGCAACTCGATAGGCGTCGTACCACCGCGCCGGCGAAAGTGCCCCTGGTCGATTGCACTCTGCACGAGCTTCTGCCCGTTCTCGCTGAGATCGGCCAGCTCGTCGATCAGCAGGGTGCCGCTCTCCGCACGTTCAAAGTAGCCGGTGTGAATTTCATCGCCGTTCTCGCTGCCGAACAGCATCTCCTCAACGTTGTCGTCCGTCAGCGATGCAGCCAGCAGGGTCACCATCGGGCCAGCAGAACGGTCACTCATCGTGTGCAGATACGACGCGAATGCGCTGCGGCCGCTGCCCGGCTCGCCGATGAACAGGACGGGCGAATCCAGCGAGGCAAGACGCTGCACGTACTCCCGCAGATCCTTCATCAGTCGACTGCGACCGACCGGGGCCAGCAACGATGGCAGCTGTGTCTTTGGCGTCGCCGCGGGTTTCCTGGACGTATCCAGTGCACGCTCTACGGTACGCAGTAACTTGGCAATGGACAGCGGCTTCTCGACGAAGTCGAGCGCGCCGAGTCGGGTCGCCTCTACGGCGGTGTCGACAGTGCCATGACCGGACATGACGACCACCGGACAGTCGAGGTCGCCCGACTCCGACCACTCACGCAGAAGCGTGATGCCGTCAGTATCCGGCATCCAGATATCGAGAAGTATCAGATCCGGATTGACGGCGTCGCGCTCTTCGCGCGCCTCGGCGGCATTTGCCGCGGTCGTCACGTCATAACTTTCGTCCGTGAGAATTTCCTGGATCAGCGCGCGGATATCCGCCTCGTCATCCACCACCAGCACGTGTGCGGCGCTCATGCTCTCTCCCTCCGTCTGTCGGAATGCCCTGGCAACACAGCAAACATGGCCTCTCGAGCTGCATCATCTATGGGTAGTCGTATGCGGATCATTGCGCCCCCGTCATCTCTGTTTTCTGCGTCAATGATTCCTGCGTGTTCTTCGACCAGCTTTTTCACGATAGCTAGACCGAGCCCGGTACCTTTTGGCTTGGTCGTCACATAGGGGTCGAAGATCTGAGTCAGTGAACCAGCCTGGAACCCCGGGCCGTTGTCTTCGACAACAATCTCGATGATTGGCACTTCATGGAACTCGGCTTCGTGCACCTGCACATCGATGCGGCCCTGGTCTGTGGTCTCGAGCGCCTCTATCGAATTGCGCAGCAGGTTGTGCAGGATCTGCCGCATTCGACCGACGTCCGCCTGTACCGGCGGCAAGCCGGAATCCACCGTCAGCACGATCTTTACGCGGGACTCCTGCGCCCGATAAAGCTCGACGACTTCGTGGACAAGCTGATCAATGTCGAAACGACTGATGTCGATGTCCGGGGCGCGCGCATACTCGGAAAACGCGTTCACCATCTCCTTCATCGCCTCGACCTGCTGCACGATCGTGTGCGTGGCCCGATCCAGAATCTGCGCGTCGTCCGGCTTCAGCTGCCCGAGATACTTGCGTCGCATGCGTTCCGCGGACAGCTGAATGGGTGTCAACGGATTCTTGATCTCATGGGCGAGACGTCGGGCCACTTCGCCCCACGCAGCATCGCGCTGCGCCTGCAGCAACCCGGTAATGTCATCGAACACAATCACAAAGCCGGGCAGGTGATCCTCATCGCCCGGCAACAGGGTGCAGGCACAGGTGAGCACGCGTCGGCCAACCTCACCGCGCAGGACGATTTGCTCTCGCCACTCACTCTCGCCGCGTTCGGTATGCACACGCACGACGTCGACCAGTTGTTCGAGCAGCGGATGATTCTGCGCGATAGCCGGCAACGATTCTCCGACCCTGTTTTCCAGGTCAACGGACAGGATGGCGCCGGCCGCCTGGTTTGCGGTACGAATCCGCAAATCGGATTCCAGAGAGACGACCCCGGTGGACAGGCGAGCAAGAATGATCGCGAGGTTTTCGCGCTCGGATTCCACCTGTGCCTGACTGAGGCTTGCTTCCCGACGTGCCGACGCCAGGCGCTGAGTCATGTCGTTGAACGAGCTGATCAGGAAGCCGATCTCGTCCCGTGCGGGCGTCGGCAGGCGCGTGTCGAAATCGCCCTTGGCGACCGCCCGTGTTCCGGCGACCAGGTTCTGAATCGG
>CAZMEA010000070.1:0-10930 GCA_964565135.1 uncultured Woeseiaceae bacterium
ATCAACGATTCACAACAAGGCTCGTTCAATGACAGATTCACCGTACTGGCTGCGTGCCGTCGCGCCCGTTTTCCTGTTCTTCCTCGTTGCGTGTGCGGAGGAAGCACCACCGCCGGTCGATGCCGAGTTCGAGCGTCTCAAGGCCAGGGCGGCTAACGTCACGATTATTCGGGACGATTTCGGTGTGCCGCACATCTATGCTGAAACCGATGCCGACGCCGTTTTTGGCCTTCTCTACGCCCAGGCCGAAGATGACTTTCCACGAGTCGAGCGGAATTACTACTGGGCAATCGGGCGCCTTGCGGAAGCAGAGGGCGAAAAGGCGCTGTTCAGCGATTTGCGTGCCCGCTTGTACATGACGACAGACGACGCGAAAGCCGCTTACGACGCAGCGCCTGCCTGGCTGCAGGAACTGTGCGAAGCCTTTGCTGACGGGCTGAACTACTACCTGGCGACGCATCCGGACGTGCAGCCAAAGGTTCTTGCGCGCTTCGAGCCCTGGATGCCGATGTTCTTCTTTGAAGGTTCCATCGGCGGTGACATCGAGCAGATTCCGCTCGATGGCATTCGCGCGTTTTACGGGTCGGGCCAGAGCGTTCAGCCGGTTGCGGCCGCGATGGTCGCGGAGGAGTCCGACGACGAACCTCGTGGCAGCAACGGTTTCGCGATCGCCGGTGAGCATACGGCGTCGGGCGATGCGATGCTGTTGATCAATCCGCACACGTCGTTCTACTTCCGCGGCGAGGTTCACGTCGTCAGCGACGAGGGTCTGAACGCCTACGGGGCGGTTACCTGGGGTCAGTTCTTCGTGTACCAGGGATTCAATGAGGACACCGGCTGGATGCACACCTCGACCCGGCTCGACTTCATGGACGAGTTCGTCGAAGACGTCAGTGAGGTCGACGGACAGCTGATGTACCGCTACGGCGACGAGATGCGTCCGGTCGAGGTCTCCGAAGTGACGCTCAAGTACAGGGATGGCGACGGTTACTCAGAGCGCACCTTTCCGATGTATCACACGCATCATGGACCGATAACGCACATGCTCGACGGCAAGTGGGTTGCCACGAAGATCAACTGGGATCCCGTCAATGCATTGCGACAGTCCTACATTCGGACCAAGCAGGACGGGCACGACGGGTTCCGTGAAATGATGGATATCCGTACGAACTCGTCGAACAACACGGTCTACGCCGATTCGAGCGGCAATATCGCCTATTACCACGGCAATTTCGTGCCGCGGCGGGATACTGCGTTCGACTTCTCTAAGCCCGTTGATGGCAGCAATCCGGCGACCGATTGGCAGGGGCTGCACACCGTCGACGAAATTGTGACTCTGCTGAATCCCGAGAACGGCTGGCTGCAGAACTGCAATTCCACCCCGTTCACGGCGGCCGGTGAGTTCAGTCCGAATCCCGAGGACTATCCCGTGTACATGGCGCCGGACGCAGAAAACTTCCGCGGCGTGCATGCACTTCGCGTGCTCGACGGCGTGTCTGATCTGACGCTGGACGGACTGATCGAGCTTGCGTACGACCCGCAGTTGCCGGGATTCGAGACCCTCATACCCGGGCTCGTGCAAGCCTTTGACGAGTCGGGCGCTGATTATCCGGGACTTGCTGACGCCATCGACGCGCTGCGCGACTGGGACTTCCGGGTTGCGACGGATTCCGTGGCGATGACCCTCGCCCATTTCTATGGCTCACGTTATCGACGTGAAGGCGAGGCCCCTGAGGGCTTGAGCCGGATGGAGCAGATCAATTACTTCGGCACGGAATCGAGCCACGCAGAACGCTTGCGTATCTTCGCGGCAACGGTCGACATGCTCGAAGCCGACTTTGGCAGCTGGAATACGCCGTGGGGCGACGTGAATCGCTTCCAGCGCCTGACCGGCGATATCGCGCACCCGCATGACGATGATGCACCCAGTTTGCCAGTGGGCATGGCATCCGGTAACTGGGGTGCGCTGGCTTCTTATGGTGCCAGGCGCTTCCCGGGTACGAAGAAGATCTACGGCGCCTCCGGCAACAGTTTCGTGGCCGTGGTCGAGTTCGGCGACAAGGTCCGTGCGAAGTCAATACTGGCCGGCGGGCAGAGCGGTGATCCGCAGTCCCCGCACTTCGACGATCAGTCCGAACGCTACGTGAACCGCGACTTCAAGGACGTCGCGTTCTATCGCGAGGATGTCGAAGCGCGTGCGGTACGAACCTATCACCCCGGAGAGACCTGAAACTGCGCGGAGGTAGCGAATGCGTTTCGCCCGCGGTCGGTCTTGTCGGCCGGCGGGTGTCCTGGCGGGCTGACACAGTCGCCATCGCGGCCAAATGACCGACAACAACGAAGAGTTTGCCACCGAGCCGGTTCCCGACGATCGTACGGTTCCGTGGTTGCGCGTCGGTGTCATCAGCGCAATGGTCGCGTTTTCACTGCCGACGTTCGTGACCGGCATCGAGGTTGCCACGGCGACAGCGCCACGCACTGCCGCGATGGCGATTCTTGGTGGCAACGTGCTGCTTTCGATTATTGGTGCACTTTGCGGTGCGATCGGTGCGCGGACGCGACTCAGTTCCTACATGCTGGCAAGGGTCGCGTTCGGTACGCGCGGTGCGGCCATCGTGAATCTGGCTTTCGCGCTTTCCCTGCTCGGCTGGTTTGGTGTCAACATCGATCTGTTCGGCGAGGCGGTGCTTCGATTGTGTCGGGACGTGTTCGGTCGGACCGCCATGCCCTGGACCGTCGAGCTGTTCGCCGGGATCGCCATGACGGTGACGACGATCTACGGATTCAGAGCCATCAATACACTGTCGCTGTGGCTGGTGCCTGTCCTGATGGTGGTCACTGCGTTGCTGCTCTCGAAAGCCCTGGGTGCCTCATCATTGTCCGCCAATCTGGAAGCGGCCGACGTCCGTGGGCTGGGTTTCGGTCACGCCATGTCGTCGGTCGTCGGCGGTGTGATCATCGGCGCAATTATTCTCCCGGATATCACTCGCTTCATTCGGGAGTGGCGTGGGGGAATCTACACGGCCTTTCTCTCGTACGCCGTCATTGGTTCGATTGTGCAGGCAGCAGGGGCACTGGCCGCTATCGCGTTCGGCAACGACGATCTGCTCGATATGATGATTGTGGTCGGGCTCAGCTGGGCTGCGTTTGCCATCGTGATTGCAGGAAGCTGGGTACTGAATTCGCTAAATCTCTACAGCACGACGCTCAGCATCGAGGCGACGCTGCCCTGGCTGCCGAATACACCGCTGATTCTCGTGCTCGGTGCGCTGGGCACCGTGGCGGCGTTCTTCAATATTCTCGATGTCTTTCTAACGTTTCTCTTTTACCTGGCGATCGTGTTTGCCCCGGTCGCCGGCGTGATCGCCGTCGATTACCTGTTCGTGCGACGCTCGGCCTATCACGAGGAACGCCTGTCGCTGGAGCGACCGCTGATACCGTCGGCGCTCTTCGCCTGGGCAGCGGGAGCGATCGTTGCGCTGTTGGGCGCCAGTGGCTACCTGACCGTCACCGGCGTTGCCGCGCTCGATGCGATCGTCGTTGCAGCCCTTGCTTACCTCGCAACAAGTCGATTTGGTGCGACACAACGCCAGGGCGTAGCGAACGGATGAACAGAGTATGAGAATCGGTATAGATGTCGGCGGGACTCACACGGACGCAGTTCTGCTTGACGGTGAGGAGTTGCTTGCGTCAACCAAGGCCCTCACCAGCGCAGACGTCACGACCGGCATTCTCGATGCTCTGGCGACAGTCGTCGACGACAGCGGCATCGACCAGGATTCAGTCGATGCCGTCATGCTGGGGACAACTCAGTTCACCAACGCCGTGGTGGAGCGTCGCGAACTTGCCGAGGTTGCAGCGATTCGAATCGGCTTGCCGTCAGGCGATGGATTGCCACCGATGCTCGGCTGGCCGGAGGATATCGCGAGGGCGCTCGGCCGCCACGTCTACCAGATCCACGGGGGCTATCTGTACGATGGCCAACCCGTTGGGCCAATGAACGATGCCGAGATCGATCGTGTCGTTGCTGACATACAGGCAAAAGGGCTAAAGGCCGTCGCGATCGCATCGGCGTTTTCGCCCATGAACGCAGCGCCGGAGCTGGCCGTGGCCGAACGGGTTCTGACCGCCGTCCCCGACGCTCGCGTAACGCTGTCCCACCGAATCGGGCGTATCGGCTTGCTGGAGCGCGAGAACGCTGCGCTGCTGAATGCCGCACTGTTGGGATTTGCCTCAAAGGTCGTCGATTCTTTTCGTGACGCGTTTGAACAGCGTCGCCTCGACGCCGCCTTCTATGTCAGCCAGAACGACGGCACGCTCATGGATGCGGAGTTTGTTCGCAACTATCCGGCGCTGACCTTTGCTTCGGGCCCGACCAACTCGCTGCGAGGCGCATCAAGATTGACCGGACTCGACGACGCTATCGTCGTAGATATCGGCGGTACGACCTCGGACATTGGCGTACTCCAGGACGGCTTCCCGCGTGAGTCGAACGTCGTCATCGAGGTTGGCGGCGTGCGCACCAACTTCCGCATGCCCGACATTCTCGCGGTTGGTCTGGGTGGGGGCAGTTTGGTGACTGACCAGGGGCGAACGCTCGGCCCGCAGTCGGTTGGACACCGGCTGGTCACCGAAGGGCGCGTTTTCGGGGGCGAGACCCTCACGGCGACGGATCTGATTGTCGCGTCCGGCGTATCGGGTATCGGTGATCCGGGGCGTGTCCGGGACCTGCCCCGGGATGTCGTGGATCAGGGCCTGGAGACCATTCAGACCATGCTCGAGCAGAACATCGAAACGATGCGGCCCGGCAGCAAGCCTATGCCCGTGATTCTTGTCGGCGGAGGATCCGTTCTGGTGACCCGCGAACTGGCGAACGCCGAGCGCATGCTGCGCCCGGAAAATGCGGGTGTCGCCAACGCCATTGGCGCGGCGATCGCCCAGATCGGCGGTGAGGCCGAGCGATTGGTGTCCTACGCCGACCAGCCTCGTGACGATGCCATACGAGAGGTGAGCGGGGAGGCGATTGCGATCGCCGTTGCTGCGGGCGCCGACAAAGACAGCGTCCGGATCGCCGATGTCGAGGAAACGAGCGTTGCCTACATGGCTGATGGCGTGACAAAGCTGCGCGTGAAGGCTGTAGGAGATATCGCGATTCTCGGAGGCCGGTCATGCAGATCGATGCCAGTCACCTTGACGACCTGTCGCTGGGCGCCGTCTTCCTCGCGACGGGCGGTGGTGGAGATCCCTATGTTTCGAAGCTGATCGCCACCGAGGCGTTAAACACCTGGGGCCCTGTCGATATCGTTGACCCCGAGTCGGTCGCTGACGACGCAAGAATCGTTACGATCGGGTCGGTCGGGGCACCGACGGCCAGTCTGGAACTGCTGCCGTCACTCAGCGAAGCGGGACAGGCGCTGGCCGCCTACGAAGCGCATGTCGGTGAGGCGGTAGATGCGGTGGTCTCCTTCGAAATCGGCGGCGGCAACTCTCTGATACCCATGATTGCCGCTGTCGAACGCGGTCTGCCTGTCATTAATGGCGATGGTATGGGCCGTGCATTGCCCGAGGCGCAAATGATGACGTATCCGATCGCCGGCGTGTGTCCGACGCCGGCCGTTGCCCTCGACTATGCGGGCAACGTGTCGAGCTTCGATACGCCGGACATCTTTGAGTACGAGAAGCAGATTCGCGACTTTGCGCTGCAGCACGGCGGCATGATTACCGCCTGCGAACACCCGATGACCGGGCGCGAGCTCAAGGACTCGGTTGTTCCGCGGACGGTGAGCTTTTCGATCGAGCTCGGTCGTGTGCTGAGGCGAAATCGGGGCAATGCGCATGCGGTCATGGGCCCCTTGGCGGCGGCGTTTGACGACTCGATCTACGGTGAGCTCCGTCACCTCTACACCGGGAAAGTTGTCGACAGCGAACGTCGCATCGTCGGCGGGTTCGATATGGGAATGGCCCGGGTCGAGGCATTCGACGCGGGTTGGCCCGACCTCGAAATCGACATCAAGAACGAGTACCTTGTGGCCCGGTTGGGCGATCGAGTCCTGGCATCGGTGCCTGACCTGATCAGCATTCTCGATTTCGAGACATCGACACCGATCAATGCCGAGCGGCTCCGCTACGGGCAGCGGGTCACCGTATGTGCCGTCGGCTGTCCGGCGTACTATCGTTCCGAAGCAGCGCTGGCCGTGGTCGCACCGCGTTGTTTCGGCTTTGACTTTGACTACGTGCCCCTGGAGGAGCGTGATCCGGGCCAGGCGCTGCCGTGAGCGACGCGTAGAACAACAATAAACCCCGGACACGTACTAAAGGATCGAAGGACATGCATGTAGTCGTACTGGGCGCCGGCGTGACAGGCGTCACGACCGCCTACTATTTGAGCGAACGAGGATTCGAGGTAACCCTCGTCGATCGAGCGGACGAAGTTGCGGCGTTCACAAGCCATGCGAACGGCTCGCAGTTGTCCTACAGTTACACCGATTCGCTCGCGCAGCCCGGATTCATTGCCCGTATTCCGGGCTTGGTGCTGGGTCTCGATCCGGCGATACGCGTGGCATCGTGGAAGAATCTCAGTCTGACGCCGTGGGGCCTGTCCTTTCTGGGCGAATGTACGGCGGAGAAAGCAAAGGCCAATACGCTAGCTGTGCTGGATATTGCACTCGACTCCGCGAAGCTGCTGGATGAGTTGCGCGCCAAAGTCGACATTGACTTCGCGTGGCGACGTCCGGGAAAGATCGCTGTGCTCGGGTCCGCAGATGAACTCGAGGGAGCGCGACGTCGAGCCGAGTGGAAGCGCGATCGAGGTTGTGACGTTCGGATCATCGATTACGAGCAGGCGGTCGCGCTGGAACCCGCGTTGGATGGAATGCAGCAGCGCTTCGCCGGTGCTGTGTATTCACCCGACGACGAGGTGGGTGACGCGTGTGCGTTTTCCAAAGGGCTGACTGACTGGTTGGTCGCCAATCGGGGGTTGAAGCTTCGTCTTGGCGAGACTGCAACCGAGCTGCGACGTACCGGCGGCAAGGTCACCGGCGTGGCGACCCGCAATGGCGGTGTCGACGCAGACGCGGTCGTTGTGTGCCTCGGCCCCTGGAGCGGCAAGCTGCTGCGCCCGGTCGGGATTAACCCACAGATCTATCCGATTCGTGGCTACAGCTTCACGCTCCCGGCCGGTGAGGCGGCGCCTTCCGTTAGCATAACCAGCGTCGACAAGCGGGTCGTTTTCAGTCTCCTGGGCGATCAAGTACGGATAGCCGGCTTCGCGGACTTTCTCGGCTATCGAACCGACGGCGATTCGCGGCGTCAACGAACATTGCTCGACGTCGCCCGCGAGCTGGCGCCAAAGGCCGCCGACTACGGCGCAACGCAAAGGTTCGAATGGGGAGGCTTCCGCCCGGTCACGCCCAACGGCAGGCCGGTCGTCGGTGCGACGGAAACTGCCGGACTCTATCTCAATACCGGGCACGGCATCCTGGGCTGGACGCTTGCGTGCGCAACCGCCAAAACGGTCGCTGACGCGTTATGATCGATGACGAATCCAGGCGGCGGGTACCCGCCGCAAAGTGAGGGGCACCATGAAAACAGGAACGAAACGTCTGACGACTCTGCCGGTCGTTATGGCCGGCCTGCTTCTCGGGCTAATCGGGTGCAGCAGCGACGTCACTGAGACCGAACGTGAATCCGAACGCTACGACGTACTGCTGCTGGGCGGCAACGTCGTTGACGGCACAGGCGCGCCTGCGAAAGTTGCAAACATCGGCATTGTCGGCGATCGAATAGTGAGCGTTGACGCGGCTGCCGACGCGGAGGCCGATACCACCGTCGACGCGACAGGCTTGCTCGTCGCACCCGGTTTTATCGATCCCCACACACATGCGCTGGTTGATTTGCTCGACGACGACGCGAACGAGAACGCAGCGTTTCTGATGCAGGGCGTTACGACCGTCATCGTCGGGAACGACGGCGGCGGCATCCCGGATCTGCAGGCGTCGCTTGAAATCATGCGTCGTCAGGGTGTCGGAACCAATGTTGCGTTCTTCGCGGGCCACAACGATATCCGCAAAATGGCGATGGGGCTGGAGAACCGGCCCGCCACCGCGGAAGAACTCGAGGCCATGAAAGCGACCGTCGAGACGCAGATGGAAGCAGGTGCACTCGGTCTGTCGACGGGTCTCTACTACACGCCGGGAAGTTACTCGCCAACCGAGGAGGTCATCGAGTTAGCGAAGGTTGCCGCTCGCTACGGCGGTGTCTACGACTCGCACCTTCGCGATGAAAGCTCCTATTCGATCGGACTACTCGGCGCTGTGGAGGAAGCCATTACGATCGGCGAGGAGGCCGACCTGCCCGTACACATCGCGCACCTGAAGGCGCTCGGTAGAGACGTCTGGGGGCAAAGCGGCGACATTATTGCCATGGTCGAGGAAGCTCGGGAACGTGGTGTAGACGTCACCGCGGATCAGTATCCGTATCGCGCGTCCGGTACGAGTTTCTCGTCGGCGCTGATACCCGCCTGGGTGCGCGCCGACTCGGTCGAGGCTATGTTCGACCGCATCGACAACCCGGATCTGGGCCAAGGCATTCGTGAGGAGATGGCGCAGAATCTGTGGCGTCGTGGCGGCGCAGAGTCGCTCCTGGTCACCGGCACCGATAGCGAGTATCGCGGCAAAACGCTGGACGAGATCGCGGCCCAGCTCGACGTCGACCCACTCGAGGCGGCCATCGAGGTTGTGCGCGGTGGCAATCCATCAATTGCCTCGTTCAACATGAATCCCAACGATATCTCTGCCATTGCGATTCAGGACTGGGTCATGACGGGATCCGACGGCTCGTCGGGGCACCCGCGCAAGTACGCAAGCTACCCGACGGTCTATCGCAACATGGTTCTGGACGAGGGCCTGTTTTCTGTCGAACGTTTCGTTCAGCGAAGCTCGGCAGATGTTGCGGATGCACTTCGCCTGTGTGATCGCGGCTATCTGGCTCCCGGTAAGCTTGCCGATGTCATCCTGCTGGATCTCGAGACCTATGAGCCGGTTGCCGACTTTCAGAACCCTGCCGAGCTCGCGACCGGATTGCGCTACGCCCTGATCAACGGCCAGTTCGCCGTCGCGGACGGTGACATGACCGCAAACCTCGTTGGCGTCATTGCGCATCGACAGTCACTCGACTGTCCCGAGTAAGAGCGCACCAAAAGAAACGGCCCGGGATCAAGCGATCCCGGGCCGTCTTGTTTATCGGCTGTTGGGAAAGCCTTCGCGTTATTCGTCCCAGAGAGCCATCGCCGTCAACTTGGGACCGTTCTGCAGCATGATGTACTGCTTGCCTTCGTGGACATAGCTCATCATGCCGTACCGTGTCCGCTCTTCCGTTTCGATACCGCCGACCTGCTCGCCGGATACCTTGTCGACGAAATACAGCATCGGCGTACCGTCGCTGGCTTCACTGCCGTAGGCAAACAAGGTCTTGGTTACCAGCATCGCAGCGTTCGAGCCGGTACCCGTCGTCGGAATATCCATGCCCTGGAGCTCGGGATGATTCAATACGCGCTCCGGCGTTTCACCGATCGGAAGCTGCCAAAGGTGTTCACCCGTGTTCATGTCGATCGCCGTGATATGGCTGTAGGGCGGTTTGAACAGCGGTAGACCATCCGGTCCGCGAACCTGATCGGAACGAAGCGAAGCCCAACGCGAGGGTGTCTTGCCGGTCGGCTTCTCGATCTGTGGATCCCGCTCCTCACCGCTCACGATGATGCGTGACGAGCACGCCGCACGTGTCGATACGTAGAGAATGCCGGTTTCCGGATCCGCTACGGCCGGGCCGTCGATGTTCGTGCCACCGCCGTCGCCCGGGCACCAGTACGCGGCGCGGTATCCCTGATCGTTGTCACGATGCAGTGGCGGATTGAACAGCGGTCCGATCTTGTGATCTTTCAAGGCCTCTATCGCGCGCTCGCGAAGTGACGGCGTAAAGTCGATCAGGTCGTCGTAGGTCAGTCCCTGCATGCCGTACGGCGCCGGCCGCGTTACGAACGGCTGTGTTGCCGACAGCACCTCACCGGGAATGTCAGACGCCGGGACCTCGCGTTCCTCGATCGGCCAGATCGGCTCGCCGGTCTCACGGTTGAGCGTGTAGGCCATATTCTGCTTGGTGACCTGCACGACGATCGGCACTTCCTCGCCGTCGACATTGACGTCGAGAAGCACTGGCGCCGTCGGCGTATCGTAGTTCCAGATGTCGTGATGAATCAGCTGGTAGTGCCACGCGCGTTCACCCGTCTTGGCGTCGAGCGCGATCAGGCTGGTGCTGAACAGGTTGTCGCCTGGACTAAAGCCGCCGTAATAGTCGATGGTGACGCCGTTTGTCGGCACGTAAACGAGTCCGCGTTCGAGGTCGGCGGACAAAGGTGCCCAGGAGGAAACGTCGCCGGTGTACTCCCAGGCGTCGTTCTCCCAGGTTTCATGTCCGACCTGTCCGGGCCTGGGAATGACATTGAACTTCCACAGGAATTCACCCGTGGCGGCGTCGTAGCCGAGGATGTCGCCGGGTACATTTTCGACACGCGACTGGTAGTAACCCTGCTCATGCGAGTTACCCACGACCACCACGCCGTTGACCACGATCGGTGGCGACGAGGTCGTAATGTATCCCGTTTCCAGCGGCAGGCCCTCGTAAACGTCGTATTCGTAGCCGAAGTCCTTCAGCATGTCGACAACGCCGGTGTCCGGGAAGCCGTCGATCGGTACCGGCTCGCCCCAGTTCTCCAGAGGTCGTCCCGTTTCGGCATCCAGCGCCGTCAGGAAGAAGGCGGGCGAGCTGATGTAAATGACTTCGCGTCCGTCGACTTCTGCATAGGCGACGCCCTTGCCGTAATCCTTGCGCATCGAATACTCGTAGCGCCCTGTCTTCGGTTCGCCGTACGACCACA
>CAZMEA010000071.1:0-4774 GCA_964565135.1 uncultured Woeseiaceae bacterium
GTTCATACTGTTTCCCCGATTCGTGAAGCCCTCGCTGGAGCGATGGCTGTTCGACGACGAACCTGCCGCAGAGATCGAGAATGACGAGAAAAGCCAGTAGCACTGCAACCTTGTCCCTGTTCGGGACATTTTTCATGATGTTCAGCGCGTGCCCCGCGGTCGCGCAGCCGAGTTTCGACCTCGTTGAAGCATCCGTCGATGATGTGATCTCGGCGATCGAGAGTGGCTCGGTGACCGCGTCCGATCTCGTCGAACAGGCGTTCGCCAGGATCGAGGCTTACGACAAGCAGGGTCCGGCCATCAACGCCATGATTGTCGTCAATCCGCGGGCTCGGCAGCGAGCGGCGGAGCTGGACAGGCGGTTCGCGGCGGACGGGCTGGTCGGTCCGCTGCACGGTGTGCCAGTGATCATCAAGGACAACTACGACACTCACGACATGCCAACGTCGGCGGGATCGTTATCGTTGATCGATTCGCAACCGCCCGACGATGCCTGGCAGGTGCGGAAACTCAGGAAAGCCGGCGCCGTGGTCATTGGCAAATCGAACATGGCGGAGTTTGCGTTTTCGCCCTTCCACACGGTGGGGTCGGCTCTGCCCGGGCATACGCGTAACCCGTATGCCCTGAATCGCGTGCCCGCCGGGTCGAGTGGCGGTACTGCTGCCGCGGTCGCGGCCAGCTTCGGTGTGCTCGGGCTGGGTACCGATACGGGCAACTCCATCCGCGGGCCTTCATCACACGCCGCGCTGGTCGGGATTCGCTCGACGATCGGATTGACGAGCCGGGACGGCATCGTCCCGCTGTATCTTGATCACGACGTCGGCGGTCCGATGGCCAAGAGCGTCCGCGATGCCGCCATTGTCCTTACGTTGATTGCCGGATACGACCCCGCCGATCCGGTCACCGCTGGAGCGCAGAGTGTCGATCACGGCGATTACACCCGCTATCTCGATGCTGACGGTCTGTCGGGCGCACGCATCGGCGTGCTGAGGCAGCTCGTCAATCGTCCGGGAGCAGACGAACGGGTCGTGAATCGCTTCGACCAGGCACTCGACGATATGCGCGGACTTGGTGCCACCGTTATCGACCACCTGCGCATCGACGAACTCGACGGGCTGATTCCGCCCGTGCAGGGTGAACGCTTCACGGTCTGGTGTCCGCGGTTCCGCTTCGATCTGGAGGCGTATCTGGCCACACTTGGGGACGGGGCGGTGCACACGTCGCTGCAGTCGATCGTCGATTCCGAAGATTTCCATCCGACCGTCGAGGACCGACTGCGATCGTCGCTCGACGAATCGGCGCCGGACGAGAGCGAGGTCTGTCAGCGCGCCGCTGCGGGCCGCGAACAGCTGATTACGTCGGTTCGTGCGCTACTCGATCAACATAATCTTGACGCTCTTGCTTATCCGACGTGGAGCAACGCGCCTCGGCTCATCGGCGACATGAACACGCCGCACGGGGATAACAGCCAGCACGTGTCGCCACACACTGGCTTTCCGGCCATAACGGTACCGATGGGCTACGTTGGGGATGGTTGGCCCGTCGGGCTGCAGCTGGTGGCCGACGCCTATGCTGAGCCCGTTCTTATTCGGCTCGGTTATGCCTATGAGCAGGCTACGGGTCATCGGATACCGCCGCGCAGTACGCCGCCACTCGAAGACTGACGGGCCGCCGACCGTCGGCGTGATAAAGGCGATGAACGGAGACCGACCTTCGCCGTTGCGATGAACGGTGTGTCGTTTCCGACCAAAGGCGTTACACTCGTTCGTGCTCGGACCCACAATAACAAGATCGGAAAGAGGACCAGAGTCACCATGACCATACGCCTGTTCAGGCTGCGTCAGCCTAAAGTTCAGCATCAGGACCCCACGCGCCTCGCGTCTGCCGGAAGGACCGTCAATCACGTCGGCGTGGTTCGCTCGGCCGTCAGCAAGGAGCCTGCGATCCTCGATACGGTCGTCGAGAAGAGCGGCAGCGACCCCTACAACAGCAGCGGACAAGTCGTGGCGGACAAGCTTCGCCAGAAGCGTTACGAGTAGGGTTTCGCTAGTCCGTCGTCTCGGACACCAGGTTTCGCCGCCAGGCAGCGACGTTCCTGTCACGCCGCATGATTGCGTTGCGGATCACTGCTAGCTCGGCGTCGTCGTCGAGCCGGATGCCGCCGCCGCCCGGGCGAACCCCGAGTCGGGACAGGTCGCGATTCGGGTCGGGAAAGCCGGCGGCGTCGGCATATCGTTCATACAGTGCTACGAAGACCGGTTCGTCGAGCAATGCGTCGAGCCGGTCAAAGAACTCGAGGCCGGTCCAGACCCGATCGGACGGCAGGCAGCAGGCCTGCAGACTGTCCAGTACGGTGTCCAGCGATTCCTTGCCGCCGGACCGTTCCCGCAACTCGACGTCGGCCATTAACGCAAGGGCGGCGCCGCTCCAGTACACCTTCATACGTGCGCCGCGCCGACCGCGATCCGCAGCCTGATTCGGCGACAGTCCTGGCTGCGACGCCGCACCTCGATTCAGCCCGCTGACGATTTTCTGCCAGGCCAGCTCCTGATCGTAGGCACCCGATCGTGCGAGCAATACGTTTTGGTAATACTGCGCAAAGCCCTCCGATATCCAGCGCGCCTCGGAATTCAGGTAAGGCACCATCAAGTGGCTGAATTCATGCGTTGCCGTCCAGTCACCCAGGTAGTCCGCCAGCGGACGCGTCTGATCGACGAACAGTTCGACGGTTTCGCCGCCGTCACGAATGACCCGACCAAAAGGCACCGCGCTGTTGCTCCAGCGTCGTTCGGATGCGATCGGCGTAACGATGACGAACGGCGACGGATTCGGAAATCTGCCGTAGGTCAGGCTTACGTCGGTTGCGGTGGCACGCAGCCAACGCAACACCGTATCCCGATCGACCGCCGGTTCAGCGTCCGGCAGGGCGACGCGCAGCGTCGCGCCCGCGATTTCGAGTTCGTAATAGCCGAAGCGACCAATGACCGCCGGTGCGTGCGAGCTTTCCGGCGATGACTGGATGAGGAACCGCGTGCCGGCAGCGTCTCGCGGTGTCCAGGGGATCGCAACCCGGACGCCCTCGGGCAGCTCAAAGTCGACGCGTATCTCGGTGGTTTTATCGACCGCCGGTCGCCACAGCCACTTCGACGGAGACACAGACACATTCGCAGCGGTCAGAAAGCGATTGCGGCGGTCGCCGGCCGCAGCGTCCTCGAGGTCAACGACATAGTCGACGCACAGGACGCCGGCATCGGGCAGGTTCAATCGTCGACCACGGGTACGCAGCCTTTCACCGTTTGTGCAGTTCTCCGCGCGACGCAGGAAATCGTCAGCGTTTCGATCGCGCGCCGCCATGCGAATGACGGGTTCCGCGAAGCGCGCCTGTACGCGCATTTCCGTCAGATCGTCGGATACCTCGATGCGGTATTCATGCTGAACGGGGGCAGCGTGCGCCTTGGCGGCGGCTGCGCACAGCAGAAGCAGCGCCATGTAGGTGTAACTGGAATCAGTCATCCATCTATTCGCATCAAGCTACTCGCGGATCCCGGGTACGTCGGCACTATCGACCGGATTCGGCGCCGGCGGTTTCATGGATTCTCGGCGCCAACGGCCAGTGTGCCAGAGATCGAGATCGTTGATTAAGCCAACGTTCAGGTTGAATAAGTAAGCTGCACAGGTACTTAGGGAGTCGGCGCCGGGGCGTGAATGCGAATTATTCGCATACCCCGAATTCCGGATTATTTGTATTACCATACGCGTCGCCCGCGCCGGGCGACCTGCAGGAAACCAGATTTCAAGGAGAAAACGTTGAGCAAGATTGCCAGACGACAGTTCTTAAAGCTTTCCGCCGCTGCCGCTGCTGCGGGCGTAGTCGTACACCCAGCCACGAAGGCACAGGCCCAGGATTTGCCGCAGCTCGATCCGAGCGACCCGGTCGCGGCCTCCATGCGCTACACGCACGATTCGAGCAGCGTTGATCCGTCTTCGCGCGCCAACCCGGCCGCCGAGCAGAATTGCGCTAACTGCGCTCTCGTCCAGGGCGCCGATGGTGATGCATGGCGTCCGTGCCAGATTTTCCCGGGCAAGGCCGTCAACGCGAACGGCTGGTGCTCGGTCTGGGCACCGAAGGCCTGATTGGCCGACACCGGGTAACGTGAGGTTCGACGTTTCGCGATCGAACATCCGCTACCGGTAACCCTGCAACACCCCAGCGCGGCCTTCGGGCCGCGCTGTCGTTTTCGCAACCTGATGCCGGAACACACTGGCGTATGACCTTCGACATCCAGCACTTCTATCACGCCGCTTCCGGGACGTTGAGCTATCTGGTCAGCGATCCCGACAGCGGGGAAGCCGCCGTGATCGATCCCGTTATCGGCTTCTCCGTAGTCTCGGGGCGCCTTGATCGAAGTCCGGTCGACGACATCGTCGATGCGGTTCGCGCGCGGAATCTCGACGTGTGCTGGGTACTCGAGACGCACGCGCACGCCGACCACCTGTCAGGCGCACGCTACGTGCAGGAGGAGGTCGGCGGGAAGATCGGGATCGGCACTGGTATCAGGCAGGTGCAGGCGCACTTTGCAAAGGTCTTCAACCTCGAGCCGACCTTCCCGGCAGACGGCAGCCAGTTCGATCACCTGTTCGCGGACGGGGACGCGGTTCCGCTGGGCACGCAAAGCGGGCGAGTGATCGCAACGCCCGGGCACACCAGCGACAGTGTCACCTACCTGTTCGGAAACGCCGCCTTCATCGGCGACTCGATGTTCGCGCCCGACAT
>CAZMEA010000071.1:4874-10816 GCA_964565135.1 uncultured Woeseiaceae bacterium
TGCTGCCCTCCATCCAGGTGAATATCCGCGCCGGCGACCTGCCGCCCGCGGAAAGCAACGGCGTGTCCTATCTGAAGTTGCCCGTTGATCTTCTCTGACAACGCTTGCGTAACGACGGCCGTGCGTGTGTACTCGGCCGGCGATCGATAACGGAGACCCCCTGTGTTTGAAACTCTGTCCGAGCTTCCGGCTGATGCCATCCTGAAACTCATTGCGGAGCACAAGAACGATACCCGACCCGACAAGGTCGATCTCGGCGTCGGAGTCTATCGGGATGAGGGGGGCGCGACGCCGATTCCCCGGGCGGTCAAGAAGGCCGAACAGTATCTCGTCGAAACTCAGGCGACCAAGGCGTATCTCGGCTCCGCGGGCGACGAAGTCTTCAACGCCGAAATGCAGCGAATGACCATGGGGTCCGCCTGGGACGATAGCGATCGCATAACCACGGTGCAGACGCCGGGGGGCTCCGGTTCCCTGCGTATCGCCGCAGGACTTCTGTTGCGGGCACGCCCGGACGCCCGGATATGGGTCAGCGACCCGACGTGGAACAATCACGTTCCCCTCCTGGGTGGTGCCGGTCTGACGCTCGAGAAGTATCCGTACTACGACTCGCAGACGAATCGCCTTCGCTTCGACGACATGCTTGCTGCGCTTGCCGAAATTCCTTCGGGTGACGTTGTCCTGCTGCACGGCTGTTGCCACAACCCGACGGGCGTGGATCCGAGCCCGGAGCAGTGGGACGCGATTGCCGCCGTCATTGCCGAGCGTGGCCTGATTCCGTTTGTTGATATTGCTTATCAGGGACTGGCGAACGGCATCGATGAAGACCGATACGCCATCGAAGCGCTGGCCGCGAATGCGGAAGAAATGCTGGTCTCGACGTCCTGTTCGAAAAACTTCGCGCTGTACCGTGATCGCGTCGGCACACTGTCACTGATCTCTCCGAATGCGGCCACAAACAGCATCGTCCGCAGCCAGGTACTGCAGATCGTGCGCACGATGTACTCGGTACCGCCTGATCACGGCTGCGCCGTGGTCAGCCATATCATGCGCGACGAGTCGCTCCGGGCTGAATGGCTCGCCGAGCTTGCCGAGATGCGGGAGCGTCTGAAGGGCGTGCGTGCCCGCCTGGTCGAGGCGCTCGGACAACGTGCGCCCGACAAGGATTTCTCCCACGTCTCGAGAGCGAACGGCATGTTTTGTTTTCTCGGTGTCAGCGTCGAGCAGGTGCAGCGCCTCAAGACAGACTTCGGTGTCTATCTGGTCGATTCGGGGCGAATCAACGTGGCGGGCATAACCGATGAGAACGTCGACTATCTCGCCGAATCGATCGCGGCGGTGGTCGCGTAGCGGTTGCTACAGGATTCGATCGCCCGGCACGATTCCCAGCTGCTCGGTTACGCCGGCATTTAGCTCCAGAACGTAGGTCACCGGTTCCTCCGAGCTGATGCTGCGGAGCGAGAGCGGTTCCGTGTGCGTCGCGATGCTCGACACCGTGCCGTCTTCGCGGATGAACAGCATGTCGAGCGGCAGGTAGGTGTTTTTCATCCACATCGACCGGCGTCCGGGCTCCGGGTAGATAAACAGCATGCCCGTCGCCTCCGGCAGGTCGCGGACGAACATAAGCCCCCGGGTCTGCTGGGCACGCTCGCGCGCCAGCCAGAAGTCGAAGCGATAACAGGCGAGTGACGAGGCGCTGATCACCATCGTGGCCTTGCTGAATGCCTCGTCCAGCTCGGTCGGCCCGTACGACTGGCCGAAGCCCGGACTCGCGAGCCCGAGCCAGCCGAGAATCGCCAGCGACAGGTGCGGTGCAGTCTTTTTTCTCTGGCGCTGCAATGAATCGGCTTCCGTGTGGTCGTAATGGAGAGTCGTCGACTCGGAAAACAGAAGAGTACAAGAAAGTTCCGACCGATAAATCCGCCTGGAGGCCCTGGTACAGGCTGAATTCCCGCGAGTAATCGCAGAATTCGCAACAAATCGGCTGCCGATCGGGGGATCCGGCGCGGCGACTGGTTGGCGTGCCCGGACATCCTCACTAGAATGACCGGCTGTTTTGCCCACGGAGTCCTTGATGAGCGTATCCGAACAATTCCAGAAGCTCGAGGCGCACGCCAGCAGCCTCATTATTGGTCAGTCCCATCTGATCAATCGCATGCTGATCGCACTCCTGTGCGACGGGCATCTGCTGGTCGAAGGCGCTCCGGGTCTGGCAAAGACACGCGCGATCAAGGTGCTCTCCGAAAGTGTGGAAGGCGACTTCCATCGCCTGCAGTTCACCCCGGATCTTTTGCCGGCTGACCTGACCGGCACCGAGATCTACCGCCCGCAGGAAGGCACCTTCGACTTCCGCGAGGGTCCGCTCTTCCACAACCTGATTCTGGCTGACGAGGTGAACCGCGCACCGGCGAAAGTCCAGTCCGCGTTGCTCGAGGCCATGGAGGAACGGCAGATCACGGTCGGCGAGCGGACCTACAAGCTGCCGGGGCTGTTTATGGTCATGGCGACGCAGAACCCCATCGAGCAGGAAGGTACCTATCCGCTGCCGGAGGCCCAGCTCGATCGCTTCCTGCTGCACGTGCAGGTCGGCTACCCGAGCGTCGCCGACGAGCGCCGTATTCTGGTGCTGAACCGCGACGAGGCGAAATCCGGAGATCGGGATGCCTTCGCACCGCCCGAACTGCTGACCGAGGCGTCAATCATGGAGGCCAGGCAACAGATTCTCGGTCTCTATCTGTCCGACGAGCTGGAGGAATACATTGTCAACGTCGTGGTCGCGACCCGGGATCCCGGCCGCATCAACGGCGATCTCGAAGGTCAGGTGATGTACGGCGCAAGTCCGCGTGCCTGCATGGGTATCGATCGCGCCGCGCGCGCGCGGGCATGGCTGCAAGGACGCGATTACGTCGGTCCGGAGGATATTCAGGACGTCGCTCCGGACGTGCTGCGCCATCGCCTGGTCCTGAGTTTCGAGGCGGAAGCTGACGGCATCAGCCCTAATTCCGTGATCGAGGGTATCCTCGACGGCGTCGGCGTACCTTAGGCGGGTAGCGAACGAGTGACCCGTCACGATCATCTTCCCGAAGACGCATCGCCCGTCAGCGTCAGCCAGAAAGGGCTGATTCAGCTGGCCGGGCCCGCACGCGCGATACCTCTGGACGTCCTGCACGTAAGTTCGCTTCAGGCCGGCGCCTATGTGTCGCACTTCAAGGGTCGTGGCATGGAGTTTGACGAGTCCCGCCCATATCAGCCGGGCGACGACCCGCGCAATATCGATTGGCGGGTAACTGCGCGCAACACCCAGGCCTACACCAAGCTGTTTCGCGAGGAGCGCGAACGACCGGTGCTGGTGATGGTCGATTTGCGCAGCAACATGCACTTCGCGACCCAGGGCTGTTTCAAATCGGTTCACGCAGCACGCGCCGCGTCGCTGGTCGCCTGGGCGGCCCATCATCGCGGCGACCGGCTCGGCGGTATTGTCTTCGGCGACAGCATGCATCGCGAGCTGAAGCCACGACTGGGTCGTCGGGCTGCGTTGCGCTTCCTGCACGAACTCGTCGAGCATCCGGACTGGCAAAAGACCGAACTCGAGGACAACGAAGGCTTCGAGGAACCGCTGGCACAGGCGATGGCAGCGCTGCGTCGGGTGACGCGGCCGGGAAGTCTTGTGGTGATCATCAGCGACTTTCTCGGCATGGCGCGGATGACCCAGTCCTACCTCGCCGGCATCGCCAAGCACAACGAGGTACTGGCGATCATGGTCAGCGATCCCGTCGAGCGCCGGTTGCCACCACCCGGTCGTTACCGCTTGGTCAGTCGGGACGACGAGATGACGATCGATACCTTTGCGCGCAACGCGCGCAGTGATTATCGGCACGAATTTGAAGAACGACAGGAGCGGCTCGGTCGCTTCTGCCAGCGCTACGGCATACATCTGATGGCATTGTCGACCGAAGACGATCCCGTCGAGCGCATGCAGGAAGCATTGGGTCGACGGACGCACTAAGGCAAGGCATGGACCCGGAACAGATACCGCTCAGAGACCTGCACCTGCCCGCCGAGATCGGCTGGTGGCCGCTCGCGCCGGGGTGGTGGGTACTGATCGCGATCGCCGCGAGCGTCGCACTCTGGTACGCATGGAAGGGGTTCCTGCGCTGGCGCGCCAACCGGGCTCGCCGGATCGCGCTGCGCGAGCTTGCCTACATCAGCCAACGCTTTGACCAGACGGGTGACGCAATCGG
Source organism: uncultured Woeseiaceae bacterium (assembly GCA_964565135.1). Lineage (GTDB taxonomy): Bacteria > Pseudomonadota > Gammaproteobacteria > Steroidobacterales > Woeseiaceae > JBFGFX01. The sequence goes on from CAZMEA010000071.1 coordinate 9,116, forward strand.
TCTCGCGAAGGAGTTGTCCGAATTGTTGCGTCGCGCGTTGCTGGCCTATGCGCCCCGACACGTGGTCGCCGGCCTCACCGGCGAGCGCTGGCTGGCATGGCTGGATCGCGGTCTCGACGAACCCGTGTTCGAGCGTGGCGACGGTCGCTGGATTGGTGAACTGCCGTATCGCGACCCGTCACAGCTTGATGCGGAAGCGAACGTGAAGGCGTTGATCGACGCCGTTCGGCGACGTCTGGAGACCCCGTTGCCGGAGGCTGCTGCCTGATGTGGTCGCTTGCCTGGCCGTGGATGTTGCTGGCATTGCCGCTGCCGCTGCTTGTGCGCTCGCTGATGTCGCCGGCGTCCGCCGCACAGGATGCGGGACTGCACGTGCCGAGTTTCCGCGGTTTCTCGGTCCTGGCCGATCGCTCCGACGCGGAGCAGCTGCTGAACTGGCGTGTCTGGCTGGCTGCCGCTGCGTGGATTCTCCTCGTTCTGGCCAGCGCGCGTCCCGAGTACATCGGCGACGAACTCGACGTGCCGGTCTCGGGACGCAATCTGATGCTCGCTGTCGACCTCTCCGGCAGTATGGATGCCAAGGACTTCGAACTGGCAGGGCGTCGGGTCGATCGGCTGACGGCAACGAAGGCCGTTGCCAGCGATTTCATCAGCCGACGCGAGGGCGATCGAATCGGGCTCATCCTGTTCGGTGAGCGCGCTTACCTGCAGGTACCGCTGACGCTCGATCGGGAAACGGTTCGCGCCTTGTTGCTCGAGGCCTTCATTGGCCTCGCTGGTGAGAAGACGGCAATCGGCGACGCGATCACGCTGGCCGTCAAGCGCATCCACAACCAGGGTGCAGAAGGTGCCGAACAGATTCTCGTGCTGCTGACCGACGGTGCCAACACTGCCGGCCAGATCGACCCCCTGAAGGCGGCTGAGCTGGCCGAACAGATCGGCCTGCGCATTTACACCATCGGTATTGGCGCGGAACAGATGGTCGTTTCGTCCATTACGGGCGGTATGCGGCGCGTCAATCCGTCGGCGGACCTCGATGAAGATACGCTCACCGAAATCGCGGAACTGACCGGCGGTCGCTATTTTCGCGCCAAGGACACGGCCGGGCTTCAGGATATCTATCGGCTGCTCGACGAAATGGAGCCGGTTGCCGAGCCCGAGGCCGGGTTTCGACCGGTGAAATCCTTGTTTTACTGGCCGCTGGCCGGCGCGTTCGCACTGGTGATGCTGCTGGCGGCACTTAACGCTCTTGCCGGTTTGAACATTTCGCGGCGGCTGGCCGCGCTGCGAACGGAGCGACGTCATGCCGGCTGAGTTCCACTTCATTCGGCCTGAATGGCTAGCCGCGATTCCCGCGATCGTGCTCCTGTCGTGGTTTCTCGCGCGCAAGCAGCTGTCGCCCGGTAGCTGGCAGAAGATTGTCGATCCGGCGCTTATTCCCTACGTCCTGTCCCGTCGACAGATGAAAGGTGCCAGTCGGCGCTGGTGGCTGGCGTTGCTCGGCGGCTTGCTTGGCGCCATTGCCCTGGCGGGTCCCGCCTGGGAGCGCGTCGAGCAGCCGGTGTTCCGGTCCGAACAGGCTATCGTCGTCGCCCTCGATCTGTCCCGGTCAATGGACGCACAGGACGTGAGCCCGAGTCGCCTGCTGCGCGCAAAACTCAAGATCCTGGATATCCTCGAGCGGCGCAGCAGCGGTCAGAC
>CAZMEA010000072.1:0-6103 GCA_964565135.1 uncultured Woeseiaceae bacterium
GCTTGAGTACCTGGACTACGTCGGCACGATGGCCCTTGAAATGTTCGTCGTCGGTGACCAGCTCGTTGCAAACGAGTTCGCACCTCGCGTGCACAATTCCGGGCACTGGACCATCGAGGGCGCCGCAACCAGTCAGTTCGAAAATCATCTCCGCGCTGTGCTCGATCTGCCGCTGGGCAACACCGCGCCGCTTGGCCACTCGGTTATGGTTAATTTGATCGGCACAATGCCAGTCGGGCTCGACGCCACCTCGAAACAGGGATACGTGCTGCACGACTACGGCAAATCCCCGCGTCCAGGCCGGAAACTCGCGCACATTACGGCCGTTTCCGACTCTGTAGGCGCGCGCGACACTGTAACCGAGCGGCTGTTGGCACTGCCCGGCGTGAGCTAGTCCGCGAAATTCCCACAAGCGGCGACCTGACGGTCGGATCCGGTTAAAATGGTGTGGATAGTAGGAGTGTCGCAAGAATAACGCGCCCGCAGAATGTCGTACCTGGAGCATTTCAATCTGACAGAGCAGCCGTTTCGGCTGACCCCGGATCCGGACTTTGTCTACTGGAGCAAGCAGCACGCTCGCGCGAAGGCCTATATGGAATCGACCATCTGGCTTGCGGACGGCTTTGTCGTCATTACCGGTGAAATCGGGTCCGGAAAGACGACGTTGCTGCAGTCCTTTCTCGCCGAGCTGGACGAGGACGTCGTCTATGCGGTCGTGTCCCAAACCCAGCTCAAGACCAACGAGTTTTTGCAGGCCGTCCTGACTGAGTTCGGCTTCAAACCGTTCGACAAGAGCAAGATCGAACTGCTCGACATGCTGAACATGTTCCTGATCGAGCAATATAGCAACGGCAAGAAAGTAGTTCTGATCATCGATGAAGCGCAGAATCTCGACACCGAGGTGCTCGAGGAGATTCGCCTTCTGTCGGGCATCGAAACGCACAAGGAGAAGGTGCTGCGTATCATTCTGGCCGGCCAGCCCGAGCTGCGTGAAACGCTCGGGTCGGACAGGCTCAAGCAGCTGGTCCAGCGCGTGCGCCTGCGCTTCCATCTCGGACCGCTCGACAAGCGCGAACAGCGTGAATACATCGACCATCGTCTGACAATTGCCGGCCATGCCGGTGACGCGCTCTTCGATGAAGGTACGATGGACGTCATCCATCGATACACGGGCGGCGTCCCGCGCCTGATCAACACACTGTGCGACACAGCCCTGCTGTGCGCTTTTGCCGAAGACCGCGATCATGTCGCGATGACCGATGTCGAGAGTGCAGTCGAGGAGCTCGACTGGCGGGAGCACGAGAGCACGACAGGGCGATTTCGTCAGCTGACGCGCATGGCAGCGTCACAACATGTGGATGACGACAAGGACTACGTCACCCGTATCGAGGTCCGGCATCAGGGTGAGGTCATTGGCGAGTTCCAGTTCGAGAACGGACGAGTAATCGTCGGCCGCGCCTCCGACAATGAGATCTTCATCAAGAGCAAATTTGTCAGCCGACACCATGCACAGCTAATCAGCAGCGATACGGGCTGTATCGTCGAGGACCTGAACAGCACCAACGGCATCTTCATTGACGACGAACGAATCAAGCGTCGCAGACTGAATGACGGCGACGTGGTCTCTTTGGGGCTGCACGAATTGGTCTACACGAACCTGCATCGTCGTCGCTCGACCGACGACGACTCCAACCTTCCCGTTCTGGACACGGCGGCCGACGACATGTCGGACGAGGAAAGTGAACCGTCAGTCGCCAACGCGGACTGACCGCGAGCGCAATCAGTATTCGTCGCCAGGCGCCGGGCGCCGGTCATCCGACCGGTAGTCGCGGCGCTTCAGCAAGACGACGAGACCTGCGACCAGACCCAGCAAACCCACAGCAAAACAGATGCTCGGCCAGTACCAGTGATTGAGGTACATGGAGGCAGCGAGCGTCACTGCGCCGACGATCAGGTAGAAATACGGCAGGCTTTCGTAGATCGGTTTGGAAATCCACATACCGGAATCTGCAGGCGATCGGAATGCCGATTCTGCGATGCGATACGTATTTAGTCCAGCGGACAGTCGCACGGCGTCAGCCGCAGGCTTCTGATTTATGTGAAAATTCTGCTAGCTGCGTCCGAAAGAGAAGAGTCTCAACAGCCGCGATAGCAGCGAATCTGTCAGACCGTCGATAGCCAGGTCGGGCTCGCTGCCTGCGTTGTTGCCCAGAGACTGCAGATAGTCGCGTGAATCCTGGTCGAGATCTTGTTCTGTGATGGTCTGGTCCACGCCTGTCCCCGGTCGAGTAAGTTCGAGAAAAGAGCATACGCCACCCTGCTGCTGCTCGCAGTGATACCAGTCACAGAGCGCCGAGTGACCTCGGTCAGGCGGTTCCGCCAATGGTTATTTCATCGATCTTGAGCGTCGGCTGGCCAACCCCCACCGGCACCGATTGCCCTTCCTTGCCACACGTGCCGACGCCTCGGTCCAATGCGAGATCGTTTCCGACCATTGAGATTTTGCCAAGGATATCCGGGCCGTCACCGATGATCATCGCACCCTTGACCGGACGCGTCGCACGTCCGTTTTCGATCAGGTAGGCCTCGCTCGCCGAGAACACGAACTTGCCGGAGGTTATGTCGACCTGCCCACCACCGAAGTTCGGTGCGTAAATGCCGTTCTTCACGGAAGCGATAATCTCGTCAGGATCATGCGGCCCGGCGAGCATGTAGGTATTGGTCATCCGCGGCATCGGCACATGCGCGAAGGATTCACGACGTCCGTTACCCGTCGGGTCGACACCCATCAGCCTCGCGTTCATTCGATCCTGCATATAACCCTTCAAAACGCCGTTCTCGATGAGGACGTTGTACTGCCCGGGCGTACCCTCATCATCGATTGCGAGCGACCCGCGCCGATGCGGAATCGTGCCATCGTCGACGATAGTGCACAGCGGCGACGCGACCTGTTCGCCGACTCGCCCGGAGAATGCGGATACGCCTTTGCGATTGAAGTCGCCTTCCAGCCCGTGCCCGACCGCTTCGTGCAACAAGACACCCGGCCAACCGGGACCCAACACAAGGGGCATAGTGCCCGCCGGTGCATCGTCCGCCTCCAGCTGCACGGATCCCTGCCGCACCGCTTCTCGTGCGAGGTCCATGGCGACGTCGTTGTCCAGGAAGAATTCGAGGCCGCTGCGCGCTCCGCCGCCGGCATAGCCCTGTTCGCGCCTGCCGTTTTCGACCATGATGACACTAACGTTGAGCCGGACGAGCGGTCGGATGTCAGCAGCCAGCGTGCCGTCTGCCGCCGCAACAAGCACCATATCCTGAACACTGTTCAGACTGACGATCACCTGCTCGATGCGCGAATCGAGCTTGCGCGTCTCCGCGTCAATTCGAACGAGCAATTCTGTCTTCTGATCATCGGTGATACTCGTCGTGGGGTCGACGGCCGGATACAAGTCAACCGCGTTGATTGTCGAGGCAACCTGCACCTGTTTGGACTGACCCTGCCGGGTGATCGCGCGTGCAGCTCCGGCCGCTTCCTCCAGAGCCGGCATGAGGATTTCGTCGGAGTACGCGAAACCCGTCTTCTCACCGCTGACCGCACGTACGCCAACACCCTGATCGACGCTGAAACTGCCCTCCTTGAGACGCCCGTCTTCGACCATCCAGCTTTCCTGACGGCTGACCTGAAAGTACAGATCGGCCGCATCGACGTCGGCGACGTTAATTGCACCCAGTGCCTTGTTCAGGTGCTGAACGTCCAGTCCCGCCGGGTCGAGGACCGACGTCATTACGGTTGTCAGGGCGGTTTCCTGATTGTCACTCACGATCTGTCCTTGTTCCTTCGCTGTCACTGGTCGACCTTACTCTACCGCGACGAGACAGTTGGCCTGTTCGCTCATGGCCGCAAAGCGTTCGGCGTTTGCGGATTCGACCAGCGGCTCGTCGAAGGTACCGTCGATGGTGTAGTACGCCTGCCCGAGGTCCTGCAATGGCTTCTTGAAGATCTGGGAGAATATCAGAAGCGCAGCCGCCGCCTGTGGTCCCGCCACTACAGCCCCGACTACGGGTAGCGTGTTGCCAACGTTTGCACTCACGATTGCCGTCTGCTCGTACTCGCCGCTCGCAAGCCCGGCTCGGCCGATGATGCCGATATCCGCCGCAGGCCCTTTCAGCGAAAGATCGCAGGTATACGCATCACCATCGGACAGAGAAAATGAGCCCGTAATTTCATCGAACCCGAACCCGCGCTCGAGGACATCGCTGAAATCCAGCGACAATCTGCGCGGTAGGGCGACGACACTCATCAGCCCAAACACTCTGCCTGCGCCCGGCTCGACCTCATTCAGCTGCCCGGCATCGAGGCTGACGGTTACCTCACCGGACAGGTCACCCAGAAAGTCGGCGCGCGGACCGCCAGGCCAGTTGACATCGACATCGATCTGCATGCGATCGCTCTCGATGCCCGGGTCGTAGTCCAGACGTGTCATCGTACGCTGGACGTTCCCGCTGACGAGCCGGGCATTCAACGATGTTCGCGACAGCCCGACCGCGCCGGGATCGTGGATCCAGCCAGCTGTGCCATCAATGGAGAAACTTGCGTCTTCAGCGGTTATGGCGTCAGCACGCAAACCGTTGCCGGTCCGTTCGAATTTCGCCTCCATCTTCCCGAGGTAGCGTTCGCCGATCGCAAACTCATCCGCGCGGACGTGAATGGCGGGCAAAGTTCTTGGATCGACGTTTGCGACAGGTGTCGAACCATCATTGGCATCGTCGCCGGGAAGGATCAGTGACTGCATATCGAGCGTAACCGGGCGTTCGCCGGAAAGATCGTAGGGTATGGTTGCGGTTCCGGCGACCTGGTCACCGGATGCGCGAACGAACCACTCGGCGCCGCTACGATCCACGGTTATGCGATGGTCCACCAAATGCTGGCCGAACAGGCGCAAATGATCTATCTCGAGGTCGATCGAGCGTACCCGATCCGTGAAGCGGGGTCCGTCCCCGCGTTGATTCCGCGATAGGTCCAGCCACTCCGACAGCCGAAGCTCATCGATATGCCCGTCGATGTGCAAACCTCGTGACTCCGCAACCGGTGGATAATCTCCACCCAGCGCCAGCGCGCCTCGATCGAAGTCCCACCCGTACTCATCACGGTAGAACTCGCTGTTCCAGCGCACCCGCTCGCCGAGCGTACCGCTGGCGGCCAGACGCCCACCCGGCGGAAACTCGATGACCAGCGACAAAGCCTCTTCGGACGCCGTCGATTTCGCCAACGGCTGGGGCATCCTTACACCGAATCCGATCAGGTCACTCGACAGGGCAATCCTTACGGGCGCTGGTTGGTCGGCCCCAGGTTTCGGAAATTGCACGACGGCCGAATAGTCAGTCGCGCCTTCAACGAGTCCGGACAGCGGCGCGCCGAGCCCCTCGATGAGCCCTTCCGCCGAAACCCGGCCATTGGCGTAAGCCGCGACACTGTACGAGGAATTGTCGTCATCAGCACGCTCCAGATCGATAGTAATCGGTTGACCCAGGAAAGTACCGAACAGTGACTCGGTGTCGATCGTCTCGCGCGTAACGTCGACAACGCCATTGAGCTCGGATATCGCCGCCGGGAAGCCGAGCAACTCCACAGACCCGTTGCTCGGTCGTATGCGGGTGCGGAACGCATACTCCCGACGATTGTTGATCGGGTACACCAGGTCCAGTTCGAACGACGCATCGCCATTGACACGAACGGTGTCGAGGCGTCCGCCGAAGACGTTTGAAATAGGGCTTCTCAGTCCGAACTGGCGGATCGACTCCAGGCTGCCACTCGCAAACGCGTTGATGGTCAGCACCGGCTTGCGAAGGTCGGCGATCTCTACCCGAGCATCGACCGCCCGGTTTCCGGCCGTGACGGCAGTGTTCCTTTCGGTGTAGAGGCGCAGACCCTCGAGGTTCACATCCATACTCCGAATCGCCGCCGCCGGCCAGCCGTTCGCATAGTCGAGGATGCCGTCCTCCATTCGCGCGGTCACCAGAAACTGACCCTCACCGTTGTCGAACGGAAATTTGTCGAGGGGACCCGTCAGGCGAGCCGTTCCATTGCGCAGACTGCCCGAAACCA
>CAZMEA010000072.1:6203-10751 GCA_964565135.1 uncultured Woeseiaceae bacterium
TTGTCGAGGGGACCCGTCAGGCGAGCCGTTCCATTGCGCAGACTGCCCGAAACCAGCGCTCTGTCGAGCCAACGAATCAATGCCGGGTGCATGACCGGGCGCGGCATGAACCGCTTTGCGGAGGCAACATCGTTGATACTCCACGCACTGTCGAGATCGACAACTGGTGCGCCGCCGTCAACCGGGATCGATACCTGCAAACTGGAACGGCTGTCGAAATCTGTGCTGCGCAGCTGCAACCGGTCCGTTAATACGGTGACTCCGACATCGTTTCGGCGCCAAATGATCGTGCCGAGCGCATCGTCGAGGATAATCGTTTCGGGCACGTAGTCCGGCACATCGACGCGCATGCCGCTCGAGACCATCTCGACACGTCCGCCGGTATCGTCAGCGCGAATTGCTCCCGTGAAGCCGCGGATTCCAGGCAGGCTTCCGTTCGCGTTTATCCCCGCTTCTGTTGCCTCGACGGCCAGATCGATCCGCGCGCTGTCAGTATCCAGGTTGGCCACGTTCAGTCGCAGGTCGCTCAGCTGACCCGTCGGTGCGTAATCGTCGAACAGCTGCCTCTGGGCGTCCGGCACCCAAGGTAAGAAGTAACGAATATCGTCGAGATTCGCGTAGCTGGCGTTTGCCGTTACCTCGACCAGATCACCGTCGTCGTTACTGTACAGCTGCAGCTGGATGCTGGAACGTGGCCATCGGCCGAAGGCCGTGCCGAGCGACAGATTCTCAGCGGCGATCAAAACGCTGTTGTCACCGGCCGCGAATTCGATGCGACCTTCAACGTCGATAAAGTCACCGGGCTCTGCGCCGGCAATTCCGACGTCCTCCAGGGCGACGTTTGCGGTCGCCTTGTCCACACCCGAGGACGATAGCTCCAGCCATAAACTGAGATCGCCCTCCCCGTTGATGACCGGCGCCGTGCCTTCCGGAACAAAGCCTGCCCAGCGCTGCAGACCGATTGACCGACCCTCCAGATACACCTGCCAACTGGAGTCGCCATTCTCAGCAAGTATCTGGTCGACGGTGACATCGAGGCGGCTGCCAAAACCGGCATCCAGATCGATGGATGCTTCCAGCGCAATGGCGTCGTCGCGACGCGTCGCTTCGAGCGAATCGACCGCGACACTGACGGGGCCGGTGTCTATCTGCCGCGCATAGGTGACGATGACGTCTTCGGCGACGACCACGACGTCGCCGGTGTTATCGGTGGACGCCGGGACCATGTCGGCAAGCTCATCGAGCGTGAGACCCTGCACCAGCGTGGCGCCCGCGTCACCCTCGGTAAAATCGAGCTGCGTGCCGCGAACGACGATGCGATCGACGACCAGGGTGCGATCGACCAGAAGCCGAATGAGACCGACGCCAATCGTCACCTCGGCGGCCTCGATCAGGCTTTCCGGCGAGCCGATTCGACTCAATTCGGCGTCTTGGAAGTTTACTTCGGGACCGCTGAGACGCCAGCGCGCGTCCATGCCGGCGAAGTCGACTTCCATGCCAATCGCCGCCGTGGCCCAGCCCTTTATGTCCTCCTGGTATTCGGTCAAACGCGGCAGAAATAGGCGAAACAATCCCACAGCGACCGCTAGCAGAATCAGAAGCCCGGCGCCGAAGTACACCAGGAAATTCCGGACCCTTTTGAGGAGAGCATGCATCGTGTCGGTTTGTCGATTCCTGTCGTGAGTCAGACCAGCACGACGTCAAACTGGTCGCGCAGGTACAGAGATTCCGGCTGCAGCCGAATTGTCTTGCCGATCTGCTCTTCGATTTCCGCCAATCCGTGCGCCTCCTCGTCCAGCAACAATTCGATGACGTCCTGGTGTGCCAATACGAGGATCTCGTCGAACGTGAACTGACGGTGTTGGCGAAGAATTTCGCGGAAAATCTCGAAACACACCGACGCCGTGGTCATAACGAATCCACGGCCGTCACAATTTGGACAGTTTTCACACAAAATGTTTTGCAAACTTTCGCGCGTCCGTTTCCGGGTCATCTCGACGAGCCCGAGAGTCGAGACGGGCGTGATCTGGTGCCGGGCGTGATCCCGGGCCATGGACTGCTCGAACACCTCCATAACCCGCTGTCGGTGTTCTTCCTCCTCCATATCGATGAAGTCCAGAATGATGATGCCGCCAAGATTGCGCAGCCGTAGCTGACGCGCGATGGCCACGGCGGCTTCCAGGTTGGTCCGGTAGATTGTTTCCTCGAGATTTCGATGACCGACGTAGCCGCCAGTGTTGACGTCCACGGTTGTCATGGCCTCGGTCTGGTCGAAGATCAGATAGCCACCGGACTTGAGCGGGATGCTTCTGTCGAGCGCCTTGCCGATTTCATCTTCGATGCCGTGCAGATCGAATATCGGCCGCCGCCGCGTGTAGAGCTCGAGCATCGGCTCGATTTCTGGCAGGAACCCCGCAGCGAATGATTTCATCTTGTCGAAGTCCTCTGCGGAGTCGACAAGAATGCGCTCGACGTCGCTCGAGACGAGATCGCGCAGCACGCGAATGGGCAGCGGCAGGTCTTCATGCACGAGAGTTTTTACCGCAGCGTTGCTGCACTGTTCCTGAACGACTGTCCACAGCTTGCGCAGGAATTTCAGGTCAGCGCGCAGCGCATCGTGTGTAGCGCCTTCAGCGGCGGTACGAATGATGACACCGACCTCCGTATCCGGTCCTTCTTCCAGCAGGTCGGTCACGATGCCACGCAGGCGATCGCGCTCCTCCTCATCCTCGATGCGTGCGGAAACGCCGACACCGGACCCTGCCGGCAGCAGCACAAGGAAGCGTGACGGCAGCGTGATGAACGTCGAAAGACGAGCGCCCTTGGTCCCTATAGGGTCCTTGACGACCTGCACCAGCACTTCGTCGCCCTCGCGAATCAACTCGCGGATATCGGGCAACTGGGCATCGCCATTTTCGCCGTCACGCTGCACGATGCCGGAGGCGTGCAAAAACGCGGTGCGCTCGAGACCAATGTCGACGAACGCGGCCTGCATGCCGGGCAGCACTCTGGATATCTTGCCCTTGTAAATGTTGCTGATCAGACCCCGCCGGGTCGTGCGCTCAACGTAAACCTCCTGAAGTATGCCGTTCTCGAGCAGTGCGGCACGTACTTCACGGGGCGTTACATTGACGAGGATCTCCTCTTTTGTCGATTCGTCCGTCACCTTCCGTCAAACCTTCAGCCTTAACCTAGAATTCGTATCCCGGCCGCCGTCAGCAATTCCGCGGTCTCGTAGACCGGCAGTCCGACGACGCCCGAGTAGCTGCCCTCCAGTCCGGCGACGAAGATGCCGCCCCGGCCCTGGATGCCGTAGCTGCCGGCCTTGTCGGCGGGCTCACCACTGTGCCAGTAATTCTCCGCCTCTTCCGGATCGATGTCCCGAAACCGCACGCGGGTGCGGGAGCAGCGGGTTTCGGTGCCTTCCGACCGGGCGACCGATACGCCAGTGAGCACCTCGTGCGTTCTTCCCGAGAGACGCAGCAACATACCGACACCTTCGTCGCAATTCCCGGGTTTGCCGAAGATTTCGCCGTCCAGAACCACGGCCGTATCGGCACCCAGTACGACCGTGCTAGCTGCAACGCCTGATCTGGCAGCCAGAGCTTTCTCCTCGGCCAATCGACGAACAAACGCCTCCGGTGATTCGCCCGGCAGTTCACTCTCATCGAGATCGACGCCGGCAGCGCTGAATTCAAGCCCGAGCGCCGTCAGGATCTCCCGTCTGCGCGGCGACGCAGAGGCGAGATGGAGCGATGGGGACGTTTGGATCACGGCATCAGGCCCGGTGGTACGGGTGGCCGGTCTGCAGGGTCCAGGCTCGATATAACTGCTCGGCGAGAATGACGCGTACGAGCCCGTGCGGCAATGTCAGCCTGGACAGCGACCAACGCCTCTCGGCGGCATCGAGACAGGCAGATGAAAGCCCGTCCGGACCGCCGATAACCAGGCAGATGTCGCGTCCGTCGCCTTGCCAGTCGGAAAGCCACGTCGATAGCTGCAGGCTGTCCGGCTGCTTGCCGTGCTCATCCAGCGCGATCATTCGTTCATCGTTCCTGAGGGCGGCGAGGATGGCCTCGCTTTCCTGATCTTTCGACTGCGGCGTGCGCTGTCGTCCACGATTGGCGAGGGGTATCTCCTGCACCCGGAATTGCCAGTTCCGAGGCAGTCGGCCAGCGTATTCGCTGCAGGCATCGGTCACCCAGGCAGGCTGCCGGCCGCCCACCGCGAGTACGCGGATGTGCACGGGCCCTACCCGTCAGTCGCGACGGCGTCGCCGACCGGATTCAGGGACCAGAGCTTCTCCAGATTGTAGAACTCGCGCACACGCGGGAGCATCACGTGGACCAACGCGTCTTCGAGATCGAGCAGCACCCATTCGCTGCCGGACTCACCTTCGATGCCAGCCGCCCGATGGCCCGCGGCCTTTGCCTTTGCCGCAACCGCCTCGGCAAGCGCCTTGACGTGTCGGTTCGAGGTTCCGCTTGCCACGATCATGTAGTCCGTTACCGTGGTCAGGTTGCGCACGTCGAGCGTCACGATGTCATT